>JBBRYD010000037.1:0-29270 GCA_038238065.1 Propionibacteriales bacterium | reverse complement strand
GGTCGCGCTGACCGGCCAGGCCAGCAGGGTGAGCACGTCGTACTGGGCCGGCCGGTCGTCGAGCTGGCGGGCGACCCGCAGCGCCTCCTCCAACCTCGTCTCAGCTTGCGCGGCGTCGCCGGTGAGGACGGCCGCCTGACCCTGGTAGAGGAGCATCTGGATCAGGTAGGAAAGGTCGCCGGCCTCGCGGCAAAGCCGTTCACCGGTGACGGAGAGCTCGTCGGCCGTAGCGAGATTGCCGGCGAAGAAGGCGTGCACCGCCTTGGCCTGGACGATCTCAACGGGCACCGGATAAAGGCCACCACCCGCCGCAATCGTCTCGGCCTCGTCAAGAAGCCGTGCGGCGGCGGTCAGGTCTCCTGCCATGTTCTCGGCGATCGAGGCGGTGGCCAGCACCTCGGCCAGCATGGGAGGGTCGTCGGCCAGCCGAGCCGCGGTCACCGCCCAGGCGAGCCACGGCCTGGCGGCCGGCCCGTCGGCGCGGCGCATGTCGCACCAGCCCCGGAGCCGGAACGCCGCAGCGGGCAGGCTCGTGGACTCTCCCGCTGCCACCATCAGGGCGTCGAGCCACTGTCGACATTCCCGGGTGCCGCGGGTGGACCAGTACGGGCCGAGCGCAGTCACGATCTCGAGCCCACGGGACCAGTCAGCGGCGGTCACGCACAGGTGGAGGGCGAGGCGCAGGTTGTCGATCTCCCGCTCCACCCACGCCAGCCAGTCGAGCGGGCGGTGCCAGGCGTCGTTCCTTGTGTCGACGCACCGGGCCCGGTAGTGCTCCACGAAGCGGTGGTCGACACGGGCGCCCTCGTCGGCGGCGCTCAGCTTGCCGGCGGCGTACTCCCGCATCGTCTCGTGCAGCCGGAAGCACCCGACGCCGCTGACGTCCTCCCTGGCCACCAGCGACTTGTCGACCAACGACGACAAAAGGGCCAGGGCGCTTTCGGCGTCCTCCCAGACGCAGACGCCCTCGAGGTCGTCCAAGGTGAACGGGCCGGCGAACCGGCAGAGGCGACGCAGCAGCCGCTGCTCTGCCGCGGTCAGCAGATCGTGGCTCCAGTCGATGGCCGTCCGCAGGGTCTGCTGCCGCGGCAGGGCAGCCCGGCCGCCGCCGGTGAGTAAAGCGAACCGATCCGACAGCCGGTCCAGGATCTGCTCGGCGGTGAGGACGCGGGCACGGACAGCGGCCAGCTCGAGGGCCAACGGCAGCCCGTCCAGTCGACGGCAGAGCTCGGCGACGGTCGACTGGTTGGTGTCGGTCAGCGCGAACGTTCCCGACGCGGCGACGGCGCGCTCGACGAACAGCATGACCGCCTCGTTCTGCCGCAGCTGAGCCGGCGACGGGCCGCCGCCCGGCAGCGGGAGAGCGAGAGGCGGCACCGGGAGGATGTGCTCCCCCGGCACCTGCAGCGGCTCCCGGCTGGTGACGATCACCCGGACCCCTGGTGCGGACCGGAGAACCGCGTCCACCAGTGCCGCGGCCGCCGCGTTCGACGTGCTCACAGTTGTCCAGGACCAGCAGCAGCTCGCTGTCCCGCAGATGGTCAAGCACCAGCCGCTGCGGCTCCGTCGAGCCCGGGTCCGGCACCTCAAGTGCCGTCATCACCGCCGCCGGCACCAAGTCGGGGTCGCGGAGCTCAGCCAACGAGACCCACCAGCCGCCCTGGGCGAAGCCGCGGGTCAGATCGTCGGCGAGCCGCACCGCAAGCCGGGTCTTGCCCACCCCGCCAGGGCCGACCAGGCTGACCAGGCGCGCATTCGACAGCAGCCGCCGAGCTCGGCCAACTCGTGCCGCCGCCCCACGAAGCTGGTCGTCTCGGCCGGAATGTTGCCGATCCGGCGCCGCGGCCTCCCCACAATGACTGGAACGTAGCACGCGGCCGCCCGGGTCGAGCGGACTACGCATCGCCTCCGTAATTCGACGGAAGCGATGGCGGCCTCGGCGGTCTTAGCGTCGAGACATGTCCGACAGCCCTCCCATCCATCGCGTCACAGTTACCTTCACCGGGGCCCCGCCGACCCGACCGGTCGGCCTGGCGTCCGGTGTGACCGACGTCGAGGTCGACGACCACACCCTGCGCTGCCTTGTCCACGGCAGTGTCCAGCCGTTCCTCGAAGCCGTCCGCGGATACGAGGTCACCGATCTCACCTCGACCGAGCTGCGCTCGGCGACCCCCGAACAGATGGCGGCCATCACCCACCCCGCCTTCGGCCCGGCTGAAGTCCTCCACCTCCGTACCGTCCCGACCCCGAGACCCGGAGCCGGCGAGGTGCTGGTCCGCGTGCGGGCGGCGTCGCTGAACCCGTGGGACTGGCACTTCATGCGCGGTTTGCCGTACATCTCCAGGCTGTCCGGTGCCGGGCTCCGTCGCCCGAAGCACCCCATCGTCGGCAGCGACGTCGCCGGCGAGGTCGAGTCCGTCGGTACCGGCGCCACCCGGTTCCGGCCCGGCGACCAGGTGTACGGGTTCGTCGGCTTCGGCGCGTTCGCCGAGTTCGTGGCGGTGCCCGAGAACCGGCTGGCCCTCCGGCCGTCGAAGCTGACCTTTGAGCAGGCGGCCACCCTGCCGCTCGCCGGGATGACCGCACTGCAGGGACTGCGTGACGCCGGCCAGGTCAAGACCGGGCAGCGGGTTCTGATCATCGGGGCGACGGGCGGAGTCGGCACGATGGCCGTGCAGATCGGGATCGCCCTCGGCGCCGTCGTCACCGGAGTCTGCAGCACCCGCAACGTCGATCTGGTCCGCTCGCTGGGCGCCACCCACGTCGTCGACTACACCCGCGACGACCCGACCCGCTCCGGCACCGCGTACGACGTCATCCTCCAGCTCGCCGGCACCGCATCACCGACGGCGCTCCACTGCAGCCTCACCCCGGCGGGTCGCCTCGTCCTCAGCAGCGGCGACTCCTCCGGCCGACTCATCGGACCCTTTGACCGGATCCTCCAGGCCCTGGCCCTGTCGCCGTTCGTCTCCCAGACCCTGTGCCCGCTGGTCACCAAACCCAGCCCCACCGACCTCGACGAACTGACCCGGTTCGTCGAGGGCGGCCAACTCACGCCCCTCGTCGAACACACCTACCGCCTCGCCGACACGGCGGCCGCCATCCGTCACCTCCAGACCGGCCGCGTCCGCGGCAAGCTCGCCCTCTCCGTACGACCTCTCACACCAACCTCCACGAAAGGAACACCGTCATGAACCCCACCCGCAAGACCGCCCTCGTCGCCGGCATCTTCTACCTCATCACCGAGGTGACCGCCATCGGCGCCGTCCTCAGCTACGGCCCCATCCTCACCGACCCGACCTTCATCGTCTCCGCGTCGGACAACGACACCGGCGTGCTGATCGGCGCCTTCCTCGAGGTGCTCCTCGCCATCGCCGTCGTCGGCACATCCGTCACCCTCTACCCGGTGATCAAGACCTACGGCGGCGGTCTCGCCCTCGGCTACGTCGCCGGCCGGATCATCGAGGCGGCGATCATCCTCGTCGGCGTGATGAGCCTCCTCACCATCCTCACGCTCCGCCACGGCAGCACGACCGACGCCCCCGCCGCCCTCACGGTCGGCCGCGCCTTGGTGGCGCTGCACGACTGGACCTTCCTGTTCGGGCCGAAGCTCGCCCTCGGCGTCAACACCGTCCTGCTGGCGTCGCTGATGTTCCGGTCCCGGCTGGTGCCCCGGCCGATCGCCATCCTCGGTCTGGTCGGCGGCAGCCTGGTCTTCGTCTCGGGCACCGCGGTGCTGTTCGGCGCGTACGCCGACCTGTCCACCCTCGGTATCGCCGCGGCCATGCCGGTACTCGCCTGGGAGCTGAGCGTCGCCCTCTGGATGGTCGTCAAAGGCTTCCGGACCGTCATCCCGGCCCCGCTCTCGACACCCGTCGCGCTCGAAAGGTCCTTCTCATGACCGCATCGACCCTTGAGGCTGACACCTCGGTCCGGCTGAGCGGCCGACCCGACCCCAACCCATCCCGCTGGCTGTGGCTGGTCAAGATGTTCCTCGCCGTCCCGCACTACATCGTGCTGGCGTTCCTGTGGATCGCGTTCCTGGTCGTGACGGTGGTCGCCGGCTGCCAGGTCCTGGTGACCGGCTGCTACCCGCGGGCGCTGTTCGACTTCAACCTCGGCGTCCTCCGCTGGAACTGGCGGCTTGGGTTCTACGTGTACGCCGCCCTCGGCACCGACCGCTACCCGCCGTTCACCCTCGCCCGGGTCGCCGACTATCCCGCCACACTCGACCTGCCCTACCCCGAGCAGCTGCCCCATGGTCTGACCCTGGTCAGATCCTGGCTCGCCGCCGCGCCGCACCTTGTCATCGTGTTCCTGATCGCAGGTGTTCTGCTCCCGTACCCGTGGACCGACGTCCGCGCCTGGACCCCTGGGTTCGAGCCGATCGGCTGCTACTCGATTCTCAACGTCCTGGTGGTCGTCGCCGGCTCGTTCCTGCTGATCACCGGCCACTACCCGCAGACCTTGTTCGACCTGCTGATGGGCATCAACCGGTGGCTCTACCGCGTCCTGACCTACACCACCTTCATGGCCACCGCCTACCCGCCCTTCCGACTCGACCAAGGCGCGTCCGAGCCTGACACGAGCAACAGACCTCAGATGAACAACACGAGGGCAGCCGCGGCCCGCGAGATCGCGACGAGGACCCGGGCCAGGATCTGAATGAGGCCTGTCCCGCGCAGGGACAGCCCGAGCTGCTGGCGGGCCGGGCCGCCCTCGTCCTCGTCCTCGGCGGCACGGTCGATGAGTCATGTGCAGCTCTCAGGCGCCGCCGCGCCCGCAAGGTGGTCCGCCCAACCCCTCTGACTCACCTTCAGGGAGCAGCAGAGGGCGATGTTGTGCGCACTACCGGTCCCCTCATGCTCCCTACGACACGGCTCGGCAGCCGATTTGGGTGGGTGGTTGAGCGCATTTCGCCTAATGGGAAGCGCGTTGAGAGGTAGCCCCGACGGGATTCGAACCCGCGCTACCGCCTTGAGAGGGCGGCGTGCTAGGCCGCTACACAACGGGGCCCTAGCGTCCGAACGTTTCCGAGCGGACCGCGGAAGCCTACCAACTCGACGGTCATCCAGCGAATGTGTCGGCTTCCTCGCTGGGGTACTAGGACTCGAACCTAGACTAACTGAACCAGAATCAGCCGGGCTGCCAATTACCCCATACCCCATCTCCGACGTCTCCGTCGAGGATGTGTGCCTGGCGGGCACGAGGTGAGACTTTACTGTAGGACCGGCCTGCGCTCAAACCGAGAGGCGGCTGCAGCAGCAACGGCCTCGCGGCGTCGCCTTGGTGATCGGGGAACCGACACGATCCAAGCCTTCACTGCCCGCTGGCCAACCCGACGCGGGTCCGGAGCTTGAGCCGTCTCGACAACAGGTAGGCCAGCACCGCGAAGAGGGCGAACCCACCGACGTCGAACGCCGCATCCAGCCAGCCGATCTCCTGCACCGCCTTGAGGGCGGCGATCGAGGTGGTCAGTGACGCCACCAGGTAGGCGAACACGTTGTTGATCGCATGGGCGGCGATCCCGGCTTCCAGGCCCCCGGTCCTCCAGACCAGCAACGCCGCCAACAGACCGAACACCAGTCGGTCCAGGAACAGTGGCAGGTTCTGGGTGCCGTGCAGCAGCGCGAAGACGAGGGATGACACGACGACCCCGAACCACGGTTGAGCGACCAGGCTGCCCAGGGCCTGCATGAGATACCCGCGGAAGAAGATCTCCTCGGCGGCCGCCTGGATCGGTGACGTGAGGATGATCACCGTCAGGAAGCCCCAGAAGTGCGGCTGAGTACGCAACGGCGGCAGCCCTTCCACCAGCGTGGACAGCCAGAGCACGCCGTTGAGCGCCACAGTGGCCACGACCAGCGAGAGCAACAGGAACTTCCATCGGATCCGCGGCTGCACCGAGGTCAGCCACCGCGGCCGGACCCGGTGGATCACCCCCATCAGCATCCAGGAGATGGGGATCAGTGCAGCGATCGACAGGTTCGCACCCAGCATGCCGCTGGGCTTCTCGAAAGCGATCGCCGAGATGTAGTAGTTGCGATACGAGGCCCCGCCTCCGCTGACGGCCCAGGCCAGCGCGATCACCGCCTGGCTGATCACCGTCGTCAGCAGCAGGAAGAGGGAGAGCCCCAAGCCCACACCGGCCAGCGAGCGCCACCAGATGTAGTTCGCGTTGCGGAGGATCTGCGGATAGGCCACACCGTCGACCGGCAGCGCTTCGCCGGGTTCGAGCTCGTACGGCTCGTACGGATCAGTGGCCAGCCAGCCGCGGACCCGCGACCTGATCGGAATGGGCGCGCGCGGGACCGGAGTCGACGGTGCTGCGGCCGTGGCCGGTCGGGTCGAGGTGGGTCGTGTCGGAGGAGCAGCCTGCTGCCCACGCAGGGCCGGATTGCCCGACCGCGAGCCGCTCTTACCGGACCGCTTCCGTGGCTGGGACGGGCTCATACGTCGGGCTGGGACGAGCCGGCCACGGTGTTGGTCAGCGTGCCGACCCCTTCGATCTCGATGCTGACCTCCTGGCCGGGCAGCATGGGTCCGACTCCGGCGGGGGTGCCGGTCAGGATCACGTCACCGGGCAGCAGGGTGGTGTAGGAGGAGATGTACTCGACCAGCTCCGGGATGGAGAACACCATCAGCTTGGTCGACCCGTTCTGCTTCTCCACCCCGTCCAGCGTCGTGCGGATCCGCAGGTCGGCCACCTCGTCCAGCGTCTGGTGGGTGGTGATCCAGGGTCCCAGCGGGCAGAACGTGTCGTACCCCTTCGCCCGGGCCCACTGGCCGTCACTCTTCTGCAGGTCGCGCGCCGTCACGTCGTTGGCCACCGTGTAACCGAAGATCACCTCGGCCACCCGGTCCAGCGGCACCTGCCGACAGATCCGGCCGATGACGACCGCCAGCTCACCCTCGAAGCTCACCTCGTTGCTGGCGTCGGGGTAGATGATCTGCTCGTTGGGCCCGATCACCGACGTGTTCGGCTTGAAGAAGGTCAACGGCGTGTCGGGCACCTCGTTGCCGAGCTCGGCGGCGTGGGCTGCGAAGTTCCGTCCCACGCCGACCACCTTCGACCGTGGGATCACCGGCGCGAGCAACCTGACCGACTCCAGCTCACGACGTTCGCCGGTCAGCTGGACGGGCGTGGCGATCGGGTCGCCGGTCAGCACCGAGATGCTGTCAGGATGCTTGCCACCGTCCTCGGCCAGCTCGACGATGCCGAACTGAGGATCTCCACCGGCGGCAAACCGAGCAATACGCATCTACCCAGCCTATCCAGAGCGGTGCGGCATACTCACAGCCATGTCGTCAGCCCCCACCGGTCAGTCGTTCGCCGCCGGAGCTCTCAGCGCTGTGGAGCTCATCACCAAGAAGCGGGACGGGGGCACGTTCACGGCCTCCGAGGTCGAGTGGGTCATCCGCGCCTACACCGACGGCGCCATCGCCGACGAGCAGATGGCGGCGCTCAGCATGGCCATCTTCTTCAACGGGCTGAGCCGAGACGAGCTGGTGGGCTGGACCGCGGCGATGATCGCCACCGGTGAGCGCCTGGACTTCTCCGGGCTGTCGCGACCGACCGCCGACAAGCACTCCACGGGTGGCGTCGGAGACAAGATCACCCTGCCGCTCGCCCCGCTGGTCGCCGCCTGCGGCGTCGCCGTTCCCCAGCTGTCCGGACGCGGCCTGGGGCACACCGGCGGCACGCTGGACAAGCTGGAGTCCATCCCCGGCTGGCGCGCCGCCTTGAGCAACGACGAGATGCTCAGCCAGCTGGAGGCCGTTGGGGCGGTCATCTGCGCGGCCGGCTCGGGACTCGCCCCCGCTGACCGCAAGCTGTACGCGTTGCGCGACGTGACCGGCACCGTCGAGTCGATCCCGCTCATCGCCTCCTCGATCATGAGCAAGAAGATCGCTGAAGGCACCGGCGCGCTGGTGCTGGACGTGAAAGTCGGCTCCGGCGCCTTCATGAAGTCGATCACCGACGCGACCGAGCTGGCCCGGACGATGGTCGAGCTCGGCACGGACGCCGGCGTGACCACGGTGGCCCTGCTCACCGACATGTCCACTCCGCTCGGCCTGACCGCGGGCAACGCCCTCGAGGTCCGGGAGTCGGTCGAGGTGCTGGCCGGCGGCGGGCCGGCCGATGTCGTCGAGCTGACCCTCGCGCTGGCCCGCGAGATGTTGGCCGCCGCCGGCGCCACCGACCGCGACCCGGCCGACGTGTTGGCCAGCGGCGCGGCCATGGACAGCTGGAAGGCCATGATCCGCGCTCAGGGCGGTGATCCCGACGCCGAGCTGCCTCGGGCTCGGGAAACCGATGTGCTGGCGGCGCCTCGCGACGGCGTGCTGCAGTCGTTGGATGCGCTCGCGGTGGGGGTTGCCTCGTGGCGGCTGGGTGCTGGCCGGGCCCGAAAGGAGGACCCGGTCCAGGCGGGTGCGGGGGTGCAGCTGCACGCCAAGCCGGGCGACCGCGTCGTCGCCGGACAGCCGTTGCTGACGCTCCACTCCGACACGCCGGAACGCTTTGCCGCCGCGCGGGCGGTGTTGGAGGGGTCCTACCGCGTCGCCACCACCACGCCGGAGGTCACCCAGCTGGTCCTCGACCGGATCGACTAGAGGCGCCAGCACGGCTGACGAGGGGCCGAACGGAAGGATTGACCACTCAGTGGGCACCGGCACCATCACCGCCGCCTCGGGCGCAGCACCGAGGGAGCATGACTGGTCGATTCTTCCACCACGAGGCCGATCACCTCGTCGATCTCAGGCCCATCGGCGGCTCGGTGGAGACCTGTGGTCTCGTCAGCGTGCTCACACCGAATATGGTCGACCCATGCTGACCTCCCTGCGACCGAACACGGTGGTCTGCTCGCTTCGACCTGACTGCTCGCTCAACTTTCGCCGGAAGTGACGCCATGACCCTTTCCCCCACCGCCACAACCATGCTGAGCCACTGCCCGGTGGTGCCGGTCATCGTCCTCGACGACCCGAGCCAGGCGCTCCCGTTGCGCGACGCGCTCCTGGCCGGCGGGATCACCATCGCCGAGATCACCCTCCGCACGGCAGCCGGCCTGGCCGGCATCGCCGCCATCGCGGGACTGTCGGACCTGCGGGTCGGCGCCGGGTCGGTGCTGGTCGGCGAACAGGTGGACCAGGTGGCCGACGCCGGTGCCACCTTCGTGGTCAGCCCGGGACTATCGGCGGAGGTGTTGGACCGATCTCTGGCCCGCGGCCTACCGTCCCTGCCCGGGGTCGCCACGGCGTCGGATCTGATGAGCGCGTCGGCCAGGGGGCTGACCGAGGTCAAGATCTTCCCGGTCGGGTTGCTGGGGGGACCAGCGGTGATCCAGTCCCTGTCGGCCCCGTTCCCCGGTATGACCTTCATGCCGTCCGGTGGCGTGACCCAGGAGAACATGGGCGACTACCTGGCCCTGGCCTGCGTACCGGCCATCAGCGGGAGCTGGATGGTCGACCCCCAGCTGCTGCGAGCCGGTCGCTGGGACGAGGTCACGGCCCGGTCGGCCGCGGCGATTCAGCGCGTACGCGAGCTGGTCGACCGTCGTAGCTGACCTCGCCGACTACAGAACGGGACGACCGACCGGAGAGCCGGCAGCGACGGGCGGAGCAGGTCTGAACGAGCGTTCCCGGCCCTGGGGGCTGAGGTCGGAGTGCAGCAGGCCGAAGAGGTACGCCTCGCTGAGGGCCTCCCAGGACGCCTCGATGATGTTCTGCCCGACACCGACCGTGGTCCACTGCCGGCGACCGTCGCTGGTCTGGATCAGCACCCGTACCGTGGCATCGGTCCCGTGTCCCTGGTCGAGGATGCGCACCCGGTAGTCGGTGAGCTCGAACCGCTCCACGATCGGGTACGCCGGCGTGAGCGCCCGACGGACGGCGTGGTCGAGGGCGTCGACGGGGCCGTTGCCTTCCCCCACCACGCGTTGGCTCTCGCCCTTGGCGCTCAGCCGGACGGTCACCTCGGTGTCGGTCTCCCCGCCGTGGGTGGACTGGGTGAAGACGCGCCACGAGTGGACGGTGAAATACTCCGGCAGCTGGTCGAGCTCGCGTCGCAGCAGCAGCTCGAAACTCGCGTCGGCGGCTTCGTAGGTGTAGCCCGCCGCCTCGGCGTCCTTGACTTGGTCAGTGATCTTGGACGCCAAGGCGCGGTCGGAGAGGTCGAAGCCGAGCTCCTCGCCCTTGATCTGGATGTTGGCTCGGCCGGCCATGTCCGAGACGAGCATCCGCATGTCGTTCCCCACCTCGACCGGGTCGATGTGCTGGTAGAGGTTGGGATCGACCTTGATGGCGCTGGCGTGCAGCCCCGCCTTGTGGGCGAAGGACGACAGACCAACATAGGGCTGACGAGCGCTCGATGGAACGTTCGTCACTTCAGCGATCGCATGGGATAGTCGCGTCGCCTCGCGCAGAGAACCGGCTGGTAGCAGCGGCCAGCCGTACTTCAGCTCCAGATTGGCGATGACCGAGACCAGGTCTGCGTTGCCTGTCCTCTCGCCGTATCCGTTGATGGTGCCTTGCACGTGCATCGCCCCGGCGTCGACACCCGCCAGGGTGTTGGCCACGGCACAACCGGTGTCGTTGTGGCAGTGGATGCCGAGCTGGGCGCCGGTCTCCGCCGTGGCCGTGACGATGTCGCCGACCCACGGGGGCAGCATGCCGCCGTTGGTGTCGCAGAGGACCACGACCTCGGCGCCGGCGGTCGCCGCCGTGGTGACGACCTCCAGCGCATACGCGGGGTTGTCCCGGTATCCGTCGAAGAAGTGCTCGCAGTCCAGGAAGACCCGCTGGCCCTCCGACCGGAGATGGCTCACTGTGTCTGTGATCATGTCCAGGTTCTCCTGCAACGTGGTGCGCAGAGCCTGCTCGACGTGGCGGTCATGGCTCTTGGCCACCAGGCAGGCGATCGGAGCCTGGGAGTCGCGCAGGGCGGCGGTGAGCGGGTCGTCGGCGGCCCGCATCCCGACCCGCCGGGTGAACCCGAAGGCCACCAGCTGAGCGTGCTTCAGCAGCAGCTGGCCATCGGCCATGGCCGCGAAGAACGCCGTGTCGTTGGGGTTGGCGCCCGGCCAGCCGCCCTCGATGAAGCCCACGCCGAGCTCGTCGAGCAACCCCGCGATCGCCAGCTTGTCAGGGACCGACAGCCGAAGTCCCTCCTGCTGGGCGCCGTCACGCAGCGTCGTGTCGAAGACGTGGAACTCAGCTGGCATCGGCCTGACAGGCGCTGACATGGATCTTCCTCGAATCTTCGGTGGTGGGTTCCGGCAACGAAAAAACCTCCCGACACTAGACAGGAGGTTTGGCGCGCTGAGCTGCTCGGCGCGCTTAAGGAATAATCACCAGCTGGTACGACATGTCCTCAGTGTCGCCCCATCCGACCTGACCGCGGGCACGAAATCCCACTCACTGAGACAGCAATCTCGCGAGTCCCCCTTCGCCGACTGGGCACTGATCCTGCGACACGACGGCACGACACGCCGACAGAACCGCAGGATGAGTGCCGTCTCGCCGAGGGGGGTCAGGCGACCTGGTGCAGCCACCCGTGGGTGTCCTCGGCCCGGCCGTACTGGATGTCCAGCAGTCCGGTCCGCAGGGCTGTGGTGGTCTCCCCTGCCACGCCACCGCCCACCTCGAAGGTGCCGGCGTCGTTCTTCAGCGATCCGATCGGGGTGATCACGGCCGCCGTGCCACAGGCGAACACCTCACTCACGAACCCGGTGGCCACCCCGTCCAGGAGCTCGGCGATGCTCACCCGGCGCTCGACCGGGGTCAGACCGTACTCCTTGGCGAGGGTCAGGATCGAGTCGCGGGTGACCCCTTCGAGGATCGAGCCGTTGAGCTCGGGGGTGATCAGCTCGTGGTCGGTGGTCACCAGGTAGACGTTCATCCCGCCCAGCTCCTCCAGCCAGGCGTGCTCGGCCGCGTCGGCGAACATCACCTGCTCGCAGCCGTGAGCCGAGGCCTCCTGCTGAGCGATCAGGCTGGCCGCGTAGTTGCCGCCGCACTTCGCCGCGCCGGTGCCACCCGGGGCAGCCCGGGTGTAGTTGGTCGACATCCAGATGGACACCGGCTTGACGCCGGAGGCGAAGTACGCGCCGGCCGGACTGGCGATGCAGCAGTACGTCACCCGCTTGGACGCCCGCACCCCCAGGAACGACTCCGAGGCGAACATGAACGGCCGCAGGTAGAGGCTCTTCTCCCCGCCGAGGGGTACCCAGGACAGGTCAGCGGTGATCAGCGACTCCACGCTGCCGAGGAAGTCTTCGGTGGCCATCACCGGCAGGGCCAGCCGACGGGCGGAGCGGGCGAAGCGTTCGGCGTTCTGGTCGGGCCGGAACAGCCAGACGGTACCGTCGGCGTGCCGGTAGGCCTTCATCCCCTCGAAGATCTCCTGCGCGTAGTGCAGTACGGCGGTCGACGGGTCGAGCATGAACGGGCCGTACGGGATCACCGCCGAGTCGTGCCAGCCGTCGCTCTCGGTCCAGGTGGCCACCGCCATGTGGTCGGTGAAGCTGACGCCGAATCCGGGAGCGGTCAGGATCTCTGCGCGTTCGGCCTCGCTGCGGGGGCTCGTGCTCGGACGCAGATCGAACAGTAGGCTCATACCCAAACGCTAACAGTCGCGCCAGTTGAGACATACGGGGCGAGTGGTGGCGTTGTGGATACGATGCGCCGATGAGCGATGTGCTGAAGTCCACCCCCATCCACCTGGCCGTCATCGGTGGTGACGGGATCGGTCCCGAGGTCACCGCCGAGGGTCTCAAGGTGCTCGACGCCGTCGTCGGGCCGGGGGTGTTCTCGACCACGTCCTACGATCTCGGGGCCAGC
Organism: Propionibacteriales bacterium; assembly: GCA_038238065.1. GTDB lineage: Bacteria > Actinomycetota > Actinomycetes > Propionibacteriales > Propionibacteriaceae > Microlunatus. The sequence goes on along the minus strand of JBBRYD010000037.1, from coordinate 16,430 downwards.
CGGTGGCAGCGCACCGGCGAGGTGCTGCCCGACTCCGTGATGGCCGAGCTGGCGACGTCCGACGTGATCATGCTGGGTGCCGTCGGCGCCGCTCCCGGCGCCACCGACGTGCCGAGCGGCCTGCTGGAGCGCGGCCTGCTGCTGCGGCTGCGCTTCGCCTTCGACCACTACGTCAACCTGCGGCCCAGCCGGCTCTTTCCCGGCGTGGCGACCCCACTCGCGGACCGCGTGACCGCCGGCAAGGAGATCGACTTCGTGGTGGTCCGCGAGGGCACTGAGGGTCTCTACTGCGGCAACGGCGGCGTGGTGCGCGCCGGCACCCCGCACGAGATCGCCACCGAGGTCAGCGTGAACACCGCGTACGGGGTCGAGCGCGTCGTCCGAGACGCCTTCGCCCGCGCCTCCCGACGACGGAACAAGATCACTCTGGTGCACAAGCACAACGTGCTGGTCAACGCCGGCGGTCTCTGGCGGAGGGTCTTCGAGGCGGTGGCCATGGAGTACCCGAGCGTCGCCACCGACTACCTGCACGTGGACGCGGCGACCATCTTCATGGCCACCGATCCCGCCCGCTTCGACGTGATCGTCACCGACAACCTGTTCGGGGACATCATCACCGACCTCGCCGCGGCGGTCACCGGCGGCATCGGGCTCGCGGCCAGCGCCAACATCAACCCTGACCGTACGTTCCCCTCGATGTTCGAGCCGGTGCACGGCTCGGCCCCCGACATCGCCGGCCAGGGCATCGCCGACCCGACGGCCGCGATCCTCTCGGTCAGCCTGATGCTGGACCACCTGGGTCTGTTCGACGGGGCGGCGCGGGTCGAGAAGGCGGCCGTGGCCGACATCGCCGGCCGGGTCACGGGTGAGCGCCGGACCACCTCGCAGATCGGCGACGCCATCGCCGCTGCGGTCTGAGCCCGATCGGCTGCACACGTCTTCACTGAGCCGGCCGGCAGCTACATCGGCGCTGTGCTCAGCTGGTGGAGACGCGGCTGCGTGGCTCGGGGGCGGTGTCCGGGTCCAGGGCGATGACCGCAGGCGTCACCGAGTGCTCCTTGCGCGCGCGACGGCGGGGCTGGGCGCTGACCGGCTCGGACCGGCGACGTTCGTCTGCGGCGGGCCAGGCGTCGGGGTACATCTCGTACATGGGCAGTCCTGTGGTGGTGGTTGTTTCGAATAGTAGGACATCCGAGTAAATACCCGACGGCATCTGGACCATCGGTCTTACCCCTTGGACAGCAGACCGGCCCCCGCGTTTGCTGTCAGAATTGTGCGTGTGAGCGCACCCCCGGAACTACCTGAGCTGGTCATCCGCGCGCTGCGGATGTCGCTCGAACGCGGGTACGTGCAGGCCTCCCGGACCGAGACGGGCCGGCTGCTGGCCACCCTGGCCGCAACCCGGACCGGCACCATCGCCGAGTGCGGGACGGGCTGTGGCGTCGGAGCCGCATGGTTGCGCAGCGGAGCGCCCAAGGCGACCCGGGTCCTGACGGCCGAGCTCGACCCGGAGCTCGCACATGGAGTGATGGACATGTTCGCCGACGACGACATCGACGTGATGCACGCCGACTGGGCCAGCCTGGCCGAACAGTCCCCCTTCTCGCTCGTCTTCCTGGATCGGGCCAGCGCCCGCAGCTCGCCGCGTGAGGAGCTGATCGAGCTGGTGGAGCAGGGCGGGATGATCGTCATCGACGACTTCACGCCGTGTGCCAGCTGGCCGCCGCTGACCCACGGCCGGGTGGACGGCCTGCGGCAGGAGTGGCTGTCCGACGATCGCTTCACCAGCGTGGACGTGATGGTCGCCGAGGACACCTCGGTCATCATCGCCGTCCGACGCTAGCTGCCCGCCACGGCCCGGCACCCGGCGCTGAGCCCAGCCCTCATGAGCTCGGTTGGCTATCCACCTCGCCGTCAGGCATCCTGTGCGTGTGGCCGACGGGGCGGGACTTCCCAAGGGGATGCGGGTGGTCATCGGCATCATGCTGATGACGGCGTTCGTGATGATCTCGTGGGCGCTGATCACGCGGTACGCCGGCACCTGGGGCGTCCCCTACTTCTCGTTCCAGACCGAGCGCGGCTCCACCTGCAGGAACGACCTGATCGGCTACACCTGCCATCCCGTGACCGTGTCGGACGTCGAGTTCTACGGTGAGGTCGACCTGCCGAGCACGACCAGGGTGATCACCTCGACGTACCGGTCCACCCATGACTACCAGCTGGACGCCCAGCTCGCCGTCCCGCGCGCCAACGCGGCGCAGGCCCTGCAGGGGCTGACCGAGTCCTTCGGCGCCTGTCTCCCCGACCGGCCGGCCCCGATGAGCACGGCGGGCCTGACGGCGGTCTGCGTGATGGCCAACGACGACACCGTGACCCGCGACGTCGACATCAGCAGCCGGCTGTACGTCGTGGGCACCGCGCTCCGCAAGGACGGCGTCCGGGTCGTGTCTTTGTCCGTCAAGTCGCGCTGAACCGTCGCCGGCCACCGCCGGGGCAGGCTAGCAGCCGCGGTGACGACACCAGATTGTTGTCGAAAAGTGCCCTACCGGTTTCTGTGAGCCCATACGTTGAGGGTTCCCCCGACGCCGTGGATCTCACCGCGTCACAACTTGGAGAGGACACGGATGTTCTCGTCGCACCACACAAGGATGATCGCCCTGATCTCGAGCCTCGCGCTCACCGCAGGGCTACTCGGCGGCGGCGGCCTCGCCCAGGCCCGAAGTGCCTCGTTCTCGCCCACCGCCGAGGCGAAGAAGATGGACGCCATCGCCACGCCCAAGCTGGACTGGTACCAGTGCTACCAGACAGCCGAGTGCGTGACCGTCAAGGTCCCGCGAGACTACGACAAACCGAAGGGCGCACAGGTTGAGCTGGCTCTGCTGCGCGTCAAGGCGCACAACCCGAAGAAGCGGATCGGGAGCCTGTTCGTCAACCCCGGTGGCCCGGGCGCCGCAGCCACGGACTTCGCCTACTTCTCCGGAGAGATCTTCTCCCCGGCCGTGACCGACCGGTTCGACATCGTCGGGATGGATCCCCGGGGGATCGCCTCCAGCGACAACGTGCGGTGTTTCCTGGGTCCGCGTGAGCAGGAGCCGGCGCTGGCGGGCCACACCTCAGCGTTTCCGCTGACCTCGGCCCAGCAGAAGGCCTGGCTGAAGTCCGACAAGGCCGAGGGCAAAGCGTGCAGCAAGAAGAGGTTGGCCAAGTCGATGTCCACCACCGAGGTCGCCCGCGACATGGAGCTGATGCGGCGCGCGGTCGGCGACTCCAAGCTCAGCTATTTCGGGTTCTCCTACGGCACGTACCTCGGCCAGGTCTACGCGAGCATGTTCCCGAACCGGTTCCGGGCCCTGGTCGTCGACGGTGTGCTCGACCCGGTCGCTTGGGCTGGAGACGCGAAGAACCAGAGCCAGCCCCTCGAACAACGGCTGCGGTCGTCAGCTGGAGCGTGGAAGGCCCTGCACGAGATCCTGGTCCGGTGCGACCAGGTCGGCGGGAGCCTGTGCAGCTTCGCCCCCGGAGACCCGATCGCCAACCTGGCCCTGATCGCGAGCCGACTCAAAGCTCACCCGCTCGAAGAGGTGGACGACTTCAGCGGTGAGGTGTTCACCTTCACCTACGCTGACCTGGTCGCCAACCTGCTGGGCATGCTCTACGACCCCGCAGGCTACCTCTACATCACCGACATGCTGACCCAGCTCATCATCATGACCGAGCCGCCAGCGGCCACCGCACAGAACCGTACGGCCGCGGCGCGGCGCGACACCGCGGTGCACAAGCTCCGCGAGCTCCAGAAAAAGGTTGACGCGTCGAGCCGTCCCACGTTCGGCTTCCCGTACTTCAACGGGCTGGACGCCTTTGCCTCGGTGACCTGCACCGACTCCAAGGAGACCACCAGAAGCGCTGACTATCCGAGGTACGCAGCCCAGGCCGACGTGACCGCCCCCTACTTCGGGCGGATCTGGACCTGGAATTCGTCGGTCTGCGCCGGCGACGCGTTCACCGGCAACGACGAGGACGTGTTCAGCGGACCGTTCAACGCCAAGACTGCGAGCCCGGTGCTGTTCGTCGGCGACTTCTACGATCCGGCGACCAACTATGCCGGAGCGGTCAGTGCCGCCAAGCGGCTGCCCAACAGCCGGCTGCTGTCGAGCAACTCCTGGGGTCACACCGCCTACGGCACGTCCGACTGCGTGACCTCGGCCGTGGACCGGTACCTGACCAGTGGAAAGCTGCCGGCGAAGGGCAAGGTCTGCACGGGCGACATCCAGCCGTTCGAGTCGGACCCGATGGAACTGGCGGCCAACAGCGTTCGTCAGGACACCCTGGCCAAGTCGCTGAAGGACCGCACCGCCGTGCGCTGAGCGGGCCGAACCAGCGTTCGACACCACGAAGGCGCCTCGACCGGCCATCCCGGTCGAGGCGCCTGGCGCGTTGGTCGTGAACGGCGAACGAGGGCACTGTTGCCGGGACCCCCCGTGCGAGCGTTCAGATGCTGGGCGTCAGCGAGCCGCGCTGCCCTCGACGTAGTCGTCGTCATGGCTCTTGACCCACGACATCAGGCCGCGGAGCTCGTGCCCGACCTTCTCGATCGGGTGGGCGGCTCCCTGCTCTCGCAGCCGCAGGAACTCCGGCGCACCGGCGTCCTGGTCGTCGATGAAACGTTGCGCGAACTTCCCGTTCTGGATGTCGGTCAGCACGGCACGCATGCTGTCCTTGACGTGGGCGTCGATCACGCGGGGGCCGGAGACGTAGTCGCCGTACTCGGCGGTGTCGGATATGCTCCAACGCTGCTTGGCGATGCCACCCTCGTACATCAGGTCGACGATCAGCTTGAGCTCGTGCAGGCACTCGAAGTACGCCACCTCGGGCTGGTAGCCCGCCTCGGTCAGGGTCTCGAAGCCGGCCATGATCAATGCACTGGCCCCGCCGCAGAGGACGGACTGCTCGCCGAACAGGTCCGTCTCGGTCTCCTCGGTGAAGGTCGTCTTGATACCACCGGCCCGCAGCCCGCCGATGCCCTTGGCGTAAGCCAGAGCCAGGTCCCAGGCCTTGCCCGTCGCGTCCTGCTCGACCGCGACGAGCACGGGAACGCCGCGCCCCTCGGCGTACTCACGACGGACCAGGTGACCGGGCCCCTTCGGGGCGACCATGGCCACGTCCACGCCCTCGGGGGGCTTGATGTAGCCGTAGCGGATGTTGAAGCCGTGGCTGAAGAACAGCGCGTCGCCGGGAACCAGGTTGGGCTCGATCGCCTCGGCATAGAGCTTGCGCTGGGCGGGGTCCGGCGCGAGCACCATGATCAGGTCGGCTTCTTCGCAGGCCTCGTAGGGGTTGAGGACCCGCAGACCCTGGGCCTCGGCCTTGGCCCGGCTCTTGCTGCCCTCGGGCAGGCCGACGCGGACGTCGACGCCGGAGTCGCGTAGCGAGAGTGCATGCGCGTGACCCTGGCTGCCGAAGCCGAGGATGGCGACGTTGCGGCTCTGGATCAGGGAGAGGTCGGCGTCTTTGTCATAGAACATTGCTGCAGGCACTGCTGTACTCCTTGGTTGGGTTGTTCGTGATACGGGCCCGGACGAGCCGGCCCCGGGGTCTTCTCAGACGACGCTCCCCTCAGACGACGCGGACGACCTTCTGCCGGTCGGTCCGCAGCGTGCGGTCGCTGATGGAGCGGCTGCCCCGGCCCACCGCCACCACGCCGGACTGGACGAGCTCGCGGATACCGAAGGGCTCCAGCATCTTGAGCAGTGAATCGAGCTTTTCGGGGTTACCGGTGGCCTCGATGGTGATCGCATCGGGGGCGACGTCGACGGCTTTGGCCTTGAACATCTGCATCACCTCGAGCACCGCACCACGGTTCTCCGGTTCGGCCCGGACCTTGACCAGGATCAGCTCACGGCGCACGGCTGTGGGGTCGAGCTCGACGATCTTGAGCACCTCGACCAGCTTGTTGAGCTGCTTGGTCATCTGCTCCAGCACCAGGTCGTCGACCGTCACCGCGAGGGTGATCCGCGACATGTGCGGATATTCGGTGGGTCCGACCGCCAGCGACTCGATGTTGTAGCCGCGGCGGAAGATCAGACTGGAGACCCGGGCCAGGACGCCCGGCTTGTTCTCCACCAGCACGCTGAGCGTGTGCGTGTTCAGGCCGAGGGCGGTCACCTCGCTCATCAGAGCTTCTCTCCGTCCCAGGCGGGAGCCAGGTCGCGGGCGTACTTGATGTCGTCGTTGCTGGTGCCGGCGGCCACCATCGGCCACACCATCGCGTCCTTGTGGACCACGAACTCCACCACCACGGGCACGTCGTTGATGCTCAGCGCCTTCTCGATCACGCCGTCCACGTCGCTGGGGTCCTCAGCCCGAAGGCCGACGCAGCCCATCGCCTCGGCCAGCTTCTGGAAGTCCGGGACGCGGTTGGTCTTCAGGTCGGTGTTGGAGTACCGGGAGTTGTAGAAGAGGGTCTGCCACTGGCGCACCATGCCCAGGCTCTGGTTGTTGATCACGGCGATCTTGACCGGGATCCCCTCCAGCGCACACGTGACGAGCTCCTGGTTGGTCATCTGGAAACAGCCGTCGCCGTCGATGCCCCAGACCACCGCGTCGGGCTTGCCGACCTTGGCCCCCATAGCGGCCGGTACGCAGTAACCCATGGTGCCGAGACCACCGGAGTTGAGCCAACGGCCGGGCAGCTCCCAGGGCAGGTAGTGCGCCGCCCACATCTGGTGCTGGCCGACACCGGAGGCGTAGTAGGCGTCCGGTCCGGTCAGCTCGCCGATCCGCTTGATCACGTGCTGCGGGGAGAGCGACCCGTCCTCGGGAAAGTCGAACCCGGTCGGGTAGCGCTTCTTCATGTCGAGCAGGTACTGCACCCACGGGTCGACCTGGGGCAGCTGGTCGGCGATGCGCAGCAGGCTGGTCAGCTCGGCGATGACCTCCTTGGCGTCACCCACGATCGGGACGTCGGCGACCCGGTTCTTCGAGATCTCGGCCGGGTCGATGTCGGCGTGGATGACCTTGGCCAGTGGCGCGAAGCTGTTCAGGTTACCGGTCACCCGGTCGTCGAACCGCACCCCGAGAGCGATCAGCAGGTCGCTGCGCTGCAGGGCGCCGACGGCCGGGACCGTTCCGTGCATACCCGGCATGCCGAGGTTGAGCGGGTGGCTGTCGGGGAAGACGCCGAGCGCCATCAACGTGGTGACCACCGGGATGCCGGTCAGGTCGACCAGCTCGCGCAGCTCCTTCCAGGCCCGGGACTTGAGCACCCCGCCGCCCACGTAGAGCACCGGACGCGCGGACGCACAGATGAGCCGAGCCGCCTCGCGGATCTGCTTGCCGTGCGGCTTGGTCACCGGACGGTAGCCCGGCAGGTCCAGCTGGGTCGGCCAGGTGAACGACGAGCGGGCCTGGAGGGCGTCCTTGGTGATGTCGACCAGCACCGGGCCGGGGCGGCCGGTGCTGGCGATGTGGAAGGCCGAGGCGATGGCCTCGGGGATCTCCTCGGGCCGGGTGACCAGGAAGCTGTGCTTGGTGATCGGCATCGTGATGCCGCGGATGTCGGCCTCCTGGAAGGCGTCGGTCCCGATGGCGGCGCTGGAGACCTGGCCGGTGATGGCGACCATCGGTACCGAGTCCATGTGGGCGTCCGCGATCGGGGTGACCAGGTTGGTGGCTCCAGGGCCGGAGGTGGCCATGCAGACCCCGACCTTGCCGGTCACCATGGCGTAACCCTCGGCGGCGTGGCCGGCACCCTGCTCATGGCGGACCAGGATGTGGCGGACGGTCTTGGAGTCGTAGAGCGGGTCGTAGGCCGGAAGGATGGCGCCGCCGGGAATGCCGAATACCGTGTCCGCGCCGACGTGCTCGAGCGACTTGACCAGCGACTGTGCTCCGGTGAATTCCTGTTCGGTGGCTTCCATGTCAGCCATGGGGCTCTCCTCGGGTTGTTGCCTGTCTCTGGATGTTACGCCCGTGACACATTCGGGTCGTTGCAAGAAAAAACCCCCGCCGCCCGAAGGCAGACGAGGGAGCGTATCGACTGAAGAGCTACTGCTCAGCCGACACGCCTGACAACTACGAGAATGAGAGATGCGGTGCGCACAACCTCACGATGAGTCATCGGTCGGGACCATGTCAACTCGCGAGACAGGGCGTCTTGACATCTGGAAGAACCCTCGGACCCCCTAGCAAAATGCCGGTTCGCCTCCGATGACCCTCGAGGCTCGCTACTGTGCTTCAGCCGGCGTCACCGTGACCCGCTGCCACAGTCAGGAACCCATGTCCTCCGTCACCAGAGTCGCCGTCACCGCGGCCGCCACCCTGCTCTCCGCCGCCGGTCTCGCGGTCGGCACCTCCGGAGCGGCCCAAGCCGCCTGCCCCTCCGACATCTTCTACTCGGTCAAGGCCACCTCCACCTACATCCCGTTCGGAGGGCTGCCGATCTTCAAGGACGGTAGAGGGGGCACGCTCAGCGTGGGCCGAGACTTCACCAAGAGCGCCAGCTACCAGGTCACCGCCGGGGCGGAGTCGGAGGTGGGTGCCGTCTTCGCCAAGGCCAAGGTCTCGGTCAGCGCCTCCCTCACCAAGACGAACAGCTCGACGGTCACCCACAACTACTCGCACCAGATCAGCGCCGGCAAGTATGGTCACGTCCAGTACGTCGCCTGGAGCAAGAACGTCACCTGGAAGAAGTACGAGACGACTCCGCAGTGCACCGACAAGGTGCTCGGTTCCGGCAGCATCAAGTTCCCGACCAACTCCGAGGGCTGGCGTTACTGGGAGACCAACAGCTGACCTCGCCGGCGCCGGGGCTCAGGTCAGCCCCGGTCGCTGCCGCTCGTCGGTTCCCGTCGAACGGGGGTCGGCCGGCAGCGGCGGCTAGGAGCAGATGGCGCCGACGTTGGCCGACTTGACCAGCTTGGCGTACTTGGCCAGCACCCCCCGGCGAGCCGGCCGCGGCGTGGGCGTCCAGGACCGGCGCCGCAGCTCGAGCTCCTCGGGGTCGACGTCGAGGTCCAGCAGGCCGTTGGCCACGTCCAGCACGATGGTGTCACCGTCTCGGACCAGCGCGATCGGGCCGCCGTCGGTGGCCTCCGGTGCGATGTGCCCGACACACAGACCGGTGGTGCCGCCGGAGAAGCGACCGTCGGTGATCAGCATGACGTCCTTGCCGAGACCCGCACCCTTGATCGCGCCGGTGATGGCCAGCATCTCCCGCATGCCCGGACCACCCTTGGGCCCTTCGTAGCGGATCACCACGACGTCCCCGGCGGTCACGGTGCCGTCCTCGAGCGCGTTCATGGCCTCCCGCTCGCCGTCGAAGACTCGCGCGGTGCCCTTCCACACGTCGGTGTCGAAGCCGGCGCTCTTGACCACCGCACCCTCCGGCGCAAGCGTGCCGCGGAGGATGGTGATGCCGCCGGTCGGGTGCATCGGGTTGCTCAGCGCGCGCACGATGGTGCCGTCGATGTCGGGCGGGGCGATGTCGGCGAGGTTCTCGGCCATCGTCTTGCCGGTGACCGTCAGGCAGTCACCGTGCATCAGGCCGGCCTCCAACAGCGCCTTCATCACCACCGGAACGCCACCGACCCGGTCCACGTCGTTCATCACGTACCGTCCGAAGGGTTTCAGGTCACCCAGGTGCGGCACCTTCTTGCCGACCCGGACGAAGTCGTCCAGCGTCAGGTCGACCTCGGCCTCGTTGGCGATGGCCAGCAGATGCAGCACCGCGTTGGTGGATCCGCCGAAGGCCATCACCACGGCGATGGCGTTCTCGAAGGCTTCCTTGGTCATGATCTGGCGGGCGGTGATGCCCTGGCGCAGCATCTCGACCACGGCCATCCCGCTCCGGCGCGCGTACCCGTCGCGACGCCGGTCGACCGCCGGCGGGGCGGCCGACCCGGGCAGCGACATGCCCAGAGCCTCCGCGGCACTGGCCATGGTGTTGGCGGTGTACATGCCGCCACAGGCGCCTTCGCCTGGACAGATGGCCTTCTCGATCTCGGTCACCTGCTCGCGGGTGATCAGGCCGCGGATGCAGGCGCCGACGGCCTCGAACGCGTCGATGATGGTGACGTCCTTGTCCCCCACCCGGCCCGGCATGATCGACCCGGCGTACAGGAAGACCGACGCGAGGTCGAGGCGGGCGGCGGCCATCAGCATGCCGGGCAGCGACTTGTCACAGCCCGCCAGCAGCACCGACCCGTCCAGCCGCTCGGCCGACATCACGGTCTCCACCGAGTCGGCGATGATCTCCCGGCTGACCAGCGAGTAGTGCATGCCCTCGTGGCCCATCGAGATGCCGTCCGACACCGAGATGGTGCCGAACTCGAGCGGGTACCCACCGGCCGCGTGCACCCCGTCCTTGACCGCCTTGGCCAACCGGTCGAGCGACAGGTTGCAGGGGGTGATCTCGTTCCAGGAGGACGCGACGCCCACCTGGGGCTTGACCCAGTCGTCGTCACCCATACCCACCGCACGAAGCATGCCGCGAGAGGCCGTCGCCTCCAGGCCGTCGGTGACGACCCGGGACCGAGGCTTGATATCGACACTGCTCGCCGCAGGGGCTGGAGGTCGCTCCGCTCCCACCGACATATCGACACTGCTCGCCGCAGGGGCTGGAGGTCGCTCCGCTCCCACCGACATATCGACACTGCCGACGATCCGACCACCGCCGACGCTGCCGGACGGTCGAGCTTCCGGCGTGACTGTTTCCTGGAGGGTCGTATCGGGGGTCATGGCCGTCAATCTACGCCGCGGCTGTGGACACCACGGCGTGAGATCTGGATTGCGAGACCAGCTGCCAGCCGAGGCCCACCACGAGCGCTACGCCCAGTGCCGGTCCGAAGTTGGCCACCAGACTCTGCAGCACAGTGAAGTTGCGCTCCCGCCCGCCGCCGTACGGCAGCACGGCCAGCGGCAGGCAGGCGCAGACCCACAGCACCCAGCACCCGGCGAGGTAGCGAACCCAGCGCGGCAGCACCACGCTCGCCGACGCCACGGTCGGGCGGACCACGGCGACCGCCATGGGCACGATCCAGACGTAGTGGTGGGTCCAGGACAGGGGCGACGCGAGACAGGTGGCCAGACCGACGAGTCCGAGGGCAAACACCTTCTGACCCGCCTGCCACCAGTGCGCGGCGACCAGGGTGGCGAGCAGGGCGACCAGCCCGGCAACCCCCAGACCGACCAATGTGGTGGTTCGTGAGGAGCCGAACAACCGGAAGAAGACGCCGAGCAGCGACTGGTTACCGGTATAGAGCGGCGACGCCGTGCGGGTGTCCCCACCCGACAGGCCGCCCCAGAAGTCGATGGTGCGCTGGAACTGGAAGATCGCCCCCACGGCGGTGAAGGCGAGGAACGAGATGATGCCGGTGAACGCGATCCGCCGTCGACCGATGAAGAAGGCGAAGACCACGAACAGGGCCGGCGTCAGCTTGATCGACGCCGCCAGACCGATCAGCGTGCCCCGGGGGATGCGACGACGCTCCCCGGGTGCGTCCGGCAACAGGTCGGCGATGACCAGCGCCATCAGCATGGTGTTGACCTGGCCATAGCCCAGGGTGGTGCGGATCGGCTCGACGGCGAGCACGACGGCGATCCCGAGCAGGCCGAGCTTCCAGCCACGCGGCACACCACACCGGCGCAGCACCGACTGCTGGGCCCCGATCAGCCCCGCCGTCCAGATCACCTGCCACATCGCGTACGGCCCGAAGGCCAGCGGCCACATGATGACGGCGGCGACCGGGGGGTAGATGAAGTACAGGTTCCAGAACGGCGTGGTGGTGGCGAAGATGTCCTTACCGGCGAGCATGTCGCGGACCGCGTAGACGTAGACCTGGAGATCGATGGTCGACGGCTGCCACGGCCAGAACTTCCCGTAGGAGATGATGAACGGGAGGATCAGCAGCGCCACGACCAGCGGTGGCAGCAGCTCGACCGCCGCTCGCCCGGTTCGCGCCGCGGGTGACAACACGCTGAGCGGCCGCGAGGTGGTGGCGACGCTCATGACCCGCCACCGACCGGTCTGCCGGTGATCTGGGCGTACACCGCGTCCAGCTCCCCCTCGGAGGCCGGGGCTGGATCGACCAGGGCGCGCAGGCCGGGCCGGTCGGCGTACCGCGGGATCAGGTGCAGGTGCAGGTGGAAGACCTCCTGGCCGGCCGCCGGTTTGGCCGACGAGAGCAGGTTGAGCCCGTCGGCCCGCAACCGGTCGACCAACAGCCGCGCGACCACGTCGACGGCGGCACCGATGTCGGCCAGCGCGGGTTCGCCGGTCAGCAGGTCGGGAATGTGCCGCCGGGGCACCACCAGGGTGTGGCCGCGATGCCAGGGGCCGAGGTCGAGGAAGGCCACGGCATGCTCGTCCTCGAAGATCCGCCGTGAAGGCAGCTCGCCAGAGACGATCCGGCAGAACAGGCAGTTCGGGTCGACCTCTGCCGGGGCGACTTCCGGGCTGGGCGACGGGGACGCTCCAGCGGTCATCGGATCACGTTGGTCAGCGCTTCGCCCGCGGCGTAGCGGCGCAGCTGGGCGGCGATCAGCCGGTCGGCCCGTGGCCAGAACGCGCTGCTGGCCCCACCGACGTGTGGGGCGATCAGCACGTTCGGGATCCGCCACAGCGGATGGTCGCGCGGCAGGGGTTCGGGCTCGGTGACGTCCAGGGCCGCCCGCAGCCGGCCGGAGCCGGTCTCGGCGACGAGGGCGTCGGTGTCGACGAGCTTTCCGCGCGCCACGTTGACCACCAACGCGTCGTCGGGGAGCAAGGCCAGTGCTCTGGCGTCGATCAGCCCTTCGGTCTCCGGCGTCAGCGGAGCGATCACGATCACCACCTCAGCGGACGGTAGCAGGTCGAGCAGCTCGGACGTGGCGTGCACCTGCTCCTCGCCCGACCTCGACCGTCGCGCAACCCTCGTCACCGAGGCGACCTCGAAGCCGGCCAGCCGTCGCTCGATGGCCGCCCCGATGCGGCCGTAGCCGACGATCAGGACGTGGCGATCGGCCAGCGAGGTGCCGAACCGGGGAGCCCAGGCACCGTCGGGCTGCGACCTGGCGAAGTCGTCCAGGTGTCGACCACTGGCCAGGGTCAGGGCGATGGCCAGCTCGGCGGTGCTCGCGTCGTGCACCCCGGCCGCGTTGCAGAGCGTGACCCCAGGTGGCACGAACGGCACGAAGTTCTCGTAGCCCGCCGTCAAGGTCTGGATGACCTGGAGGCTCTTCATCTCATCGACGCGAGACAACACCTCGTCGGCGCCCGCGAGATAGGGCAGCACGAAGAGCTCGACGTCGGCCAGGGAGGCTGGCCAGTCGTCGCCGTCGGCTCGGTAGACATCAACCTCGACGTGGGCGGGCAGCCCATCGAGTCGACGTTCGGCCTCGGCCACATCGGCGTAGGGCAGCCAGGCGTGCACGCTCAGCCCCTCACCACGGTTGCGGCGACGGCAGTGGTACCGACCGGATGGCGAACGGGGAACCCGGCGGCCGCGATGGCGGCCTTGACGTCGGCGATGCGCAGCGTGCCGTAGTGGAAGACGGTGGCGGCCAGCACCGCATCCGCGCCGGCGGCGATGGCGGGCGGGAAGTCCTCGACCCGACCAGCACCACCGGAGGCGATCAGGGGGACATCGACCACGTCGCGCACCGCCTCGATCATCGGGAGGTCGAACCCCGTGGTGGTCCCGTCGGCGTCCATCGAGTTGAGCAGGATCTCTCCGACACCCAGGCCGACGCCACGCCTGGCCCACTCCACGGCATCCAACCCGGCACTTCTTCGACCGCCGTGCGTGGTCACGCCGTAGCCCGAGGGGCGACCGGACTCGCGTCGGGCGTCGACGGACAGGACCAACACCTGGTTGCCGAACCGGCGGGTGATCTCACCGATCACCTCCGGGCGGCGGATGGCCCCGGTGTTGATCGCGACCTTGTCCGCCCCGGCTCGCAGCAGCACGTCGACGTCGTGCACGGTGCTGACCCCACCCCCGACCGTCAGCGGGATGAAGACCGTCTCGGCCGTGCGTCGGACCACGTCGAGCGTGGTCTCGCGTCCGTCGGCGGAGGCGGAGATGTCCAGGAAGGTCAGCTCGTCGGCCCCCTGGATGTCGTAGAGCGCGCCGAGCTCCACCGGGTCGCCCGCATCGCGGAGGTCGACGAAGTTGACGCCCTTCACGACGCGCCCATCGTGCACATCCAGGCACGGGATGACGCGGACCGCAACACTCATGGCCCCACCCTAACCAACCCCGCTGACCGGCCTCGTTTACACACTCTTGAGCCGGCCCGCCACAAACGGTCCTCGGCTCCCGTTACTGTGGAGCCACGCCGGTCCCTGACCGTGAACCGGTGTCCCACCGACTGGAGGACCCCGATCTACGTGAAGGTCGGCGCGTCGCGGCCCTCTGACGACACCGCACCGACCCTGGAGTCCGCCGCCAGGGATCGCGTCCGGCGGGCCGGCACCTCCTGGATCCCGGGTCCCAGCCGATGAGCCGGACGCGTTACGTCGTGATCGGGGCCGGGCTGGCCGGGTCGGCCACCGCCTGGCAGCTGGCCCGTCGCGGCGCCGACGTCACCCTGCTCGAGGCGTTCCGGATCGGGCACGACCGCGGCAGCTCGCACGGCAGTGCCCGGATCATCCGACGGGCCTACCCCGACCGCTTCCACGCCGCCCTGACCGGTGAGGCCTGGCGCGACTGGGCCGAGCTGGAGACCGAGACCGGAGCGCAGATCATCACCCGGACCGGCGGCGTCGACTTCGGACTGCGTCGTGACGTGGCGGCCATCGCCCGGGCCCAGGCCGAGGAGGGCATCCCCCACACCGTCTACAGCGCGGCCGAGGCCCGCGAGCGATGGCCACAGTTCGCGTTCGACACCCAGGTGCTGCACCACCCGGACGCCGGCGTGGTCGACGCCGATCTGGCTGTACGGACGTTGACCCGCCGGGCCACCGAGCTGGGTGGCGTGGTGCTCGAGGAATGGCCGGTGGCGGCCGTCGAGGAGCATCCCGCGGGATACGTGATCAGCTCCACCGCCGGTCACCCGGTGGTGGAGGCCGACGTGATCGTGGTCACCGCCGGAGCGTGGCTGCCCGAGCTGCTGGCGTCGCTGCCGGTGAACGCCGACAGCTTTCCACCCTTCGAGGTGACCCAACAGCAGGTGTTCCACTTCGCGAGCCGGAGCCAGACACCGTGGCCGATCTTCGTGCACACGGAGGCCTTGTCCACGTACGGCCTTCCGGGGGGCCGCGACGTCGGCCCGGGGCTGATCAAGGTGGCTGAGCACGACGGCGGCCGGGTCACCACGGCGACCGGTCGTGACGGCCACGTCGATCCGCGGGCGCGGGAACGTCTGGTCGACTACGTGACGCGCTACCTCCCCGGCCTCGTCCCGGAGCCGCAGGCCGAAGCGACCTGTCTCTACACCAGCACCCCGAGCGAGGACTTCCTGATCGACCGACTCGACGGGCTCGTCGTGGTGTCGCCCTGTTCGGGGCACGGGGCGAAGTTCGCCCCCACCGTCGGTCGGCTCGCCGCCGAGCTGGCCTCCGGCGCCCGGTCCAAGACCCTCGACCGCTTCTCCTTTCGCGCTCATGCCACCGCCCGCGGGTGATCGACCGTGAGGGCCGCGGACCCCTCGAGCCGGTCGAGCTGCCGGTGCGCTTTCGGCCATCATCGCGAACATCCGGTCGCACCCGACGGTTGAGCTGCCTGGTAGGCATGTGAGGCACCGTGCCACCACCATCACCGAGAGGAACGCGCCGTGACCGAAACCATCGAACGCCAGGCCAGCCCCAAGTCCACCTCCAGGGGGGCGACCGATCCTGCCTTCCGGGCCTCAGAGACGCTCGCCGACAACCTGCAGAAGGTGCATGTCGACCTGATCGAGCTGCACCTCCAAGGCAAGCAGGCTCACTGGAACGTGGTGGGCAAGAACTTCCGCGACACGCACCTGATCCTGGACGAGATCGTCGAGGCCGCCCGTGGCTTCTCCGACGAGATCGCCGAGCGGATGCGGGCCCTCTACGTCACTCCCGATGGCCGGTCCCGCACGGTCTCGGCTCAGACCAGCCTGGACGAGTTCCCCGAGGGTGAGATCGACACGGCTGACACCATCGACCTGATCGCCCAACGGCTCTACGCCGCGTCAGGCACCATGCGGGGCGTGCACGACGAGATCGACGCGGAGGACCCGACGACCGCCGATCTGCTGCACTCCTTCATCATCGCGCTGGAGCAGCAGGCGTGGATGGTCAGCGCCGAAAACCGGGTCGCCAACCGCAGCACTCCCAAGCCCATCCACGAGTAACGACCGACCCGGGGCGCGCCCCGGCCGTTGCGCCGCGGGCGCCCCGGGAGGGGGGGGCGGGGGCACCGGCAGGGGGCCGGCGCCGGGGGGAGGGCGATGCCGGGGCCCCCAGTGGGAGCCCGGGGCCGGGGGGG
>JBBRYD010000036.1:0-30568 GCA_038238065.1 Propionibacteriales bacterium | reverse complement strand
CTGCTGCACCGGCTGGGCCTCGACGACACCGAGACCAGCCGCCTGCTCACCGGTGCACCCATGGCGGCAGCCACCCTCACCTACGCCGACACCTTCGGCTACGACGCTGTGCCGGCCCGGCCGTGGATGCGGTACTGCCCCCACTGCCTCGCCGAACCGGACCCGGTCTGGCCCGACCATTGGCGCTGCCCGCTATCGCTGATCTGTCCCGACCACGGCGTCTACCTGCTGCAGACCTGCCCCGGCTGCAATCAGCAGCCGCACACCACCCCCGCCTGGCTCACCCACCCGGTCGAGCTGCACCGCTGCCCATCCCGCATCCACCAGCACGACGCCGGCCCAGGCCAGCGACGGCTGCCATGGTGCGACACCGACCTCAGCACCGCCCCCACCACCCCAGCACCACCAGAACATGTCGCCGGCCAACGCCTCCTGCACGAGTGGGCGGCCGGGACGGCCGAGCACGCCACCGCCTGCGGGCTGCCCATCACCCATCGGCTCGGCTTCCAAGCCCTCGTCGAACTCCTCGACGACACCCAACCTCGCAGCGCCGTGAACCTTCTCGATCTGGCCAACAACCCCGCCACGATCGCGGCCGGCCTCCCCTACGCAGTCCACGTCCTCGCTCAACCCAACCTGGACGCAGCCGCCCAGGCGCTGGCCGGGCGGCTGTCCTACAGCGGCCCGCACGCCCCACTCGGCCCAGCCGAGCGGATCGTCGAGCACCACTACAGCCCGATCCTCGCCGCGGTCCAACTGCACAGCGTCCGCGACCAGCTGCCCGCCGCCGACCAGCTCATGTTCCGCACCGGCCACCCCACACCCCGCTACCCCGCCACCATCACCGTCGAACTGCGGCGACGGCTCCGGCTGCCCGAACACCACCCCCACCGGCCCGAACCCCAGATCAACTGGATCCCGCAGACCATCTGGCCGCTCACCGTCCCCGCCGCCGTCATGTCCTGCACCCGTCCCGAGCTACGCGGCACCATGCTGTCGATGGCCCTGGCCAAGATGGGCAGCACCGCCAGCTGGACCAGCATCTGCCACGACCTCGCCCTACCAGCCAGCCACGCCCACCGCATCGACGGACTGCTTCGCTACATCCAGGGGACCGGCCACTGGCCCGGCGTTCTCGCCAGCCTCGAACAGCTCATGACCCTGCTGCAGCAGCACCCACCACCGATCGACTACCAAGCCCGCCGCGCCCACGCCGACCAGATCGACGCGTTCACCGAAGCCATCGACGCCGCCCGCCGCATCCACCCCAGCCGAACGCCGAACGCCGTCCTGGTCCGGCAACTGTGGGAACGCTTCACCGGCAGCGACATCGCCTACGGACCCCACTCCCTACGCCTCGACCCGACCGGCCCCGCCTACGCCGCGTACCGCCGCCAGCTGGCCGTCCGAGACGCCGACCTGCTCCACGTCGCCCACCGGGAGCTCCAGCGGTCGCTGCAGGAGACCGGGCCAGCCACGTGGACACCGTCCGCGACTGTCGAGTCCGAGTGGCCGGACGTGACCACGCATTTTAGCAACTACGGGCACCCGGACCGGGACTGACAGCAGCCGGCATCTCGGGCTTCGCTAGGTCCGCCACATATCGCTCTCGTCAGACTCCTCTGCCACACCGGGACCATGGCTGTCGACGTGCGCGTGGAACGCTCAGCACCAGCGATCCTGCAGGTCCTGCGCCACGCGGCGCAGCCGAAGTTGCGCAGTTTGATGCGCAGGCCGAGCAGAAAAATGTCGTGAGCGCTTGGCTGAGAATGTCATCGTGGGGCTCCAGGCAATGCGCTCCGACTCCTTGGTCGGCGAGTGCCCGCGGCCGCTCCACACCGTTCCGACTCCAGCCGAGACAGCATCGCATTGAAGCCTCTTTGCCAGCCCACTCGACGTTTGTCGAGGATCCACCCGGCGGCACAGCTCAACGAAATGCCGCGACCGCCTACATATTCGACTGTTCACGGACACTGCCTGATAACGGCACATGCAGCTGCAGTGCACCGAAGAATTCAGGCGACTGCTCGCTGAGAAACCAACGGTTAACTGGGAGATGCAGTCGGGACCGGGGCCGGGGGCGGCTGAGACTCTGGTCCGCTGCCGACGTCGGCGCTGACGTCGCAGGCCTTGAGGTCACGTTGAAGGCGCGGCTCAACGGGTTGCAGCTCTCGGACGATGTCGTCGAGTCGCTGCAGGTCCACGTCGGAAGCTGCGTCTCCGACCCCGGACAGGATGTTGGAGATCTGCTGCGCCTCGTTGATGACCTGCAGGCAGGCGGGGTTGACCCTGGCCACCGCCGACGCCCCGGCGGCGGGTGACGTCGGCTCCCCCGTTCCGGCGGAGCTGGGGACGGGGGAACCTGTGGTGGGGAAGTCGGGTTTTCCCGAGCTGAGCAGGCCCACGGCGAGCACCCCGACCACCAGTCCAACCGCGAACGTGAGCCCCGCCAGCGCCCAACGAGACCCTCGCCGACCTGGGCGTTGCACAGGCGGGGTGTTGCTCACGTGGACATCCCAGCTCTGACCGTTGCGTCCATTCCCCAAGCCTCCACGTGTGCTGTCGCGTCGCCGTCGGAGCCCACCTTAGTTCCGGTTATGCTGCCAAGCAGTCAGGAGAGCCCTGCGAAGGGGGGCCGGGTGTGAAATCCCCTCAAGCGATTCACCGACTTGGTGCGGCCCTCAGCCCGGTGGTCGGGTCGGTCGGGCGCGCTTACCGCTGGACTGTCACCAGCGGTCGGTGGGTGGTGGTTGCCGGTTGGGTGGTTGCTGCGGGCCTCTTGACGGTATTCGCCCCCACGGCCGGTGCGACCGGTGGCGGATTCGGCGATCTGCTCCCGAAGGACCATCCGGTCCTCCAGGTCCAGGAACGTGTCTTGAAGGACTTTCGGATCCCAGTGCTGTCAGGGACCACCGTTGTCGTCCACCAACCCGGCGGTCTCAACCTGCTGACGCGGGCTGATTCGGTCCTGTGGGCACTCGCCACGACCCAGAACAACGTCGAGGATGATGTTGCGCCGGTTCCGGGGCAGGTGATCGCGGCGATACCCGTGCCGACCGGTGTGGCCGACACGACGGTGACGTATCTGTACATGTCCGACGGCACGGGTTTGCACAACACGGTTCGGCTGGCAGAGCTCTACGCGGACCACTTCGACAACCAACCAGCGGTTCAGACCTATGTCACCGGGTTCGTGCCCGCGACCGTCGCCCAGATCGACTATCTCGACGCGCGGCTGGGGCTGTTCGAGATGGCGAGCGCCCTCCTGATCCTGCTGGTGGTGGCTATCGCGTTTCGGTCGGTGCTAGCACCCCTGGTGGTGCTTGGCGTCGCGGGCGTCGGATATCTGGTGTACGTCCCGTTGCTGGCGCTGTTTGCCAGAATTTTCGGATTCCAGGTTCCCGACCAGCTCGAGCCCGTCCTGCTGGCCCTGCTGCTAGGGCTGGTCACCGACTATTGCGTCCTCTTCTTCTCAGGGTTGCGGGGGGAACTCGACGAAGGTTCTGGCACCCGTGCCGGTGTCCTACGGACAGTCCGCCGGGACAGCCCCATCATTGCTGTGGCTGGGCTGTGTGTAGCGGGGGGCACGATCTCCCTGCTGGCCGCTCCGTTCGCCATCTTCCGTGGTCTCGGGCCCGCTCTCGCCCTCACCGTCCTCGTCAGTCTGACCGTCTGTCTGACACTGGTCCCGGCCGTGATGACCATCCTCGGTTGGCGGCTGTTCACCGTCCTGCCGGTCCAAGGCTCGTCTGTGCGTCGCCTCGAAGTGGCTGACGAGTCCCCCATGGCGGAGGCGAAGCGGAAGGCCGGTCGGGGCATGCAGGCGCTCACCACGCGCGGACCGGCATTGGCCGCCACCATCGTGGTCGTGGTGCTTTTGGGAGTGGCCTCGCTGCCGCTGACCCAGGCTCGGCTCGACCTGTCGGCCAGCGCGGGCCTTCCCAGCGACGACAACGTGTCACGGGGCGCGGATCTCCTGGCCGCGGCGGGCGTGCGGGGAATCTCCGCCCCTACCGAGATCCTGGTGGAGAAAGACGGCATCACCAGACGTCGCGTCGACCTGGCACGGTTGCAACTAGAGGTGTCCCAGCAGCCAGGAGTTGTTCGCGTGATCGGGCCCGCCGACGTGCCGTCCGCCAAGCCGCAGGGCATCGTGCTCGCCCAGTCCACCAATGCGGCGCGGCTGGTGGTCGTCTTCGGCAGTGACCCCCTAGCCGCGAAGGCGATCAGTGACGTCCGACTTCTAGAAACCAATCTCCCGGACCTGGCCCGCCGAGCCGGCCTGTCTGACGCCCGCGTGTCCGCCACCGGTCAGACGTTGATTGCCTCAGAGGTAGCCAAGCTTACTCGGGCGAGCTTGTCAGTCACGCTGTTGACGGCGCTGCTGGTGGAGCTCCTCATTCTCGTGCTCTATCTGCGCGCCGTCGTGGCCCCGGTGGTGCTGCTCGCCTGTAGCGCCTTGAGTGTTGCTGCGGCGCTGGGGCTGACGACCCTGCTGTTCCAGCAGATCCTGGGCGAACAGGGTCTGACGTTCTACGCCCCGTTCGCCTCTGCCGTGTTGCTCATCGCCCTTGGCTCGGACTACAACGTTTTCGTGGTGGGCTCTATCTGGAGCGAGGCGGCTCACCGCCCCCTCGCGGAGGCCTTGAGGGTGGCCGTGCCGAGGACGTCGCGTGCCATCACCACCGCTGGAGCCATCTTGGCGGGAACTTTTGCTCTGGTGGCGATCATTCCGTTGTCGAACTTCCGTCAGATCGCCTTTGCGATGGCCGTTGGTATGCTCATCGACACCTTGGTGGTGCGGCCCGTGCTCACCCCTGCGGTGCTCACCCTCCTCGGGCCTGCCGCAGGCTGGCCTAGTCACCGCATCACGAGAGGCGTCCGATCTGATGGCACCTTTCATCCGGGCCTATCGCCCATGAACAAGTCGGACGCGCTATGACGCCCCCTTGCGTATGACCACACCGGGTGGACGCTTCGTCGGCTTCCGCGGGTGGAGGACCCGGCAGAAAGTCTTGGTGGTCGTCGCCGGGGTGGCCTTGGCCGTTTTCGGTCTGGATGCTGTCGTGCGCGTCGTGGTCGAGTCTGAGGTCGAAGGGCAGCTTCAAGCGATCGCTCAGGTCACAGAGCGCCCCACGGTTCACTTCCGGGGGATCCTGTTCGTGCCGCAGGTGATCTCCGGCTCCTTTCAGGAGGTGGACGTGTCAAATCGAGCCCTCGAGGGGACCATCCGAATCGAGACCCTCGAGTCGCAGCTGATCGATGTGCGGGTGCCGTTCCACGATGTGCTGGTCCGCGATGTGCACGAGATCGGGATTGCTAACTCTGTCGAGCGAGCACAACTGTCCTACCTCGACATCAACGCCTACCTCAAGAGCAACGGCCAGCCGCTGCGGCTTTCGGCCGCGCCGGACGGTGAGGTGCAGGTCACCGGATCCATCTCTCTAGCCGGGCAGCCCGTCGAGGTCAGCGCTCGGGTCACGTTGTCTGTCGAGGACGGTGCTGTGCAGGTAACGCCACGGCAGATTGACACGGGATCCGGAACGCTGGACAAAGCCACGCGCGTGTTACTGGGAGATCGGCTGGCTTTCCCACTGCCGATCGGGCAGCTCCCCTACGGTCAGAATCTGACCTCCGCCGCGCCAAACAGCGACGGGATCGAGGTGCTGGCGCAGGGCACTGGAGTGGTTCTCCAGACGTCATGAGCTGACCGGTCGTCCTGTCACGCCTTCTCGCTGACGGGCCTCAGCCGCCGGAGCATGTGGCCTGTAGTCGCTTTTGCGCCTCGTTGAACGGTCGCGGATCCAGTCCCTTGATCGTGCCCGATCGGATCCGGCCGATCACGTCATCCATGGTCGCCACCTGAGCGCGCACGTCAGTCTTGAGATCCGCTGGAGCGAGGAGCGAGTCGGCTTGCAGCTTGGCGCGCGCGGCCTGAAGGTCGTTCAGCGTCAGTTTGTCAGTGGGATGCAGGATCGCCGAGGCGATGACCTCCCCAGCGCGCTTCTGATCGTCCAGCAAGGCGGAACAGAAGGCATCGGCGCTTTGTGCGGTCGGAGTCGTGGAAGCGGTAGGACTCCCAGACTGGATGGCGGGCGTCGCGCTAGCGGACGGGGAGAGGGCGGTGCCGCTCTCGGGTTGTGCGGAGCTGCCAGTCACGCTCGAGCAGCTGACCAGTGCACCGCAGAGCAATGCAACACCGAGAGCGGTCCGGATGGCGGTCACACTTCCCGTTCGTACCGGCTGCCCACCCGGCCAAGCAGAAGCTTCTCCTTCGCGTCTCCACCACGGTTTGGGCCTCGCACCAGCGTGGACCCGCATGGCTGCTTCACACCGAGTGACGCTCGCTCGTCGCATTGAGCCAACGTACTCGGGCGCCCCCGCAAACGATTCTTGGGTGGCTCAACCCGATTCTGGGGTGTCGACTCGAGAGAACAAACTGATGGGCCGCAGTCACCCGGCGGGCAGCAGAGGCTCGGCACGATGTGGGGTACGCAATAGTTCCCCTGAACGCCCCCGAGGAAGCCGGACCCGCGGCGGTCATTTCGTGGGCACTCGGCGCTGTGATGGTGCTGGCCATCGCACTGGTGTACGCGGAGCTGGGCGTGATGTTCCCGCTGTCGGGTGGTGTGATCCGCTACCCACACCTGGCCTTCTGCTCCTTCGCCAGCTATACGACCGGATGGATCACCTGGGTCGGCGCCAGCACGACGGCGCCGATCGAGGTGCTGGCGGCGTTGCAGTACGCCACCAAGTACGCCCCCTTCACCGTCGAGGCAGAGGCTGGCGGGCAGACCGTACACACGCTGACCACGCTGGGCTACATCGCTGCCGTGGTCTTGATGGCGCTGTTCGTGGTGGTCAACTACTTCGGCATCCGCTGGTTTGCACGCATCAACAACGCGCTGGTGTGGTGGAAGCTGTTCATCATCGTGCTGGTCATCGTGGCCTTCTTCATCGCAGCATTCCACGGTGGAAACTTCACGTCCCACGGTTTCAAACCACAGGGCTGGCACGGCATCTTCAGTGCCATCGCCACGTCGGGGATCGTGTTCTCCTACCTCGGCTTTCGCCAGGGTGTCGAGCTGGCCGGGGAGACCGACAACCCCAAGCGCAACGTGCCCATCGCGGTCATCGGCTCGGTCCTGGCCTGGGTTGGCTGGCCGTCCTGCTCTACATCGACGCGATCATCTCACCAGGTGACACCGGGCTGATCTACACCACCCTGGCCTCCCGGCTGTCGTACGCGATGGCCCGTAACGGCAACGCCCCGCAGCGGTTGGCGAAGACGACCGACCGAGGGGTGCCGCTGTTCAGCCTGATCGTGACCTTCGTGGTGGGCCTGATCGTGTTTCTACCGTTCCCAAGCTGGCAGCAGCTGGTCGGCTTCATCACCTCGGCCACCGTCCTTTCCTTCGCCTCGGGTCCCCTGGTGCTCAGCGCGCTCCGCAAGCAAGTCCCGGACCAGCCCCGCCCGTTCCGGCTCCCTGGTGGCCATGTCATCCCGCTGCTGGCGTTCTGGGCATCCAACCTGATCGTGTACTGGTCCGGCTGGTTAACCGGTTGGAAGCTCTACATCGCGGTGCTGCTGGGGTTCGTACTGCTCGGTCTCTTCAAGGCGTTCGGCGGGGTCCGACAAGGCGCATTCCATTTCCGGCAGGGCATCTCCTGGTTGTTCCCCTGGCTGAGCGGGCTGGCGCTGATCTCCTATCTCGGCAACTTCCCGGAGAAGTCTGTCGGTGCGGGCCACTTGGGCTTGCTCAACTTCGAGTGGTCTGCGCTGATCCTGGCCGGACTATCGGTGCTCCTCTACGTCATCGCCAACAAGGTGTGCCTCAGCCCGGAGATCGCCCAGGAGCACATCGACCAGTCCAAGAAAGAGGCCGCGGTCGAGGACGAGGAACTGGGCGCGGCCCCGTGATCCGGCTTTCGTAGCTCGTTCAACAGCAGCCCAACGACCCAGCTACCCGACAAGGTCGTCGGCTGCTTGACCGGTGCTTGGTCGTGGGACTCGGACCAAGCCGGCAACACTATGGGTGCAAGGTGACGATCACGTTCTACGACAACCTGTCTGGACTACTCCGCGTTCTGGTGGTGGGACCGCTCGCGTACGTCTGGCTGATCGCCACGCTGCGGATCACCGGCAAACGCACCCTGGCCCAGCTGAACGCCTTTGACTTCATCGTTACCGTGGCTTTCGGCTCGACACGGTCGTGTTGAGCGATACGGTCTCGCTGTCCGAGGGCGCTCTAGCCCTGGTGCTGCTGGCCCTGCTGCAGTGGGCCGCGGCTTGGGCCTCGGTCCGGAGCTCGCGCATCCGTCGAACGGTCACCACCCAGCCCACGGTGCTGCTCACCCACGGGCGCCCCGACCTCGAGGCACTGCAACAGGAACGCATCTCGGAGCAGAGTTTGCGACAGGTCGTTCGGAGCGCTGGGTACGGAAGGCTGGAGTTGGTGGCCATCGTGGTGCTGGAGACGAACGGGCAGCTCAGCGTCGTGCCAATGGCGAATGTCGGCAGCGGCTCAGCCGCTGTCGACCCGCCGTGAGCGTGGGCTACCGGAGGTACGGGTTCGCGGGTCTCCCGCGAACCCGTCATCGGGTCTAGCGGATCAGCTGGGCAGCAAGACGTGGTCGATGATGTAGACCGTGGCGTTGGAGGTCTGCACGTTGCCGCAGACGATCTTGGCGTTGCCGTTGACGGTGAAATCTTCTCCAGACCCCGCGACCGTGATCGACTGACCATTAAGCGTTTTGTGCTTTCCAGCCAGCTCCGCCGGGGTGATGCGACCCTTCACGACGTGCAGGGTCAAGACGTCGGTGAGCTTGGACTTGCTGGCGAGGGTCTTCGCCAAGGTCGCCTTGTTGAGACTGCTGAAGGCGGCGTTGTCCGGTGCGAAGACGGTGATGTCATCTGTGTTGTTCAACGTATCGACCAGGCCGGCCTTCTTGACCGCAGTGACCAGGGTCGACAGCAGCGGGTTGTTGCTCGCGGCAGTCGCGACCGGGTCCTTGGACATACCGTCGAACGAGCCCTTGCCCGACGTCGGGACCGAGGCGCAGCCACTGCCGAAGGATGCGTCGCTTCCGGTGGTGCTGGAGCTGGACGGGCTCTCAGTCGGGGCCGGGGACGTCGCCGCCGATTCGCTCGGGGAGGCGGTCGCGGAGCTGGGTGCAGAGCTCGTGGCTCCACCACCAGCGCTGGAGTCGGCACTGCAAGCCGTGAAGCCGAGCGAAAGCGTCGCGGCGATCGCCAAGCTGGCGAGCAGGCGACGTCGGTGAGTGTGGGTGGGCATATCGATCTCCTGATTTCGGGGGGTGGAGCAGCAGGTAATGTTGGCATTCTGGGAATGTCTAGGCTATTCCCGAATTGCCCTGCACCGGCTGGTCGCGGCGCGCAGTCCCTAGATCAGCTCATTTACTACCAGTCGTACGTTGCTGAAGAGCCGATGTCAACACGAGGACCGATCCCGGCGACGTTGCCACCGAATGCCGACCAACGACAAAGGTGTCGCCGTCCCAGCGCTCGGATGGCGGTGAGTGCGGCGGTCATCCGGACCTCGCTGGGGCCCAACAGTGCTCCTGTTGGATGATGCAGAGGTGATGGTCCGCCGCAGATTTGCCACCGGGGCAGGAGTCGTGGTCCGTTCCCGCCGGCTCGGGATGGTTTCCCTGGCGTTGGTGGTGGGAATCGGTGCCGGCCTCGGGGCAGTCCTGTTCCGGTTCATGATCGAGGGCTTGACCAGGGTGTTCACCGGCTATGTCGACTACGCAGCCGTCCCCGGGAGTCCGCACGGATACCTTCGGGGCGTCGGTCCCGGGTTCGTCGTCCTGGCTCCGGTCGTGGCGGGACTGCTGTACGGCCCGCTGGTGTACCGGTTTGCTCGTGAGGCCCGCGGCCACGGGGTGCCAGAGGTGATGGTGGCTGTAGCGCGGCACGGTGGCCGGATCCGACCCCAGGTGGCTGTGGTCAAGGCGGTGGCGAGTGCCTTGTGCATCGCCGGGGGTGGTTCGGTGGGCCGGGAAGGTCCCATCGTCCAGATCGGCTCCGCACTCGGTTCGACGCTGGCCCAGCTGTTCCACCTGGACGAACGTCGGATTCGGCTCCTGGTCGCCTGCGGCGCGGCGGGCGGGATCGCGGCCACCTTCAACGCGCCGCTGGCCGGGGTCTTCTTCGCGATGGAGCTGATCCTGCGGCAATGGGCCACCGAGTCTTTCGGGATGGTGGTGATCACCTCAGTAACCGCCAGTGTCATCGGACGTGCGTTGCTGGGGAACAGCCCGTTCCTCGTCCTGCCCGCATTCCAGGTGAACCATCTCGTGGAATACCCGCTGTTCGCCGTGCTCGGCCTCGGCGCCGGGCTCGCTGGAGTGGGCTTCTCCCGGGTGCTCTACCTGATCGAGGATGCCTGTGACTGGGCGTGGCGCGGACCGGAGTGGCTGCGGCCCGCCGTCGGTGGACTACTGCTCGGCGCCCTGCTGCTCGCCCTCCCGCAGATGTACGGGGTCGGCTATCCGGTCCTGGGTCAGGCCGTGGCTGGTGGGTACGCAATCGGATTTTTGCTGGCGCTGCTCGTCGGCAAGGTGGTCGCCTGCAGCCTGACCATCGGTATCGGTGGCTCGGGCGGGGTGTTCGCTCCGAGCCTGTTCTGCGGCGCGATGGTCGGGGCGATCTTCGGCGAGCTGGTCCAGCTGGTGGCGCCCGGGGTCGGGTCGGTCGGGGCGTACGCGTTGGTAGGGATGGGTGCGGTCTTCGCGGGTGCCGCACGGGCGCCGATCACGGCGGTGGTGATCATGTTCGAACTGACGGGTGAGTACTCGATCATCCTGCCGCTGATGCTGGCCATCGTGTTGGCCACCGGGATCAGCCATGTGGTGTCGGCTGACACCGTTTACACCCGCAAGCTGCTCCGGCGGGGGATCGACATCGACGAACCCGCCGACGCTGCCGCGGGCCGGCTCCCGATCAGCTCCGTGATGGCCGACGTGCCGACCCAGATCGCGTTCGACGCCGATCTCCGGGTGGTCGCGGCGATCTTCGCTGCGTCCGGGGTGAGCTCGCTGCCGGTCCTCGACGCGGACCGACACTATCTCGGGGTACTGACCGCGCACGAGATCATGGACGCGGTCGCCTCCGGTGAAGAGACCGACGTGGGGTCGCTGTGCAGCCCCACCGAACCGGCCTCGCCGACCACGGAGTTGTCCTCAGTGCTGCGTCAGCTAGACCGAGGCGCCGACGCGGTCCCGGTCACGGAGGAGGACGGCATTCTGGTGGGCTGGGTTCGACACAGTGACGTGCTGGCTGCTCTGACCATGGGGCCGGTCCGCCGCGCGGACTGACCGCAGCTTGCTCCGCGGCCATGAGCGCTCAACCCAACTGAGAGGATGCGGTGTGACTCTGGTCCTTGTATTCGGCGCGTGTCTGATGGTGGCCGTTATGGTGTCGGGTGTTGCGGCGCGGACGGTGCTGTCGACGTCGCTGCTGTTCCTCCTTGCGGGCATGTTGATTGGCGAGGGAGGGTTTGGACTGGTGCTGTTGACGCCCGACAGTCCGATCATCGGGCAGCTGGCCGATCTCGCCTTGTTCACGGTGTTGTTCGTCGACGGGACGGGGCTGCGCAACCTGAGCGGCCAGGGGTCCTGGAAGCAGCCCGCGCGTGCTCTGGGTATCGGTATGCCGTTGGCGTTCGGCGGAGTCGCAGTGCTGGCCCGCTACGTGGCCGGATTCGACTGGATCACCGCGATGCTCGTGGGAGCCGTCCTGGCGCCGACGGACCCCGTGTTCGCCTCAGCCATCGTCGGACGTACCGACGTGCCCGCACGGCTGCGCCGCCTGTTGAGTGTCGAGAGCGGACTCAACGACGGCCTAGCCCTACCGGTGGTGCTGATCTTGGTGTCCGCGGCCGGGCAGGCAGGCTCCGACCACACCGGTCTCGGTGTCGTCGTCCTCGAGCTCCTGGCCGGCCTGGCCCTCGGTGTGGCGCTCCCACTGATCGCCCACCTGGTCCTGCGGATCCCGGGCCTGGGCGCGGAGCCGAAGCTCCAACCCCTCGGCCCGCTCGCCATCGGTGTGTTGCTCTACGCAATCGCTCATCTGACCGGCGCCAACCCGTACCTGGCCGCGTTCGCCGGCGGTGCCGTCGTCGCCCGACTCAACCCTGCGGCACAGGAGTCGTTCTCCCACCTCGGGGAGCAGCTGGCCGAGCTTGCCAAGTTCGGCGCCCTCCTCGTCTTCGGGGCCTTGCTCACCCCGGCCTTAGTGACCAGCATCGGCGTTGGGGGCTGGATCGTCGCCGTGCTGTCCCTCATCCTGGTGCGGCCGCTGTCGCTGATCCTGTCTCTCCTCGGCAGCAGCGGACTCGAGCGTAAGGAGCTTTACGCGGCGGCCTGGTTTGGCCCGAAAGGCTTCGCCTCAGTTGTCTACGGTCTGCTCGTGCTGCACTCAGGCATCCCTCAGGCCCAGCAGGCCTACGAGCTCGTCGCCGTCTGTATCGGACTCAGCATCATCGCCCACTCCAGCACTGACGTGCCAGTCGCCCGCCTGTTCAACGTCGAGGAGATTGCCGGCATCCCCAACGACCGGCACCGAGACCGCACCGTTAGGGCCTGACCCACCCATCGAGTCGGTCCCTTGCCTCTGGCACCTGAGACTGCTGTCGACCAGGGCGGAGGACCGTCAGGTGAGGTTGGAGAGTGCCGCCGCCACTGCGAACCCGAGGACGGTGGCCAGTCCGGCCGTGTTGCCGGCCTTGGCCTTTGCCTCAGGAATCATCGAGTCCACGAGCATGACCAGCAAGGCGCCCGCCGCAAAGGCGTCGATGCCCGACTTCAGACCACCGCTGGCCACTCCCGCGATGGCGTAGCCGCCGAGGGTGGAGAGCGCGCACACCACAGACACGACGGCCCACATGCCGACGACGAACCACTTGGACTTGCCGCTCGACTCCATGTCGCTGGCTGATCCGATCGACTCGGGAAGGTTGGACACGAAGATGGCGATCAGCAGGGCGATGCTGATCCCCTGGCCCGCGGCCAGGCCGATCCCGAGGACGGCCTGTTCCGGAATGCCGTCCAGCAGGGCCCCCACGGCCAGCGGTAGCCCGCTCGAACCGCCGCCGCCCCGGCCGCCGATTTTGTCGACCACCCTGTCGGCCGCAAAGAACGCCACTGCTCCGACAGCGATCCCGATCGCCACCGACGTCGCGCTGCCGATCCGCAAGCCCTCTTGCGCCAGCTCGAACGCGACGCTGGAGATCAGCGCTCCAGCCCCGAAGGCCAAGACCACGCCGACCAGCTGGGGCCGCCAGGTCCGAGCGAGTGCCAGCAGTGCACCGAGGATCAACGACGACGCCGCGACCGATCCCCAGCCCAGGGCGCTCAACACCGCAGCAACCAGCCGGGCACACAGGCTCCGTGGTGGACCCAGAACTTCATGCGTTTCCTCCTGCCGCGATGCCGACCCTGTTGTCAATGATGGCTAGCTCCGGACCGGTCCCACTGCTCACCGTACGACTGCGCGGACGCGTCCGTGGACACCTGCATGACTTGTACAGTGGCGGAGGTGATCTGTGAGGACTGCTGCCAGGACCTCGATCTCTCCGGGATGCGACACCAGATACCTCTGGTGGTTTGTTCGTGACGAAACTGTCGGTTCGAAGTGCCATCAGCTCGGTCCACGATGCGGTGCGGACCCAGCTGTGGCCGCTACCGACGCTCGGTATCGCGGTGGCCGTCGTGCTGGGTGTTGCGCTGCCCTACGTCGACGCCCGAGTTGACGACCACCTGCCCGGCTGGCTCACCTCGATTGTCTTCGGCGGCGACGCCGACGCCGCCCGAACGGTCCTTGATGCCGTAGCCAGCTCGCTGATCACGGTGACGTCGCTGACGTTCTCTCTGACCGTCGTGACCCTCCAGCTCGCGAGCAGTCAGTTCTCGCCTCGGCTGCTGCGTACCTTCACCCAGGACCTGTTCGTGCAGACCACGCTCACCGTCTTTCTGGCGACCTTCACCTTCTCCTTAACGGTGCTCCGATCCGTTCGGTCCAACGGGGAGAGTGCGCGCCCCTTCATTCCACGGCTCGCGGTGACCACCTCCTATGTGCTGGCGGTAGCGAGCGTGATCGCCCTGGTGCTGTTCCTGGCTCACCTGACCCGCCAGATCCGCGTCGAGACGATGCTGCACAACGTCCACCGGGACGCGAGCTCGACACTGGCGAACAATCTCCGCGGCCGTGACGACGAGGACAGCAGCCGGTCGCCGCTGACCCCCGTACCAACGTTCGCCGTGAGCCTCCCCGCTCAGTCCTCCGGCTTCCTGCAACGAATCAACCGGGATGAGCTGGTCCGCGCGGTGGCCGATGCCGACGTTTTGCTGTCCATCGACCGGCAGTTGGGTAGCTTCGTCGTCGAGGGCACGCCGTTGGCGTCCGTGTGGCGAGCCGACGGCCATCCGGTGGGTGCCGAGGTTGTGGATCAGCTGCAGAAGAAGATGATTAAGTCCGTGCACACCGGGCCCGAGCGTACAGCCGCTCAAGACGTGGGTTACGGCCTCCGACAGCTCACCGACGTCGTCAACAAGGCCCTGTCACCGGGGATCAACGACCCGACGACCGCGATCCACGCGCTCGGTCATGTGTCGAGTCTTCTGGTGCAGATGATGAAGTGCCAGCTCGGACCTCAGACGCTCCGGGATGCCCAAGACAACCCTCGGGTCGTGCTCGACCACCCAGACTTCGACCATTTCCTCGACCTGGCCCTGGCGCAGCCCCGACACTACGGCAAGGCTGACAGCCAGGTCACCGCTCGGCTGTACGAGCTGTTGGGAGAGCTGGGCTGGCACGCCTCCGCGGCCCAACAGCCGGTCATCGTCAGCCAGTTGGCGAGCCTGCGGCGCACTGCCGCGGCCCAGGACGTCGACGAGCTGGAACGACAACACCTGACCGAGCTCGACGCCAAAGTCGTGCACATCCTCGCCCGGACTACACATTCGCCAGGGCAGGCCAGCGGGGAATCTGGCTGAGCAGAGCCGAGCAGGTTCACTCCCCCGCTCGCGTCCCCACCCTCTATTCGGGTGAGGTGACAGGTGGCCCTGCTGGTCCGTGTCGGGAGTCTCTGCTAGGTCGTGGCCGACGCGCAGATCGCTGTTACCCGGGATTGAGCAGCCTGTAGGGCAGCGATATCGACCTTCTTGATGGCACGCAGGCCGCAGTTGTATGTCATTTCCGCCCCCCATCGCGACTGACGGCGCCGCAGCAGGAACGTTGCACGAGCACCAGGATCAGAATTCTCTGCGGACAATGTGCACCGGTCTTGCCTGAGCGGTGTGCGGCCATGGAGCATGGTTTGAGTGAGCGGAATACTGCTTCCGCCGAGCAACCGGCTTGAGGAAGTGATGGCGTGAACGGCCTTGAGATGGCCACTGCCGAGCGGACCGACCTTGCCGATTTTCTGGCGACGCTGACGCCCGAGCAGTGGCAGGTGCCGTCGCTGTGTGAGGATTGGCGGGTACGGGACGTGGTCGCTCATGTGATGAGCTTCGACGGGGTCAGTCTGCTTGGCTTGTTTCGCCGCGCCATCCGGGCTCGGTTCGTCCACATCAACCAGGTCGGCGTTGACGAACTCGCCTCATTCAGTACCGAACAGCTCCTTCGCAGGCTGCGGGTTCAGCTGCAGCCTCAGGGGCTGGCCACAACTTTCGGGGGCCGGCTCGCGCTGCTCGACGCCACTATCCATCATCAGGACATTCGCCGCCCGCTTGGTATGCCACGCCACATCCCGGCTGAACGGCTGCGCTGGGTCCTTGCTGACAGCGTTCGCAGCCCTGAGCTGCCGGGGTGGCGCCTCGCCCGCGGCGTACGCCTGACGCCGACCGACCTGGACTGGAGTCACGGCTCGGGACCGGAGGTTACCGGACCGGCGGAAGCCGTGCTGATGGCGATTGCCGGTCGGGCGAGTGCCATCGGGGAGCTGGCCGGGCCAGGGCAGCCGGTGGTGGCTGGCCGGCTCGCCCGCTGACGACGGCACCGGTGCACCGGCCGGAGCTGGTCAGGATCGTCGAAAGTAGGCTTGAGGTGTGGATCTTGGCGCGAAGTTCCTCGGCACGCGTTGGTTGGCCCGAGCTCCCATAGCCGTGTTCAAGGCGCGCCTGGGCTTCCTCTTCGCAGGCCGCATGCTGCTGCTGCTCCACCGGGGCCGCACGAGCGGTACCGAACGATGCGTAGTGGTGGAGGCCGTAGACCGCGAGGACCCCGACACTGTGCTGATCGCGTCAGGTTTCGGGACCGCCTCCCAGTGGTACCAGAACCTGATGGCCGATCCCTCCTGTCTGGTGTCGATCGGATTCCGGAACCGGGTCCCTGCCACGGCCGAACTCCTCGACGCGTCAGCGAGCTCATCGCTGCTCGCACGGTATGCGGCCGAGCATCCAAGGCTTTGGAAGCACCTCAGCCGGTCGATCACCAGACTCACCGGTGACGACCACATGGTGATACCCATGGTACGGCTGCACCTCGAAAGGCAGCCCGGCTGAACGGGATCGATCGAGCGAGAGCAAAAGCGCACCTTCTGCATCAACACATTCAGGCTGCCGCTTGGCGTTTGCACCGACCAAGGAGCCCATCTCGTTGCGCTGCTCCTCGGGCGGGATGCACGCAGTAACCGTCCGCTCGAGATGTACCGGAAGCAGTGCTCGGGGGGTCTCGGTGGGCTACGTGAGGGCGCGTTCTGTAAGACCCCCCCGGTGTCATTTCCGTCGGTGGGCCTGCAGCGGTGCAGCTCCAACGGTTGGTTGCGAATGTGCGGACGACGGCTGACGGGCCGAGAGGGTGGGGCAAGCACACGTCACTGAGGAATCCATCAGGATAGTGAGAACGCAAGGCGCCGACGATCTCGTCGCGGGCCTAGACAGCGGCAGATTGCGACGACAAGATGCTCGATTTCCTACACGCGTCCCTGTGGGATCCTGATCAACTTGTCGTTGTCCCGCTTTCTTGTCGTTCTGGAAGGTTTCAGGACATGCTCTCGGGTCAGTTGTCGGACCTGCAGCTCGCTACCGTGAACTGTGGCGGTCGTTGGGTCGCGACGACGTTGGCCGAGGTTGACGGAGCTGCGGTGGTCCGCGAGCCAAGACCGACCTCGTCACTCCACCGGTGTGCCCGCTGTCGTCTCGGGCGGTGTCAACGGGAAATCGTCGAGAGTTCATGGCGACGGGCGCGGGTCGTCGCGGGACGGGGAGTGTATCGGGACGCTGTCGAGGTGATCACCGCCCCTCGTCCTGCTGGCTGCCTTGCTGGATCGGCGTGGTGACGCCCACCGGGCATCTCCCGGTGCGGTGCACCGACAGGCGAGGGCGCTAACCCGTCCCAGCGGCAGTAGCGTAGCCATCTACCTGGCTGACACGCGTGCTTCGCGTGTCGAGCAGCTGGATGAAGGCTCAGGTCGACTAGGTCCAGCCACCGTGAGGGTGACTTGTCGAAGCACGACCCAAGCCGCAGGTTAGGGTGGTTGACATGTCCGAGCCTCGCTTGGAACCGACGCGGTTGCCGGTCGGTTTTGAGCGGTTTCATCGTCGAGCTTTCCTGAACTACCAGTTCAACCGTGCGTACGGCCTCGGCTTCGCTGATCGTAACGACCTGCACGACGCCGCGTCGCTGGTGCGGTCGGCCAGTGACTGCGTGCCCGTGTTCGAAGCATTATCAAAGCGGGCGACCGCCGACGGGCGAGTTAGGGAGGCGACGACTTACCTTCGGCTCGCCGAGTTCTTCAGCCCGCCAGCGCAAAAACCGGAGCGCTACCGTCGCTACCGGGACCTGTTCGACGTCGCCTTCGTGGGCGGCGGCCTCGCGCGGCACGAAGTCCCGTACGGCGACGCGACGCTACCGGCCTATTTCCTGCCTGCCGCGACCGCGTCTTCGCGGGGCACGGTGCTGGTGCATGGCGGCTTCGACTCCCTGATCGAGGAGTTCTACGTGATCTGGCAGCGAATCGCCCTGGCGGGATTCGACGTCATCGCCTTCGAAGGCCCAGGCCAGGGCGGCGCACGCACGCTGGCGGGCCTCACGTTCGATCACGACTGGGAGAAGCCAGTCGGTGCCGTGCTCGACCACTTCGCCCTCAAGACGGCGAGCCTGGTCGGCATCTCGATGGGCGGCTATTGGGCGCTCCGAGCCGCCGGGCGAGAACCGCGCATTGAGCGCGTGGTCGCCTGGCCGGCGGCGTACGACTGGCTCTGGCGACTGCCGGCCGCTGCGCGCGGCCCCGCCGCGATGATGCTGCGTCGTAGACGGTTCATGCGCTGGAGTGTCCGAACCCGCGCACGGCTGGTACCAACGTTGCGGCAGGTCGTGGATCAGACCCTCTACATCGTCGGCAGCGACGATCCCATCGCGGTGGTGGACTGGTTCACCGGGATGAACGCCGACCACCTGGGAAGCGAGCGCGTTACCCAGGACGTTCTCCTGCTCTGCGGCGAGCACGATGCCTTCCAGCCGCCGTCATTGACCGAAGCCCAGGCAGCAGCGCTTACCGCCGCGCATTCCGTGACGGTACGGATGTTCACCCAGACCGAGAACGCTGACCAGCACTGCCAGATGGGCAACCTCAACCTTGCGTGTCAGGTCATCACCCATTGGTTGGAGCAGCCCCCCACGGGCTGACGGACCTGAGAGGGCTTGAGACCACGTCTCACGCATCTGAGCCAGTACTTGTCCACCGAATTGTTAGTGACTAACATTGTCTCATGTCGAGCGGGATGTCGCGCCGAGAGCGGACCCGGAACGAACTGCTGGAGCGGGCCTTGGAGCTGTTCGAGGTGCAGGGCTACGAGCAGACGTCGGCGGCGGAGGTCGCCGCTGCCGCCGGTGTGTCGGAGATGACGTTCTTCCGGCATTTCCCCAGCAAGGACCGAGTGCTATTGGACGATCCGTACGACGTCGAGCTGGTCGCCGCGGTGGCGGCCTGGCCGTTGGGTGAGGCGCCGCTCGCTCGGACGGTGAACGGGCTGCGGTCGGCGTGGGGTGCCGTGCCCGAACCGGCCGTGGACGTGGTGCGACGCCGAGCCCGGATCGTGGCCAACACCCCGTCCCTTCGGTCGGCGGTGGCGCGGAACAACCAGCAGACCGAGGACGCGGTCACTGAGCAGCTTGTCACCGACGGCTGCGACCGGTTCGAGGCGCGCGTCGTGGCGTCGGCGGTGCTGGCGGCCCTGACGTCGGCGCTGCTGTGGTGGGCCGCAGAGGACCAGGCGGATCTGTCGAACGCGATCGAGCGCGCGCTCGCGATCCTCGATCCCCACGTCGACCCGGTCCTCCGATGAGCAGCCGCCAAGGGTCGGACAGTTCGGTCGCGGTTCGTGCGGCGGGACTGAGCCGGGCGTTCGACACTGTGGCGGCGGTGGACGGGCTCGACCTCGTCGTCGCGGCGGGCCAGGTCCATGCTCTGGTCGGGTTGAACGGCGCAGGCAAGTCGACGCTGATGCGGCTGCTGGTCGGCCTGCTCAAGCCGGATGCGGGCAGTGCCGAGCTGTGGGGCGCCGCAGCGTGGCGGGCACCGGCTCCGGTCCGGGCTCGCATCGGCTACGTCGGTGGCGGACGCAGCTACGCCGAGCTCACCGTCACCGAACACCTGACCTGGTCGGCCCGCCTGCACGGATGCCAACGCCAGGACGCGAAGCGACGAGCCAAACATCAGATCGACCGGCTCGCCTTGGGGCCGTGGGCGTCGAAGCCGACCCGAACCCTGTCCAGCGGCAACCGGCAACGGCTCGCGGTCGCATCAGCCCTGGTCCACGACCCGGACCTGGTGATCTTGGACGAGCCGACGAACGCGCTCGACCCGGCCGGGGTGATCGAGCTGCGTCGGATCATCGCCGGCCGCGCTCAGCACGGTGCCGCGGTGTTCGTCTCCAGTCACCACCTCGACGAGATGGCCCGGCTGGCCTCCATCATCAGCGTGATGCACGACGGCCGGATCGTCGGCACACTCCCGCCTGACGGGGTCGATCTGGAACGACAGTTCTTTCGTACCGTCGAGGCCGCCGCATCAAAGGTCAGCCAGTGAACACGGCGATCCTCGCAGAACTGGTCAAGCTCACCCGGTCGGCGACCGGGCGACTGGTCACGGTGCTGCTCGCGGTGGCCGTACCGGCGATGGCGGCCGGGTCTGTCGCGGCCGCCGAGTCCGGCGGGTCGAGCCAGGTCGCGCTCAAGGTCCGTCCCTTGGTCCACGGAGTCGGGTGGGACGCCCTGACCAGCACGACCGGACAGGTGACGTCGATAGCCATGCTGCTCGGGGTCGGGTTCGTCGTGAGCTGGACCTTCGGGCGCGAGTTCACCGACGGCGCCATCGAGACCCTGCTGATGACCCGGCCGTCCCGAGCCGTCCTGGCCTCGGCCAAGCTCATCGCCGTCCTCGCCTGGGCATCGACCACCGCGGTCGCTGCCGCGGCGGTCATGCTCGGACTCGGCGCCCTGCTCGGGCTCACCACCGGGACGCCGTGGCCCGGGCTCGGCCGGACATTCGTCGGGGCCGTCCTGACTGCGTTGCTGGCCCTACCGTTCGCCCTGGTCGCCACCATCGGCCGGAGTGCCCTGGCTGGCGTCGGCGCCGTGATCGGGATCATCCTGGTCACCCAGATACTCACCGTCATCGGTGTCGGGCCGTGGTTCCCCTACGCGGCCCCCAGCCTCTGGCTCGGCATGGGCGGACCCGACCTGACAGCAAGCGCGGGACAACTGCTGCTCGTGCTGCCCCTCGCCGGCCTCGGCTGGGCCGCAACCGCGCTGTGGTGGCAACACGCCGAGCTGACCAGCACCTGACCGACCCAGCGAACGCATCGCAGGACACGAGCCCACTAAGGCTGGTGTCAATCATGGGTCCCCTCGCTTAGGCAACCATCCGGCCTCGGGCTCCGCGTCGCCCTGCGTGTCAGGGTGAGTTGAGGCCAGCGGTTCAGAGCAAGTCCGCCTGACGCAGGGCGAGATTGGGATGGATTGATCGTGACCAGCAGTTCAGTTTTGGTTCGTGTCGGCAACGATGGAGCCATGACCTCATCAGCACCCGAGCCGGGGCCGCGGTCGGATCGGCCGTTGCGGCGCTCGTTCACTCCGACCGAGAAGTTGGAGCATCTGGCTGCGTATGAGGGGGCGTGCGAGCAGCAGCAGGGCGGTGCCTACCTTCGGTCGGAGGGGTTGTTCTCCTCCCAGATCACCGAATGGCGCAAGCTCCGCGATGCCGGTGTGCTGGCCGGGAAGCAGCCCGGGGAGCGGGTGGCGAAGCCGTCGCCGGAGCAGGCTGAGATCGCCCGGCTGCGCCGTGAGCTGGACCGGGCCGAGCGCAGGTTGGCGACCACCGAGACCGCCTTGGACATCATGGGAAAAGCGCACGCGCTCTTGGAGCAGATCTCCGAGAGCGCGGACACCGACAAGAGACGCGGGAAGCGTTGATGGCCGCTTACCGCGAGCTCACCGGAGCCGGGATCACCACTCGGACCGCGGCCCGGCTGGTCGGTCTGCCGCGCTCCACCACCACCCGCCACCGTCGGGCGGGTCAGGCGCCGCGGGCTCGGCTGGTGCCGGCGAACCGGCTCAGCGGGGCGGAGCGGCTGCGGATTCTGGCGGTGCTGGACGAGCCGCGGTTCGTGGACCTGCCACCGGTCCAGATCTACGCCACCTTGCTGGATGAGGGCGTTTACCTGTGCTCGATCTCCACCATGTACCGGGTGCTGGCCGAGCACGCCCAGCTGGTCGAGCGGCGCCGGATCGCCCGCCACCCCACCCGGACGGTGCCGGAGCTGGTCGCCACCGGCCCGGGGCAGGTGTATTCGTGGGACATCACGAAACTGGCCGGGCCGGCCAAGGGCGTCTACTACGACGCCTACGTGATGATCGACATCTACTCCCGCTACATCGTCGGCGTCCGGGTGCACCCACACGAGTCCGGGCTGCTGGCCGAGCAGATGATGCGGCAGGTGTTCGACCTGCACGGCACCCCGCGGGTCGTGCACGCCGACCGGGGCACCTCGATGACGTCGAAGACCGTCACCCAGCTGCTGGCCGACCTCGAGGTCACCCGGTCCCACTCACGACCGAAAGTGTCGAACGACAACCCCTACTCGGAGGCGTGGTTCAAGACGTTGAAGTACGCGCCCGCGTTCCCCGACCGGTTCGGGTCGCTGACCGACGCCCAACAGTTCATGAACACCTTCGTGGACGGCTACAACCATCACCACCGCCATACCGGCATCGGCCTGCACACCCCCGCCGACGTCCACTACGGCCACGCCGCGACCGTGAACGCCGACCGACGAGCAACCCTCGCCGCCGCACGACAACGACACCCCGAACGGTTCAGAACCGACAACAGCCCGAAGATCCTCAACCTGCCCGACGCCGCCTGGATCAACCAACCAGCCCAGGAAACAGCAGCCTAGGTTTCAACTCCCACTGGCCCAACCACCTTGACAAATTCCGTCGGTCCCACCTGCCGCCAAATCAACTCAGCAGAGCCGCCGCAAGGAAAACGACAAGAAGATGAGATTTTAAGCAGCCTGCCCAAGTTGTCAATTCCCTGGTCAGAGCCACATCGCCGACGACAACTTCCGTGAGAACCTACCGTTGTTGTTGTTCTTTTTTTCCCCAGCCTGCTGCTCCTGCCCTCCTCCTCGCCGCCTACTATGTAGGCCTGCAGATGGTGCGGATGGTGCTGGCGATGCGCATCCACCCGCCGCGCCGCCCACATCGGCCCGCGGGCCGCCGCAGTCAGGACCCGGCGGAGCGGCAGCGAGCCCTGTGGAACCCGCCCGGTCCAGCCGAGGGTGCCCCGCTCGGGCGCGAGCACGAGGATGCCGACACCGCCGCCTGATGGCGCTGGCCGCCGAGACGCATCACCGATCCAGGCAGATCCGCCGGCGGCAACGACCTGCGGAACGCGTCGGCCTCGTCGGCCTCGTCGGCCTCGTCGACAACTTCGACAACTTCGACAACTCTGACGACCTCGGATCCGCCATTTCAGTTCATCAATCAAATACCCGCAGTACGCGGTCGGGATCGGCTGCCCTGGGCACTTGCTATCAATCTCAGGCTCTCCTCGAAAAGGCCTAGCCGCGCGGACAGCGGTAGGAATAGTGTGTCGGCGAGGACAGCGGTGCCCCGACGATCAGGACCGACGATCCTCGCACCGACGGTGACGTCTGCCGGCGTGCTTATCGGTCTTGGGGGACGGGGGATCAGTCGATGGCGAGTCCATATGATTCGGTAATTTCCGCCATACTCGGCGGAACACCGCCGCCGAGCAGCGACGTGGGCAATTCAATGGGTCAACTGCTCACCAAGATCGCCGATCGCCTCAAGACGTTGATCGAGATTCCCGTGCCGGCGCACCCCTTCCTGGTCCCCGACACAGCGACCCCGGCGGCCGGGCAGCTCACCGAGAGTGCGTTCATCGGTCTCGCGCTGGGCCAGGCCATCACCGCGGTGGGCACCCCTGGCATCTCGGTGACGGCCATGGCGAAGGCCTCGGTCGCGATCTTCGACCGCCTCGCCTCGCTCGGCAACACCGAGATTCTCACCCGAATGATGCTGGAACTCGAGGACGGCGGGACGTACGACGCCACTGAAGTGGCGGGCCGACTGGCGGACGCCGTCGCCACGCGCAGGGCCGGCTGGACGGACGCCTTCACCCGTGACCTCGATGCGACGGTGTGGAACGACGAAGAGGCAGGCCCGACCCTGCCGACCTTGGCCGACGCCGGTCACGGCGCGGTTCACCTAGCGGCTAACTCCGGTGCCGGAGTGGCCACAGCCGCGCTGGCCGCTCCGAGCACCATCAACGGCGCGCTCCTTCAGATGGCGATGGCCGCGGCCGGTCCGGCTCCCCGCATTTCTGGCAGCGTGCCCAGCAGTCCGGATCTCGGCAACCGGGTGCACCGCTTCCTGCAGGAAACCTACGCCAACGAGCATCCGACCCATTTCGTGGTGATCGAGCAGGGAGTACGCATCTCGGCCGGCCAGCCACCTCACTGGGACCGGCTGGTCGACATCATCGGGACCCTGCCCGGCGATCAACCGGCGAAGGCGGGAATCTATGTGACGGCCATCCGGAACCCGGTGACCGGTGCGCAGTGGAAAGCCGACATCGCCGACCTGGAAAACGCGCCGCCGCTGCCCCAGTTATTGGCCGAATGGGGTTGGTTTGAAATCAAGCCGTGGCGGCAGACGATCGAAGGCTTTTACCAGCTGTCGATGTACCTGGCTTTCTGGGACGCCGGAGTGCTGCTCACCCATCCGACCAAGTGGCAGGAGTGGAAAGGGCTGCCCGGATGCTGGATGCCGCCGCTGATCATGACGCCGGTGGACGCCGACCGCCTCGTCGTCATCGTCCGGATCTTCCCGGGGGTCATTATCTACTACGTTTTCCAGCTCGAGAAGCACATACTGGCCGAGAAGACGTTCATCGCCATCCAGGCGGCGCTGGCCTCGCTGCTGGCGCGCGCGATCCTGCGGCGGATAGGCAAGCTCCAACGTCCGATTCTCGACGGGCTCGCCTGGGCGCTCACCATCGCCATTGCCCTGGTGGCGGTGATCGAGGCGCTCGAAGCCGCCGCCGCCGCCGGAATCGGCGCCAGCTTGGCGTACGCGGCAACAGCCATCGCCGCCTGGCTCGGACAGCGGCTGGCAACGGTGCCGGGATGGTGAGGTTCCGACCGCCGGTCAGCGGCCAGGTGGAGCGGGGGCGGGGTCGTGGATCTCGTTGAGTCGCTGGCTCAGCTCCTGGGCAAGCTCGCCGAGCCCCTGCAGGCGGCCTCGGCCGGCGGGGCGAACCCCGCCGCAGCGGCGGCGCTCACCGAGTCGCTTGACCAGACCGCCGCCGTTGGGGCGGTCGACACGTCGTCGACCTCGCTGGCGACGCTCGCGGAGGTGCTGCGGCTCGCCGGGGAGTTCAGCGCCGGGCTGACCGACCTGGCCGGCGCGGTCGAATCGGGTTCGGGGTTCGACGTCGCCGGTGAGGAACTGGTGCAGGAGCTTCTCGGCCTGCTCGTCGCCCGCTACCTCGATCAGCACGCGCCCGCCGCCCTGGAGGTGGCGGCTCTGCTCACTCTCGCGCCCGAGTCGGGCTTCGGGCTGCGTCAACTGGATCTGACCCCGGTGCCGGCCCTGATCGGTGATCCCACCGGCACGCTGCTGCGCGCGTACGCCGGCACCGGCGCGCAGCTGAGCGAGCTGGAGGCCGACGCGATCGCGGTGGTGTTTCTCGGCCGGGTGCAGACGCTGCTGAACCGACTGGGCGTCCAGGCCGCGCCGCTGGCGTACACGGACCGGATCAGCCCGCCGCCCGACTTCCCCGGCGCCGGCCGGGCGCTGTGGATCCCGCTGGCCACCGATGCGACGGGGCAGCCGCTGGCTACCGACGCCGGGCTGCTCCTGTCGGTCCGCAGCGCCGCCGCGGGCGGGGCGGGCATCGCCATCGGGGCCGTGGGAGCGGCCGGAATGACTTTCGACGGCCAGCGCTGGCGGGGCGAGGTGAAAGTCGTCGCGTCGGACTGGTTGGTCGTCTCCGACCAGGGGGTCAGCTCGCCCACCGCGAACGCGACCGCGTCCATCGAGCTCAGCGCCACTACCGTCCACCCCCCGCCCGTCTTCCAGACCTCCGCGACCGGCACCCGGTTGACCATCGACAGCCTCGGACTCCGGCTGATCCTGCTGGTGGACGCGGCTGGTTGGGACGTCAAGATCGAGCTGACCCTCAATCGCCTGAAGGTGATCAGCAGTCCCGGCGACGGGGACGGCTTCCTCGGCACGGTGCTGGGCGGGGATGCCGGCGGCGGCAACGACCTGGTTGTCGGCTGGGACTATCGCAAGGGCCTTTACCTCGGTTCCGGCAGCACGCTGACCACCCACCTGCCACTCCCCAAACTCGGACCGGTCACCCCGACCGGACTCGACCTGAGTCTGAGTCCGGGCGACGGCTCGCTGACCTCGACGGCCACCCTCGGGCTGGCGCTGCAACTCGGCCCGCTC
Organism: Propionibacteriales bacterium; assembly: GCA_038238065.1. Taxonomy (GTDB): domain Bacteria; phylum Actinomycetota; class Actinomycetes; order Propionibacteriales; family Propionibacteriaceae; genus Microlunatus. Next base: position 4,557 of record JBBRYD010000036.1, on the reverse strand, counting down.
GGGGTCACGGTTGACCGGTTCGGCGCGCGGGCGAACTTGACCTTCCCCCGCGCGGGCGGCAATCTCGGCCCGCTCGACGCCGCCGTCTCGGTGGTGCTGCCGCGCACCATCGGGCTCAGCCTGAACACCGGGCCGGTTTCCGGCGGCGGATTCCTGACTGTCGATCCGGACCAGGGCCTGTACGCCGGCGGGCTGCAGCTGCAGATCGGGCCGGTTTCGGTCACGGCGATCGGGTTGCTGTCCACCAAACTGCCCGACGGCTCGCGCGGCTGGTCGCTGGTCATCTTGATCAGCGTCCGGTTCCCGCCGATCCAGCTCGGTTTCAGTTTCGCGCTGACCGGTATCGGCGGACTGCTCGCGGTTAACCGGACGACGGCCATCGACGCCCTCGAGGCTGGATTCGCCGCCGGGGCGCTGGACACGATCCTGTTTCCGGTCGACATCGTGCGCAACGCGCCCAGGATCGTCAGCGACCTGCAGAAGTTCTTCCCACCGGCACCGGGGCAGTTCGTGATCGGGCCAACGGTCGAGATCACCTGGGGGGCCGGGGGGATCCTGACCGCCCAGCTTGGCATCTTCATCGAGTTCCCGCGGCCGATCCGGGTGATCCTGGTCGGTCGGGTCCGGCTGGCCCTGCCGACCCCGAAGGCCGCAGTCGTCGACATCCAGCTCGACATCTTGGGCAGCCTCGATTTCAGCGCCAAACGGCTCGCCTTCGACGCGGTCCTGCGTAACTCACGGATCGGGCCGTTCACGCTGACCGGCCAAGCGGCCGTACGCCTCACCTGGGGCGGTCAGCCGACTTTCCTCTGCGCGATCGGCGGCTTCAACCCGCGATTCCAGCCCCCGGCCGGCTTCCCTGCGCTGCCCCGGGTCACCCTGTCCCTCTCCACCTCGGACAACCCGCGGATTCGCCTGTCCACCTATCTGGCACTCACCTCGAACACCGCCCAGGTCGGGGCCCGGCTGGACTTGTACGCCGGCGTGAACGTTCCCGTGCTGGGTAGGTTCGCGGTCGCGGCGGTGCTGGGCTTCGACGCGCTCTTCCAGTTCGACCCGTTCGCCTTCGTGGTCGACATCTTTGCCTCGATCGCCCTCACCTGGAACGACAGCCCCTTCCTGGCGATCGGGCTGACCATGACCCTGTCGGGTCCCCGGCCGTGGCACGCCGTGGGTACCGCGACGTTTTCCCTCTTCGGCCGACACGAGCTGCGGTTCGAGATCACCACCGGCGAGCAACCGGCACTATCCCAGCCGCAGGTCGTCGACGTGCTGGCCCTGGTCCTTACCGCACTCGCCGCCGCATCCAGCTGGCAGGCGGTCGCGGCTCCCGGGCAGCGCGGTCTGGTCACCCTGCGGGATCGGACCGGTGATGCCGGCGGTGCCGGTCGGATCGTGGTTCACCCGCTCGGATCGCTGGAGGTCAAGCAGAACGTCGCCCCGCTGGGCGTGCGGCTGACCCGGCTGGGTACGACTGCGTTGGCCCAACCGATCACCGTCGATCTGCCGACAGTGGCGCTGGCCGGTGGACCGGCTGCCCGGCCGCTGCTCGACTGGTTCGCCCGCGCCCAGTTCGTCGACATGGACGACGCCGCCAAGCTCTCCCAGCCGTCCTTCGAGCAATTGCCGGCCGGCGTGTCGGTGGGCACACCCGGACCCACCGCGCCCTCAGCTGATCGCTGGCAGCATCACGACGTCGACCTCGACGTCGTCCTCGTCACTCCCGGGACCGCCGACGTGGTGCGGACCTCCCTCACCGCAACCCGCACGGCGGCCCTGTCGGTCGACCGGCTGCTCGCCTCGGTGCCGTCCGCGGCGGTTGCCCAGGCCGGCCCACTGGCTCGGGGAGCGGCGGCGTACGGCGCGCCGGCACCGGGCATCGCCGTTGTCCCGCCGGCGTACGCGGTGGTCTCGACGGCGACGCTGACGGGCTCGGCGGCGACCCCCGGCGGCGCCGCTGTCACCTATCCGAGCTTCAGCGCCGCCGACGACGCCCGCCGCGCGAGCGACGCGACGCTGCTGGTGGTCGAGGCCAGCGACCTGTTCGCCACGGTCGTCGGCGGCGTCGGGGAGGTGATGTGAAGTGGGGATGACCTTCCTCCCGTGGCTACGTGACGGGATCGCGGGCAGCCTGGCCGTGCCGGACGACTCGGCCGCGGCGACGAACCGGGGAATCCTGGCGGTGGGGGTGAGCCTGGGCGGAGTACCGGTGGCAGTCCCGGCCGTCACCGTGCTGGGCCCGGGCGATGTCGTCGGCATCGATCCGGGCCAGATCGTTCGGGTCGACCCGCCGCCGGGTTACCAGCGGCACGAGCCCAACCACTGGCCGCTGATCGAGTTCGACGACCCGTCATATCTGTGGGCCTTCGCCCCGACGGCGGCCGGCGCCAACGACCGCCTGCGACCGTGGCTCAGCCTGGTCGTCGTCGAACAGCGCGACGGTGTTGCGGTCACGCCCGATCCGGCCCGGTCGATCTCCGTGCTCACCATCGCCGACCCGGCCCTCCCGTCGGCGGAGCTACCCGATCCGTCGACGCTGTGGGCCACCGCTCACGTCCAGGTCGCCGGCTCGGTCCCCGACGCCGCCACCTTGACCGACGTCCTGGCCAGCCGTCCGGAGCGCACTCTGTGCCGGCTCGTGTGCACCCGTCCCCTCGAAGCCGGCCGCAGCTATCACGCCTGCCTGCTGCCGACGTTCGCGGCGGGTCGGGACGCGGCCCTCGGCCTCACCCCCGACACCGGCGCCGCCCTCACCCCGGCCTGGAGCGGCACCGAGACCAGCGTCACGCTCCCGGTGTTCTTCAGCTGGTCGTTCAGCACGGGCGACCAGGGCGACTTCGTCTCACTGGCGGCGCTCCTGCAGGCCCAACCCTGCCCGGACACCGTCGGGCGGATGGACCTGTCCGTGGTCGACGAGGACGCGGGGGTGGATCAGGTCCTCCAGATGTCGGGGCTGCTACGCGCACCGGGCTCCGACCCCGGCGAATCGCCCCCGGACCTCGCCGCCTACCTCGCCGAGCAGGTGACGCACGACGCTTCGCGGCGGAGACTAGCCCAACCCTTGTACGCGGGGGCGTACGCGGGTGCGGCGGGGGTGACCGTCGACGATGTCGGTTGGCTCGCCGAGCTCAACCTCGACCCGCGCCATCGGACCGTCGCTGCACTGGGCGCCGCGGTGGTCGAGGACCAGCAGGAACAGCTGATCGCGGCCGCCTGGGAGCAGGCGGGCCAGATCCGCGCCGTCAACCGCCTGTTGACCGGGGGGCAACTGGCGCGCGCCGTCAGCAACCGCGCGCACGCGACGCTGGCGGCGCTCCCCCCCGAGTCGATGTTGCGCGTCACCGGCGGGCTGCTCGATCGCGTCCGGCAGGGTGAGGTAAGCGCCGCTGCCCTACGCGCGCCTGCCTCCGGCGGTCGCGACGGGTTGCTCCCCACGACCTCCACCCTCGCCGCCGAGGTCGTCGCAGCCCTCGCTCCCAGCATCACCGTGCCGGCCCGCGTGCTGTCGAGGATCGTGGCGCCGGGACGCCCGTCGCCGGACGAGTTGCTCGATCCGCTCGCCGCCCAGGTGGTGGCACCGCGGTTCGACACACCGATGTATGTCCACCTGGCCCGGCTGGCGCCCCAGTTCGTGCTGCCTGGCGCGGGGCGGCTCGGCGCCGACTCGATCACCGTGCTGGAGGTGAACCCGGCCTTCATCGCGGCGTTTTTGGCCGGGCTCAACGACGCGATGAGCCGCGAGCTCGTCTGGCGAGGCATGCCGGTCGATCGGCGGGCGACCTTCTTTCGCCAGCTCTTCGATCACCGCACCGGCAGCCAGGCCGACCCCGGGGCCGACATCGAGGCTCTGGCCGCGTGGGATGCGACCACCGGGCTGGCCGACCAGGTCCTTCGCCGTGACCAGCTCGTGCTCGCGATTCGTGGCCAATTGCTGGCCCGCTACCCGAGGACGGCCGTTGCCGCCGTTCCGGCCGCAGCCGGCGGCGGCCCGGAGCTGGCCGACGACAGCCTGGTCATCGATCCGGGCTTCAGCGGGTTCGTCGAGCCGGACATCCGGTTCTTCGGATTCACCTTGGACCGCACCACGGTCGGCACACCCGGCGAGCCGAGCTATTTCGTGCTGCAGGAGCAGGCGACTGAGACCCGGTTCCGAGCACCGACCACCCTCGACCTCGGTGGCACGTCGGCCGACGTCGCCGCCCAGACCGTTCGCAACCCCACGGTGGTGGCCATCCCGATCGCCCCGCTGATCGCCGGAGGCGGGCAGTGACCGACCCAGTGCTGAGTCTGCCGGACCTCCCCGGAGAGGTGCTGATCGCCCTGCTGCCGGTGCGCATCGAAACCCGGTACGTGAGCGATGCGGCGGGTGCGGTGGCGCTGCGGGTCCGGATCTATCCCGATGATCTTGCCGTCGACAGCCACGAGCCTGGGCTTACGGCCCTCGAACGCGAGTGGGTCCACCACTATCGCAGCGCGGTCGCGGCGGCGACCCTCCCGGAGCGGCAGGGCGCCCCCGGGGCGCAGCTGGCCGGGCGGGTCGGTCCCCCGCGGGCCGCG
>JBBRYD010000035.1:0-30668 GCA_038238065.1 Propionibacteriales bacterium | reverse complement strand
CGCCTCCCAGCATGATGTACCCGGCGTGGCGCCACCGATCCTGCAGACCGGCCGCCGGACCTACGGCGGTCGCGACGACGCAGACCAGGAGCCCGAACAGCGCGACAGCAACCGCGAACAGGGCCGCCGCGCACAGTCTGGGCGCGATCCAGGAGCCACGATCTCGTGGCAGACCGGACACACGAGCAACACGCCCAGGAACGCAACCGTGATGGACATCAGGCTCTGGCTGGGGACCACCAGGGTGGCGAATGAGCGGTGGACCGCCGGCGTACCAGCGCCGACGGCCACCGCCGACAGCAGACCGAGCATCAGGGTGATGATGCCGAGCCACTTCCCCGCCCGCTTCACCAGGAGGAGGTGGAGCTGGTCGACGGTCGCCCCGGCCAGACCGGCGGGCCGTTGCGGTGCGGAGGGGGTCACTGGCCCGCCGTCTCCCGTTGGGCCAGCAGACTGAACGTGTTGGGGAGCCGTCCGCGCCAGGCGGCCGCGTCGACGTGGTCGGCGCGCCAGAAGGGCTCGGGATGCTCGGCGGCGTGCAGGATCGTGAGCCCGGCGTCGGAGATGGTCATGAGGATCGCCGCGAGGGTCCGTTGGCGCTCCACCGCGCCGTGGGCCGGGAACGTGTCGTTGACGTGTGAGGGGGCGAAATAGCTCCGGTCGGGCCGGATCCGCGGCTCGTCCTGGTCCCAGGTCCACAACGGGACCAGTGGATGCGCCTCGTAGACGAACAGATGTCCGCCGGGACGAAGGATCCGGACCACCTCATCGGCCCAGCTCGGGAGGTCGTCGATCCAGATCAACGCCCCTTTGCCGGTGTAGACGAGATCTGCACAGCCCCCGGCCAACGGCACCGGGGGGATGCTCGCGGTCACGTACCGGCAGCTGGCGTGCAGCTCATCGGCTCGACGCTGCGCCGAGGTGTTCGCCACCTCGCTGAAGTCGACCCCGACCACCGAGCGAGCTCCGGCGCGCAGCAGCGCGTGGTCGTCCACGCCGTGGCCACTGTGCAGGTGGACGACGTCCGGTCCCGTTGACAGGAGCGGGCCCAGCACCTCCCGCTCGATGCCCGCCAACGCTTCGACCCGCGCCTGCCGGAGCAGTGCCTCGTACTCACGGATGTGCTTGCGCGACGCAGTCTCCCAGGCCTCGCGGTTTCCGACCATGGCATCCGTCACGCCATGACTCTGTCACACCGACGACTCGACCGGATGGCGATCGCCACGGCCACCACCTCGTGGTCCGACACTGCCTGGCAGACTCTGCGGGTCCGTGCCGTGGTCGACCACCGTAGGAGAGTCATCGTGAACATCCCGCCCGATTCGTTCATCCGGGTCTCCTCCCTCGACCTCCGAGCGTGGGCGACGAGACTGGGGGAAGCGGCCGGACTGTCGACCGGGCGAGCCGCACTGCTGGCGGAGCTGCTGACCGCCAACGATCTGCGAGGCGTCTTCAGCCACGGCACCCAGCAGCTGGCGACCTACGCCCGGTTGCTCCGCGATGGTGTGCTGAACAGCAGTCCGGCTCCGACGGTGGTGCGCGAGACGGCCGCGAGCCTTCTGGTCGACGGTGACGGCGGCCTGGGCTACTTCGCCGCCTTCGACGGCACCCAACAGCTGATCGACAAGGTGGCCGGCAGCGACATCGCCGTGCTGGTCACCCGCAACCACGGCCACTTCGGGGCGGCAGGCCTGTACGCACGCATGACCCTGGAGCACGACCTGCTCTGCTTCGTCACGTCGGGCCATCAGCTGCAGCTGGCCTCCGGCGACCCCGTCTACGCCGCGGCTGGTGGGTCGCCGATGGCGTTCAGCGCCCCGACCGGCGAAGAGCCGCCGATGGTGCTGGACTTCGGGGCGATGCACGATCTCTACGAAGACTCCCCGTTCCGCAGCGAGATCGCGGCTCTGGCCCCGGGCATCGTGCACCGGGCGATCGGTCTCGGCGCGGTCTGTCAGGCCTGGGGTGGGCTGCTCGCCGCTGTACCGCTGGATCCGACCAGGGCGGATCGGAGCTTCGCCGGCGCCAACCAGGGTTCGATGGTGATCGCGCTCAAGATCGACCTGTTCCTGCCGGCCGCACAGTTCAAGGCGGAGATGGACGCCTACGTCCGGGCCGTGCGGGCGCTCGAAGCGTTCACTCCGGGCCAGCAGAGCTTCTTGCCTGGCGGGATCGAGGCCCAGCGGGAGCAGTCCTTCGGTAGCGAAGGCATCCCGCTCGGCGACGAGCACCGGGAGCGGCTGGAGGGCGTCGCGGCAGAGTTCGGCGTCGCCGTGCCCTGGGCCTGACGGGAGTGCGGCCGTCGGGATCAGCCGGCGAAGGCGTTCACTCCGGTGAGCTCGGCCGACAGGGTCCATAGCCGCGCCGCCTGCACCGGGTCCACGGCGTAGGGACGGACGCCCGGTTCCTCGCCCGTCGACAGCCCGGCGATGTCACAGTCGAGGCAGAACACGCCGCCCCGACCGGAGAGCTGGGGTGAGGTGGCCGCCCAGACCTGGGTCGCCGCACCCTCCTCCGGAGTCTTGAACTCCACCAACGGGTGGCCGTCCTCGTCGATCCACCCCATCTGGACCTGCTCCTGCCGGCTGAGGTGGCGTTGCAACGGAGTCAGGATGCCGCCCGGGTGCAGGGAGAAGGCGCGCACGCCGTCGGCCGCGGCCAACAGGTCGAGCTGGACCGCGAACAGCGCGTTGGCCGTCTTGGCCTGGCCGTAGGCGGCCCACTTGTCGTAGCCGTGCTCGAACATCACGTCGTCCCAGCGGATGGCGCTGCGCCGGTGTCCCGACGAGGACACCGAGACCACGCGAGCCCCGTCGGCGGCCGCACACAGCGGACCCCGGAGCCGGTTGACCAGAGCGAAGTGGCCGAGGTGGTTGGTCGCGAACTGAGCCTCCCAGCCGGGCCCCACCCGGGTCTCGGGCGTGGCCATGATGCCTGCGTTGTCGATCATGATGTCGATCGAGCGCCCCGAGGCGACGAAGCGGTCAGCGAAGCCCTGAACACTGACCAGATCGCCGAGATCGAGCTCGTCGACCTCGACTCCGGCCAGGTCGGCGACGGCGTCCCGGGCGGTTTCGGGTCGGCGGGCCGGTACCACCACCTGAGCGCCGGCGCGGGTCAGGGACCGGGTGGTTTCCAGCCCCAGTCCGGAGTAGCCACCGGTGACGACCGCCAGCTTGCCGGTGAGGTCGATGCCGAACAGCACATCGTCGGCGGTGCTCTGGGCACCGAAGCCCGAACCGAGGGGATGTTGGGCGGTGGGGGTGTCCTGGGCGGTCATGTCCTCGACGTTAGTCGGCCGACCTTCCCCACGCCGAGGGCGGTGTCCCTAGGATGTGACCGTGCATCGCAGCCGACTCTCCACTCTGCTGATCGACGTGCCGGCCGAGCAGGCGCCGGCTTCGGTGGCCTTCTGGTCGGCGGCCCTGAGTGTGGAGCCCAAGGTCGTGCCGGGCGAGGAGGAGTACACCTCGCTACCGCACGCAGTGCCCGGCCTGGTCACGGCGGTGCAGGCCCTGGGCGAAGGGGCTCCGCGATACCACCTGGACATCGAGACCGATGACGTCGACGCGGAGGGGCGTCGGTTGGTCGGGTTGGGCGCCAGGGAGCTGTCCCGGTGGGTCGACGGTCGGACGCTCGAAGTGCCGGGCGGTCAGCTCGTCTGCGTGATCCCGGTGCACAGCGATCGGGACACCTTCATGGACAACGCGCAGGTCTGGCCCTGACCGCTGGCGGGCAGGTCTTGTCAGGGTCAGCTGCGTAGTCACACACTGGCGGGATGGCTTATCAACCTGCGCTCGCGGACCGGCTCCGAGAGCTGCTGGCCGGCGAGGGGGAGGTCGTCGAGAAGAAGATGTTCGGTGGACTCGCGTTCCTGGTGGCCGGGCACATGGCCGTCTGTGCCGGGGAGGGGGAAGTGCTGCTACGTGTGGACCCGAGGCATACCGACACGTTGCTCGCTCAGCCGCACGCCAGGCCGTGCGTGATGAAGGGCCGCGAGCTGTCCGGCTGGTTGCGCGTCGACGTCGACCCATCCACCACCGACGACGAGCTCGGTCACTGGGTCGAACACGGCGTCAGCTACGTGCGGTCGCTGCCGCCGAAATGAGGCCCACCGCCATCCCCTCGCGCCGTCCGGGGGCAGGGCTGCCGTTACCGTGGCTCGGTGAAGCGAATCCTGGTGACCGGCATGTCGGGCGTCGGGAAGTCCTCCGTGATCGCTGAGATCGCCGCTCGGGGGTTCCGGGCGGTCGACCTGGACGACGCGGCCTACTCAGAGTGGGTCGCGTCGGCGGACGGCACCGGGCCGTCGCCGCTGCACCCGGGACAGGAGTGGGTGTGGCGAGAGGACCGGGTGGCGCGGCTGTTGGCCACCGAGGGCGTCGACGTGCTGTTCGTCAGCGGGTGTGCCCCGAACCAGGGAAAGTTCCGGGACCGCTTCGACCACATCGTGCTGCTGAGTGCGCCGGCGGCGGTGATGGTGCACCGGCTGACCAGCCGGGACACCAATACGTACGGTCAGCACCCGGAGGAGGTCGCACGCAGCCTGGAGTTCAAGGAGACCGTCGAGCCGATACTGCGGTCCGTCGCAGACGTCGAGGTCGACACCAGCGTCGACCTGCAGCAGGTGGTCGCCTCCGTGCTCGGTCTGGCTTTCGACGGGTCGGCATCCACCAACGCGACCCCTGCAGAAGGTACGACGTGAATCAGCCCGAAGGACCGACCGCGACCGACGTCTATCCCGGCATCCAGGCTGAGCGGGTGCGTGAGCTCAACGACGAGGAGGAGCGGGAAGGCCGCTACGTCCTGTACTGGATGCAGCAGTCCCAGCGAACCGAGCTGAACCACGCTCTCGAGTACGCGATCCGGCGGGCCAACGAGCTGGAGCAGCCCCTGCTCGTCGCGTTCGGGCTGATGGACGACTACCCCGAGGCCAACCTCCGGCACTACCACTTCATGTTGCAGGGCCTGCAGGACGTCGAGGCCGCACTGAGCAAGCGCCAGATCACGTTCGTGGTGCAGCGCGGAGCGCCCGACGACGTGGCGCTGGCCCTGGCCGGCGACGCCTCGCTGGTGGTGTGCGACCGCGGCTACCTGAGGCACCAACGCCAGTGGCGTGAACGGGTCGCCCGGGAAGCCGGCCGACGCGTGGTCCAGGTCGAGAGCGATGTGGTGGTGCCGGTCGAGCTGGCCTCGGACAAGCGCGAGTCTGCCGCGCGCACGCTTCGGCCGAAGCTGACCAAGCACCTGGACCGCTTCCTGGTCGACCTGCCCCGAGCGAGGCTCACAGTGACCGCGGCCCCGTCGGGTGTGCACGGCGAGGACCTGTCGGACCTCGACGGTCTGCTCGCAAGCCTGCGGCTCGAGCAGCAGGTGCCGCCGGTACCGCTGTTCACCGGCGGAACCACGGCCGGGAAGGAGATCCTGAAGGGCTTCCTGGCGCAGCGGTTCGACACCTACGTCGAGCACCGCAACCAGCCGCAGACCGACGACGTGTCCCACATGAGCAAGTACCTCCACTTCGGCCAGCTCTCGCCGGTGTACATCGCCCTGCAGGTGAAGGAGTCGGGTAGCGCCGCCAACGCCGACTCCTACCTCGAGGAGCTGATCGTCCGGCGGGAGCTGCCGATGAACTTCGTCTTCTACGAGCCGCACTACGACTCGTACCGCTGCCTCCCGGACTGGGCGCAGCGCACGCTGAGCGAGCACGCCGATGACCAGCGCGAGCCGAGCTACACCCGAGACCAGCTGGAGGCTGCCGAGACCGACGACGACTACTGGAACGCCGCCATGCGCGAGATGGTGCACACCGGATACATGCACAACTACATGCGGATGTACTGGGGCAAGAAGATCCTGGAGTGGTCCAAGACGCCGGAGTACGCCCACCGCACGACCCTCTACCTCAACAACAAGTACTTCCTCGACGGACGCGACGCGAACTCCTTCGCCAACGTGGCCTGGATCTTCGGCCAGCACGACCGAGGCTGGACCGAACGGGAGGTCTTCGGCAAGATTCGGTACATGAACGCCGCAGGACTGGAGCGCAAGGCCGATCCCCGGGCCTACGTGGAGAAAGTGGACGCGTTGGTGGCGGAAGTGTCCGGCTAGCCGTGTCAGTCACCCTCTGCCGCACCTGTACCGTCGAGCAGTCCGCCGGTCAGCTCCCGGCGCTGTGCCCGATCTGCAGCGACGACCGCCAGTACGTCCGGCCGAGGGGCCAGCAGTGGGTCACCCTCGACGAGCTGGTGGTGGAGGGGCACACAGGAACCATCGAGGAGGTCGAGCCGGGGCTGCACGGCATTTCCATCGAGCCTTCCGTAGGCATCGGTCAGCGGGCGCTGTTGGTGAAGACGTCGGAGGGCAACTTGCTGTGGGACCCGAACGGGTACCTCGACGACAGCCTGGTCGCCGGTGTGGCCGAGCTGGGTGGGGTGGCCGCGGTGGCATCCAGCCATCCGCACATGTTCGGCGTCCAGGTCGAATGGTCGCGGCGGTTCGGCGGTGTACCCGTGTATGTCCAAGAGGCTGACCGGGAGTGGCTGCAACGTGATGACGCGGTCGTGGTCGGTTGGCAGGAGAAGGTGGAGGTCCTCCCCGGGGTGGTGCTGCACCGGATCGGTGGGCACTTTGCCGGCAGTGCGGTCGCGCACCTCACCGGCGCCGACGGCCGCGCCGTGCTGCTGACCGGCGACACGGTTGCGGGCACCCCGGACGAGCACTGGGTGTCCTTCATGCGGAGCTATCCCAACAAGATCCCGCTGTCGGCTGCCGTCGTGGCCACGGTCACTGAGCGTGTCCTGAGCCTCGACTTCGACCGCCTGTACGACAACTTCGGCGGCCAGGTCACCAGCGACGCGGCTAGCTGGGTCCGCCGGTCAGCCGACCGGTACATCGCATGGGTTCGCGGCGACTTCGACCACCTCACGGGCTGACGCTAGCGGCTTGGCCGTGCTGGCTAGCGTGTGTGCACGTATTCGACCCGGCACCCTGTTCGGTCCGACCCCACCTGGAGGAATCCCGCCATGACTGCACCGAGCTCCGCTGAACTGGACCGACTCGCCGGCTACCTGGCCACACCCGTGGCAACCTCAGACCGACCGGGACCCTGGCCGGGTGTGGTGCTGGTCCACGACGCGTTCGGGCTGGGCGACGACATGCGGGAGCAGGCCGACTGGCTGGCGGCGGCGGGGTACCTTGCCGTCATCCCCGACCTCTACGGCGGCAAGCGGGCCATCGGCTGCATCAAGGGCGCCTTCGCCCAGCTCAGTGCGCGCAGCGGTCCCGTGTTCGACCAGATCGAGACGGTCCGGACCGCCCTGGCCGCCTCGCCGGACTGCACCGGGACGGTGGGTGCCATCGGGTACTGCATGGGTGGCGGCTTCGCCCTGTTGCTCGCCGGTCGGCCGGGATGGTCCGCGTCCAGCGTCAACTACGGCATGGTCCCCGACGACGTGGCCGAGATCCTGTCCGGCGGCTGCCCGCTCGTGGCCAGCTTCGGGGGCAAGGACAAGGGGCTCGCGGGCGCAGCGGACAAGGTGCGAACGGCGGCCGAGCAGGCGGGCGTCATCGCCGACGTCAAAGAGTATCCGCAGGCCCGGCACGGGTTCATCAACCGTGTCACCGCGGCGTCACCGCTGACGCCCCTGCTCAAAGTCAGCGGGGTGGGCTACGACCACAACGCCGCCGCCGACGCCAAGCGCCGTATTCTCGCGTTCTTCGACACTCACCTCCGTGGTGCCGGGGCCGCGTCGGCAACGGGCTCGGACGGTGCGTGACCCCACGAAAGAAATCGCACGGCAGTTCGAATCTGTGGATAACTCTTCCGGGCGGGATGAGACTGTTCGGGGTCGCTTGATCGGTCGGGCAGCATCGGAGCATGACCGTCATCAAGATCAACGTGATCACCGCGCCGCGTGCCTCCGGTGACGAACTCGCCCATCGGTTCGCCGCTCGTGCCGGCGCCGTGGACGACGCGGAAGGCTTCGAGGGCTTCGAGCTGCTCAAACCAACCGATGACCGTGACCAGTGGCTGGTGATCACCCGCTGGCGCGACGAGGAGTCGTTCCAGGCCTGGCTGGCTTCGGAGTCGTTCGCCCACGGCCACCGGTCGGCGGCCGAGCGTCACGGGGACCCGGCCCCAGCGCCGGTCGCCACCCACAGCGAGGTGTGGTCCTACGTCGTGGCGGGCGGTTCAGCGGCACTCTGAGGGAGTTGTCGTGTTGAGGAGATGCCACCTCAGATCTCTGTGTGATCAGTAGTGGATCGCGCCCGGTGCGCCGCCACCCACGGCGATCGCGTCACGGGTGATGGCCACGCTGCGCGGGGAGCACAGGAACACGACGACGTCAGCCACCTCGGCCGCCGTCACCATCCGACCGATGTCGTTCGTCCTGCCCAGCTGGCGGGTCACCACTTCCTCTGCTTCGGCGTACGGCTCGTCCCGCCGGACTCCCTTTCGCGCTTGCTGGCGCTCTCACCATGGTGGTCGACCAGCTGGCGCGCTCCAGTGCCGACCCATTCCGGACCCACCGTACGGGAGGACGGACAGCCGGCCGCCGACTGTTCAGACCCCGCTGACGTCCGTCGCTTCCGGCTGGGGAGACTTGATCCGTGCCGACTGAATCCCGGATGATCTCGCTAGGCTTCGGCAAGTTCGCGCGTGAAGACCGGATCTACGCACTCGAGCCTCTGTTGGGTGAGCAGCGCGGCGACGGACACCGGACGAAGGTCTGGGTCGAGGGCATTCCCGACCCGATCATCGCCTCGCGCACCGAGGGCACCATCCTCCGAGACATGGGGCAGGACGCCGCCGCCGACGCGCCGCTCGTCGAGGAAGCGCTGGACCTGGCGTCTCGGTTGGCGGCGGCCGCGGACGCCGGTCGGGTGGACCTGAGCGACCTCGGTCGTCGAGCGCGTCGACTGTTGGCGGCCACCACCGGTGGTGAGTGACCCAGCACGGTCACGGCTCGGCGGTGCACCCTGGCGCCTCGCCTTGAGCCCCGTCTGTGGGTATCGTCTAGCGAAGGCGGGGGCCGTCTCGGGTCGTTCAGGTCATCCGTCAGGAACACGTCCATGGTTCACACGCCGTCACGCCCTTCCGCCGCGATCTACCGCGCCAAGCGTGTTCGGTGCCGGCCCACGATCGGCAGCAGGCCGAACAGAGCCCTGGCTCTCGGGTCGGCAGCCGCATGTGCCCTGACCGTGCTGGTGAGCGCGGCGCCGGCCGCCTCGGCGGCCACCACCCAGACCGCGAGCTGCGTCGACGGTGGCGGGATCCGGTGGAGCGCGAAAGCGGTCTGGGGCGCTACCTACACCGCAGCCAGCGGGTCTACTGCCGTCTCGATCGACTACGCCGGCTGGACCACGAGCCGACCAGGCACCGTCCAGACTGACTCGAGCGTCAAGACCTACGACGGATCCGGGACGCTGATCCAGACCTTGAGCTGGACCGGTGCCTTCGGCTACGGCTCGGGCACCGCTTACCAGGTGCGCAACCCGCTGAACCCACCCAGCGCACCCGGCCGGAGCAAGGTCGTCGTCACCCTGGGCGTCGACGGCGACGGCTTCGGAAACTGCGCGGTGACCTTCACCCAACCCGGCACGACCCCGCCCACATCGACGAGCAGCGACCGCTACGAGGCCGACGTCATCACCGCGACCAACACGGAGCGGACCTCGCGGCGTCTGGCGGGGCTCACGGCTCAGGCCTGTGTCGACACGTACGCCGAGTCGCAGTCCGCCAAGATGGCCGCCGAGAAGCGGATGTACCACCAGGACCTCGGTCCGATCCTGACTGAGTGCCGGCTGATGGCCGTCGGGGAGAACGTGGCCTACGGCTATGCCGATGGCCGAGCCGTCACGGCAGGCTGGATGGGCTCGAGCGGACACCGGGCCAACATCCTGAACCCCCGCTACCGCCTCATCGGTGTCGGGGCCACCCAAGACTCCGACGGCCACTGGTACGCCGCCCAGGTCTTCGGCTCCGGCAGCTGACCGCTACAACAGACTGCGGTCGTCGATCGCGGTGGAGGCGGCCCGCCAGTGAGCCTGACTGGCCGTGGCGATGACAGCGGCCAGGGCGGCACCGATGGCAGCTCCGCCGAACGACCAGGCCAACCCGTGGAAGTCGATCAAGATCCCGGCCAGCTCGGTGCCGGCGGCGGCCCCCGTGGTGTTCGACGCGGAGAGGAACGCCTGGGCCTCGTTGAGCCGGTCCGACGGCGACAGGTGGTCGAGCAGGCTTTGCTGCATGATCAGCGTGGGGGCGATGGTCACGCCGGTGACGAACAGGAGCGAGAAGACCAGCCAGAGGGACGCGTGCGGCAGCGACATCAGCAGCGCCATCACCCCGAGCAGCACCGCGAACACCGCCAACAGGGTGGGGACGGCGCGACGCTCGTCGAAGGTCCAGCTCCGTGACCCGAAGACCAGACCGCCGACGGTGCTGCCGCCGGCAATTGCTGCGAAGAGCAGACCGACGTGAGCGGTGCCACCCAGCAGCTGCCCAGCCGTGGCCGCCATCGAGGTATCGAGCTGGCCGAAGCCCACACTCAGGGCCAGCATCACGAACAGCAGCGCACCCACCCCGGTGGCGGTCACCGCTGTTCTTCGCCCAGGCGTGGCTGTATCGGCGGACCAGCCGGACTCCTGCGTCCCTACCGAGCGGAGAGGACGGGAACGGCGAGCCGCCTCGGTGCGACAGTAGGCGATCCCACCGCCGGCCATCAGACCCGCGGTGACCAGCAGCGGCACGATGGGGGCCGTCACCGCGAGCAGGATCGAGAGCAGGAGAGGCCCGCCGACGAAGATCAGCTCGATCGCTGTGGCGTCCAGCGCGAACGCCACCCGCCGTGCGTCGGGGTCAGGCAGGATGACGCGCCAAGCCGCGCGCATGGCCGGGCTCATCGGTGGAAACGTGAGTCCGGCGGTCACGGAGAACACGACCAGCACTGCGGTGGTGGCCCCGTAGACGGTGGCCACCGCCAGCGCAGCCAGCAGTGCCGCGCTGGCCAACGAGGTGGGGAGCAGCACCCGGACCTGGCCGAACCGGTCCATCAGCCGTCCCCAGACGGGGGTACCACCCGCGCAGCCGACGGCGAATGCCCCGGTGACGAATCCGGCCACGGCGTACGCACCGCGTTCGTTCTGCACCAGCAACAACATGCCCAAGGGAGCCATCGACAAGGGGAGTCGGGCGATCAGTGCGGCGAGGAAGGGCCGCCCAGCGGGGCCGTGTCCGAGGAGCCGCAGGTAGGCGCGGACGCCACTTCCGACCACGACGCCGGGCATCGCGGTCCGGGTCAAGGAAGAGTCTCGTTCACCGAAATAGCCTCGCACATTCGGTCGTGGGTCTCGTTTGGGTGCCATGCCGTGGACGGCGGCGGTGTCGTCAGTGGTGTCGATGAGCCGTTCCGGCCATCGGGTCGCAGGGGAGGACGCCTGCCTGACCAAACTCTTGACCGACGGCCTGTGGTCGGGCAGGATTGGTCTGTAGGGCTCGATCGCGAGGCGGTCTTGACGCCCTTCCTCAACAGAATGTGCTTCAGTGCGGTGTCCTCTTTAGGACATGTCGCCAAGCGGACACGTCAAAGTAGTGACTTCGCGCCTGATGTCTCATAGGTTCGACTCAGAAACGTCAGGGGCATCGCGGAAGTCGAAGACGACGTCTGCGCGGCCAATCGGAAGGAAACTCATGCTTCGTACGAACGTTGTGCGTCGGGCGGGCAGGCTGCTGGGGGCAGCTACCGTGACCGGCGTGCTATCACTGGGGATATTGGCCGCTGCTCCGATGGCGGCGCAAGCCTGCCCGGGGGACCAAGCGGCTTTTGGACAAGCCAACGGCGTCAGCTATGGGCAGCACCAGCCCGACCGTGAGCTGTTCGCCAACGGCATCTAGCACCACCGACTGGTCAGGCGGTCGAGAACACCATAAAACTTCCGAAAGGAAGCCGGGATACCTGACGTTCCCGGAGGTTGAGCAGGCGTTGTGAGCGCCGCTGAACCGAGTGCAGTAAATCTGTGTGGGACTTTCCCCGAGGTCCGGCACAGGTCCCCTCCCCCTGGGCGACGCCCGCGGTCCCCCCAGGACCGCGGGCGCTGCTTTTTGTAGCGGTGACTCGCCCTGTGGCCTCACGGTCAGAAGGGAACGGGCAGGGCTTAGGTCAATGCCCCTGCCGCAGCCCATCGGCGCGAACCAGGGCCGCACCGAGCTGCAGTCGGGTGGCCACCCCCAGCTCGTCCATCAGCTCCGAGATCCATCGACGCACCGACCTGACGTTGATCCCCAGCTGGCTGGCGATGGCGCTGTCGGTCGAGCCGGTCATGAGCAGCGAGATGAGCATCTGGCGGCGGGGGTCGTTCTCGGTGTAACCGGTGGTGATGATCGGGACCGAGGTGTCCCACACCGTCTCGAACAGCCACTGCAGGGCCTCGACCAGCATCGGGTGCCGGGTGATGGACGCCCGCAGCTCGTGCCCAGGACTGTAGGAGCGCATCGAGGGGATCAGGGCCACCTGCGAGTCGACCAGGATCAGCTTCATGGGCACCGGGGCGGTCCGCGACTTCTCACCCTTGGCGGCGAACAGGGCCAGCTCGGCGAGGCGGTCGGCATCGAACCCGGGGTGGTAGACGCAGCGCAGGCTCGTACCGCGCTCGAGCGCCTGCCACTCCGGTGACTCCTCGCGGAGGCTCTCGGCGGTGGCGTTGGGGCGACCCTGGACGTGGGGCGGCTTGTCGAAGGCGCAGACCTCCTTCTTGGCCGCGTTGCAGATATCACGCCGGGCGGCGATGATCGCCTCGCGGCCGACCACGATCTTGATGTTGTCGGCCTGGGACTCCGTGGCCGCCAGCAGGTGGCTGTGCAGTGACTCGGCCGCCACGCTCGCCGTCTCCAGCTCGGACAGCCGTTGCGCGCGCAGTGCGTTGACCACGTCCAACAGCGGAAGCGCCTGCCAGAGACCCTGAGACAGCTCGGCGGCGAGACCCAGCTGGCGGAGCTCCTCGAGCTGCTTGTCCACGTGCTCGGGCCGGGCCGACGCGAGATCGGCGAGCTCGGGGATCGTCGCGGCCTCCATCGGCGCCAGCACCACGTAGATCGCTTCGGCCTGGGGACTGATCCCGAGTGGCTGGAGCATGTCATCTCCTGACGCCTGCGTTGGGTTGTGCACAGTATTGCCCACGAATCCTTGCCGACTGCACCCGATACGCTGACCGGAAGAGGCAGAAGACGTGGTGCCGCCTGGATGGTTCATGATCGCAAAGGAGTTCGAAAATGGCAGAATTGGCTCAGATCGGGGTGACGGGCCTCGCGGTGATGGGGCGCAACCTCGCCCGCAACTTCGCCCGTCACGGACACCGGGTGGCGATCCACAACCGGAGCTATGCCAAGACCGAATCGCTGATCGCGGAGCACGGCGACGACGGAGCCTTCATCGCCTCCGAGAAGATGGCTGACTTCGTGGCCTCCCTGGAGCGGCCGCGCCGGGTCATCATCATGGTCAAAGCGGGCCCCGGTACGGACGCCGTGATCGAGGAGCTCGCCGACCTGATGGAGGAGGGCGACATCATCATCGACGCCGGCAACGCTCACTTCCCCGACACCATCCGGCGCGAGCACGAGCTCAGGGAACGCGGCCTCCACTTCGTCGGCACGGGGGTGTCGGGCGGCGAGGAGGGCGCCCTCAACGGACCGTCGATCATGCCCGGTGGTTCCCGTGAGTCGTACGCGTCGCTCGGACCGCTGCTGGAGGACATCTCGGCGAAGGTGGACGGCGAGCCCTGCTGCACCTACGTGGGGTCCGACGGCGCCGGTCACTACGTCAAGATGGTGCACAACGGCATCGAGTACGCCGACATGCAGCTGATCGCTGAGGCCTACGACCTGATCCGGCAGGGCACCGGCGCCACCGCCGCCGAGATCGCCGAGATCTTCAAGGGATGGAACGAGGGTGACCTCGAGTCCTTCCTGATCGAGATCACCGCCGACGTGCTCGGGCACGTGGACGCCGAGACCGGTCAGGCATTCGTCGACATCGTGCTCGACCAGGCCGAGCAGAAGGGCACCGGCCGCTGGACGGTGCAGAACGCCCTCGATCTGGGGGTGCCCATCACCGGGATCGCCGAGGCCACCTTCGCCCGGGCCCTGTCGGGTTCGACTCCGCAACGTGAGGCGGCCCGGGCCAAGCTGCCCGCCGAAACTCAGGAGTGGCGCATCGCCGACCGGGACGCCTTCGTCGAGGACGTCCGCCAGGCGCTCTACGCCTCCAAGGTGGTGGCTTACTCGCAGGGGTTCGACCAGATCGCCGCCGCCAGCCAGGAGTACGACTGGGACATCGACCGCGGCGCCATGGCCCGCATCTGGCGGGGCGGCTGCATCATCCGGGCCCGCTTCCTGAACCGGATCACCGAGGCCTACGAACGTGAGCCCGACCTGCCGCTGCTGCTGGCCGACGACTACTTCGCCGACGCCGTGGGCCACAGCCTGGCGGCGTGGCGCCGGGTCGTGGCCGGCGCGGCACAGAACGGGATTCCGACGCCCGCCTTCTCCTCCTCGTTGGCGTACTACGACGGCATCCGGGCTGACCGGCTACCGGCCGCGCTGATCCAGGCGCAGCGCGACTTCTTCGGCGCCCATACGTACCACCGCACCGATGTCGACGGCATCTTCCACACCGAGTGGAGCGGTGACCGGGCAGAGAGCAACGTCGACCCGAACTTCAAGCAGGAGAAGCAGATCGGACAGGAAGCCGGCAAGGCGGAGGGGAACCCCGAGCCGCAGTGATCGGGCCCAGGAGCGAGCGGTAGCGCGCGGCAGCTGGATTACTGTGGCCGGGTGCTGAACCTTCCCGTCCGCCTCGGCCGCCAGGCCGTCTCGCGGGTGCGCAACCAGCTGGAGGCGTCCTCGTTCGCCAGACGGTCCAGCCAGAACGGCTACATCCCCCAGGGGGCCGTGGCCCTGTTCTTCGCCACCGGACCCGAGAACGCCTACCAGTTCGAACAGTGGCGTCGTCCGTTGGAACGGCTGGCCGAGCGCCACGGGGTCTTCGTCATCGTGGACCGACCCGACACCGGCGACCTGGTGCTCAGCACCAGCACGCTGCCGGTGGCGTTCGCCCGCGGCAGCGCGGCGTTGGAGGACCTGGTCCGCGAACGCGACGTCCGGGTCGTCCTCTACTGCAACCAGGTGGAGCCCAACTTTCGGATGTTGCGCTTCGCCGCACCGGTGCACATCCAGATCGGCCACGGCGAGAGCGACAAGGGCTCCAGCGTCTCCAACCAGCACAAGGCCTACGACCTCGTGTTCGTGGGCGGCGACGCCGGCGAACAGCGGCTGGGTCAGGCCCTCCGCGGTTTCGACGCGCGCTCCCGGACGGTGCAGGTGGGGCGGCCGCAGCTGGACCACGTCTACCCGGGGGCGCCTGACTGGCGACGCGATACGGGGCGTCGGATCTTCTACGCCCCGACCTGGGAGGGTGATCGGCCGAGCATCGCCTACGGGTCGCTGGTCAGCCACGGCGTCGCGCTGGTGACCGCGCTGGCGGCGGCGGGCGACGTACGGATCATCTACCGGCCGCACCCCCGCACCGGCCAGGCGTCCCACGCTCACGCCGCGGCGGACCGGCAGATCAGGAGCGTGCTCAAGGAGGGCGGGGACCGCCACCTGGTGGACGAGGGCGACTACGGGTGGGAGTGGGCGTTCGCCGACGCGTGCGTCACCGACATCTCGGCCGTCGCCTACGACTGGCTGGCCACCGGCAAGCCGCTGCTGGTGACCGAACCGGTGGAACCACAGGTCTTCCGCCCGCCGTCAGCCCTGCTGGACTCGCTCAGGCTGCTTCGTGCCGACCAGGCTGACCAGATCGTCTCGGTCCTGGCCGAGCTCGACGGGAACTCAGCGACCGAGTCGGGTGCCGCGCTGACCCTGGCCGAGCTGGCGGAGCACTACTTCGGGGAGACGGCTGAGCAGGGGAGTAGCCGCCGGTTCGAGGCGGCGGTGGATGCCGCGCGGGCACGCGACTGAGGAGCCGATGGTAGGTCTGCGAGCGGCGGCCCTTCGGCTCATCGCTACAGACCGCGCAGGAAGTCCACGTCGTCGTCGGGAGCCTTGGGCTTCAGGTTGCGGCTGCGACGCCCGGAGGACTCGGCAGTGGGCCGGCCGAGCAGCAGCCAGCCTGCGGCACCGACGATCGGCAGGCAGATGACGGCCGTTGCCCACAGCCAGCGGGGCATCCGACGCACGGCGAACCGTGGTGCCTGAGCGACCTCGACCACGCAGTAGATGGTGAGCAGCGCCCAGATGACGAACGGCATGACTCGGCCCATGAGTGAAGTATGCGTCTTGCCCTGAGTCATCACAACTCGCCGCTAGGCTGTGTCAATGGCCTGTCTGAGAACCCCTGATGACGCTTGTCGGCTCGGGCGGTGAACGACCCCGTCACCGAATCCCAGCGGCCGAGCAACCCCAGCATCGCCGAGCTGCGGCGGGTGACCCAGCCCGAGAGCGTACGGACCCGGGCCGGAGCTGAGCACTGGGTGGCCTCGGCGTACCTCCGAGATATTTCGCCGTACCTGACTCGGGTGCTGTTGAGGGCGGGCTTCTCGGCCAACGGGGTGACGTGGCTGATGATCCTCGCCGCCGTGCTGGCTGCGGTGTCCACGGCCTGGGTGGGACTGCTCGGAGCGATCCTGGCGGTGCTGCTGGTGCAGCTGCAGATGCTGCTGGACTGCTCCGACGGTGAGGTCGCCCGGTGGCGGCAGAAGTCGTCACCGCTCGGGGTCTATCTCGACCGGGTGGGTCATTACCTGGCCGAGTGCGGAATCGCCGTGGCTCTCGGGGTCCGGACGACCGGCGCGGTCCAGCTGAGTGGGGTGTGGATCACCCTCGGTCTGCTCCTCGGCCTGCTGGTCGCCCTCAACAAGGTCGAGAACGATCTCGTGCACGTGGCTCGGGCCTACGCCGGGATGACCCAGGTGCGCGACGCCGAAGACGTCCGGGTGCCGAGCCGGGGACTGCTGCGGACGCTCCGCCAGGTCGCACGGCTGGTCCCGTTCCATCGGGTGTTCCACTCCGTCGAGCTGTCGTTGCTGATCCTGGTCGCCGTCATCATCGACGTGGTCGGTGCGGACGGACGGGCCACCCAAGTGTTGCTGGCCGGACTGGTGATCGCCGCCGCGATCACCGTCGTCGGGCACCTCGCCGCGGTGCTGACGTCTTCGAGGCTGCGGTGAGGAGGGTTGCGGTGACCGATGAGCCGGCGAACCAGCCGGCACGCGAACCGGTGGACCAGGCTGTGCTGCCGCACTACGGGGTGGTCGTGCTCACCATGGGGGGCCGCCCGGACGACCTGGACCGCGCGCTGCGATCGTTGCTCGACCAGCGCGACGTGGTGCTGGACGTGGTGGTGGTCGGCAACGGGTGGCAACCGGTCGGGCTGCCGGACGGCGTCCGCGCCCTGGGCCTGGCCGAGAACCTGGGCATCCCCGCCGGCCGCAACGCCGGCGTACCGCTGGTGTCGGGTGACCTACTGTTCTTCCTCGACGACGACGCGTCGCTGCCCGACGACGCCGTGCTGGGACGGATGGCCGCCCACTTCCACGCCGACCCGGAGCTCGGGCTGATCCAGCCCCGGGTGGTGGACCCCGACGGCCGACCGGCGCCGCGTCGCTGGACCCCGCGGCTGCGCGTCGGCGACCCGGGACGGAGCAGCCCGGCCATGTCGGTCTGGGAGGGTGCCGTGGCGCTCACCCGGCCGGCCTTCGACTTCAGCGGCGGTTGGCCGAAGGAGTTCTGGTACGCCCACGAAGGGATCGAGCTGGCCTGGCGCGTCTGGGACGGGGGCTTCCACGTCCGCTACGACGGTGAGATCGAGGTGCACCACCCGGCGATCCAGCCGACCCGGCACGCCGAGTTCTATCGGCTCCAGGCGCGGAACCGGGTCTGGCTGGCCCGCCGCAACCTGCCGGTGCCCGTGGCGCTGCTGTACGTGTTCAACTGGGCGTTGGTCAGCGGCATCCGGCTTCGGTCCGGCTGGGCCTGGCGCGAGACGCTGCGTGGATTCCGACAGGGCCTGACCCTGCCGTGCGGCGCTCGTCGGCCGATGAGCTGGCAGACGATCTGGCGGATGGCCCAGGCCGGTCACCCGCCGGTCATCTGATGTCCTGCTCGCGGGATTGGCACGCGTGGGCGATCGATCGGGTGGAGGCGGACGCCAACCGGAGTGCTGACACGCATCTGCTGGTCTTCCCGCTGCCGGTGGAGTGGGGGATCAGCCTGTATCTGAAGGACGAGTCGGTGCATCCGACCGGCAGCCTCAAGCACCGGCTGGCCCGCTCGCTGGTGCTGTACGGGCTGTGCAACAACTGGATCAGCGAGGGCACCACGCTGGTGGAGGCGTCGTCGGGGTCGACGGCGGTCAGCGAGGCCTACTTCGCGTCTCTGTTGGGGCTGCCCTTCGTGGCGGTGATGCCGACCAGCACCGTGCGGGAGAAGTGCGACCTCATCCACTTCTACGGTGGCGACTGTCACCTGGTCGACGACCCCGGCACCATCTACGCGGTGGCTGCCGAGCTGGCCGAGGAGCGGGGCGGCCACTTCCTCGACCAGTTCACCTACGCCGAACGCGCCACCGACTGGCGCGGCAACAACAACATCGCCGAGTCCATGTTCGCCCAGCTCGAGCGGGAGGCGCACCCGATCCCGGCCTGGGTGGTGGTCGGCGCCGGGACGGGCGGGACCAGCGCCACCATCGGGCGCTACCTCCGGTTGCAGAAGTACGACACCCGGCTGTGTGTGGTCGACCCGGAGGGCTCGGCGTTCTACCCGTCGTACGTGAGCTCGGACGCCACCGTCACCGGCCGAGGGTCCCGGATCGAGGGCATCGGCCGGCCCCGGGTCGAGCCGAGCTTCATCCCGTCGGTGGTGGACCGGATGGAACAGGTGCCCGATGCGGCGTCGGTCGCGGCCATGCGCTGGACCAGCGAACGGCTCGGTCGTTCCGTCGGCGGGTCCACCGGCACCAACATGTGGGGCGCCCTGACCCTGATCGCGGAGATGGTCGCGAGGGGTGAACGGGGCTCGGTGGTCACCCTGATCTGCGACAGCGGATCGCGCTACGTCCAGACGTACTACAACGACGGCTGGGTCGCCGACCGGGGCTGGGACCTGGAGCGTCCGCGTGCCGCTCTGGAGCGCTTCATCGCGTCGGGGCAGCTGGGTTGACCGACGCGCGAGGTCTCTTGACCGGGGAGTGCAGAGGTCTGCCGGATCGCTCCCGCGGTAAACCAACCACTCGAGGCGGTCTTCGGCATCGATCCAGCTCTTCGGGACATCGAGAGACGAGTTTGCCGCGGCGCGACCTGGCGCCCCGTGCTCGGGGAGCGCGCTAGAGCCGGCTGAGGGCCAGGCCGGTGATGATGCCGACGGCGTAGACCAGCTCACCAAGACCCGTGACCTTGAGCACCTGGATCAGGGCCGGGCCGACCGCGCCGCTGGTGACGACGCGGATGGCGGGCACCAGCATGACCAGCCCGACCACACCGAGCAGCGCCCACCAGCTGGTCAGCGCGGCCAGGGCCACGAGGGCCACCAGGGCGACCGCCACCAAACCGACGTAGGTGGCTCGCGTTCGTTCGGCGCCCAGCCGGGTGGCCAGGGTGCGCTTGCCCACCTGCCGATCGCCCACGATGTCCCGCAGGTTGTTGGCCACCAACAGCGCACAGGCCAGGGCGCCGATGCCGACACCGCCCAGCAGGGCAGGGAGCGTGACCCGTCCCACCTGGACCAGCGTGGTGCCGCAGACCGCGACGAGGCCGAAGAAGACGAAGACGAAGAGCTCGCCCAGTCCCGCATACCCGTAGGGGCGCTTGCCGCCGGTGTAGTACCAGGCGGCCGCGATGCTGGCCGCGCCCACCGCCGACAGCCACCACTGTGAGGATAGGATCACGACGATGACGCCGGCCACGGCGGCCACGCCGAAGCAGACGAACGCCGCTCGCTTGACCCTCGCTGGTTGCGCCAGCCCGGAACCGACAAGCCGCAGCGGACCGACCCGGTCGGCGTCGGTACCCCGGATGCCGTCGGAGTAGTCGTTGGCGAAGTTCACCCCGACCTGCAGGGCGAGGCTGACCACCAGCGCCAGTAACGCCCGGGAGGCCGAGAACCCGCCCGCGACGATGGCGGCGCCGGTCCCGACCAGAACGGGAGCAACGGCGGCCGGTAGCGTCCGGGGCCGGGCGCCCTCGACCCACTGTGCGCGGGTCGGCCCTGGGAGCGCTTCTGCCGTCATCGCGTCGGGCCGGCTGTCTCGGCCTGAGCCAGCTCCACGATCAGGCGCTGCCGGTCGATCTTGCCGCTCTCCGTCCGGGGGAGCACCGGCAGATGAGCGAGTCGACGGGGAGCGGCCATGGGGCTCAGGCTACGGCGGAGGTACGCGCGCAGGTCGGCCTCCGACCCCGAGCCGTCGGTGACCGCCACCACAGCGGTGCCCCACTCGTCGTCCGGTACTCCGACCACGGCGATCTCGGACCCGTCCCGGCCGGGCCAGGTCTGGGCCGCTCGCTCCACCGCGGCCAGGTCGACGTTGACCCCACCGGAGACCACCACGTCGTCCATCCGGCCGGTCACCCTCAGCAGCTGGTCGCGCCACACGCCACGGTCCTGGGTCAGCAGCCGACCGTTGCGCAACGTCGCCGCGGTGAGGTCCGGTTGCCGTCGATAGCCCGAGAAGAGCGTCAGGCCACCGATCAGGATCCTGCCGGTGTCGGCCTCGACGTCCACCTCGACGCCGTCCAGCGGCACTCCGTCGTAGACGCAGCCGCCGCAGGTCTCGCTCATCCCGTACGTGGTGACGATCGGGATGCCCCGGCCGCGGGCGTCCGCGAGCAGCGCCGGGTCGGCGGCCGCTCCGCCGAGCAGTACCGCATCGAAGGTGGCCAGGGCCTCGACCAGCCGCGGATCAGCATAGGCGCGGACGAGCTGGGTGGGGACCAGCGAGAGGTAGCGTCGCCCGGTCAGCTGCGCCACCGCGATCGGTAGGTCACTCAGGTCCGAGGCGATCCGGTGCACGGCTGTGCCCGCCAGGATGGTGCGCGCGAGCACCATCAAGCCCGCCACGTAGTGCGCGGGCACGGCGAGCACCCAGTCGCCCGGACCACCGAGCCGGTCGTGGGTTGCGGCGACCGAGGCGGCGACGGCGCCGCGGGACAGCACCACCCCCTTCGGCCGACCGGTGGAGCCAGAGGTGGCCACCACCACGACGGCGTCGGGCTCGCTGACCGGCTGGCTGATGCGCGCCAGGTCGAGGACCCGTCGCTGCTCGGCGTCGGAGGGCGGCAGGGGCAGCAGTGGCGGACCACCGGTCAGCGCGTCCTCGAACGCCGCCGCCAGTGTCTCGTCCCCCACGGGTCGCAGCAGGCGTCCAGTGCTGGGGGACTGCGTCACGAGTCAAGATTAGTGCCGGGCCGTGGAGCCGGTTGCGCCTTGGGGAAGACTGAGGGAGTGCCCCGCCCCATCCACGCCTACGCGATCCCCCTCCGGACCAGGTTCCGAGGCATCACCGTCCGCGAGGGTGTGGTGTGGCAGGGCGCGGCCGGCTGGGCCGAGTGGAGCCCGTTCCTCGACTACGCCGGCGACGAGATCATCCCCTGGCTGAAGGCCGCCGACGAGGCCGCCGACCTGGGTTGGCCGGCGCCCGTCCGCTCCGTGGTACCGGTGAACTGCACAGTCCCTGCTCTGGGCGCCCAGCCGGCCCACGACCTG
Source organism: Propionibacteriales bacterium (assembly GCA_038238065.1). GTDB lineage: Bacteria > Actinomycetota > Actinomycetes > Propionibacteriales > Propionibacteriaceae > Microlunatus. The sequence continues at coordinate 8,911 of JBBRYD010000035.1, read as the reverse complement.
GTACGCCGTTCCGGCTGCTCCACCGCCAAGGTGAAGGTGAGCGAACCGGGCCAGAGCCTGGCCGACGATGTGTCCCGGACCGAAGCCGTCCGCGCTGCCCTGGGCCCGGCCGGCCGGGTCCGGATCGACGCCAACGGTGGCTGGAGTGTCGACCAGGCGATGACGGCGATCCGAGCGCTCGCCGCGTGCGACCTGGAGTACGTCGAGCAGCCCTGCCGCACGGTCGAGGAGCTGGCCGAGCTCCGACGTCGGCTGGCCCGGTCCGGGGTCGACGTGCTCATCGCGGCCGACGAGTCCATCCGCCGAGCCGACGACCCGTACCGGGTGGCCGAGCTGGAGGCCGCCGACATCGCGGTGCTGAAGGTCCAGCCGCTGGGTGGTGTCCGCGCCTGTCTGGAGATCGCCGAACGGATCGGGCTGCCGGTGGTCGTGTCCAGTGCGCTGGAGACCTCGATCGGGATCCGTGCCGGGCTGGCCCTGGCCGCCGCCCTGCCCGAGCTGCCGTACGCCTGCGGCCTCAACACCGTCGCGCTGCTGACCGACGACTTGGCGGCCACTCCACTGGTCGCGGTCGACGGCATGTTGCCGGTCGGGACGCTGGAGATCTCCGCCCGTGCGCTGGAGCGCTGCGCCGCCGCTGCGGAGCGGCAGGACTTCTGGCAGGCTCGACTGGTGACGTCGGCGAGCCGGGCGGGAGCCCGGAGTGGGTAACGCGACGCTCTGCGCCCGGGTGATCGTGGAGGAGCTGATCACCCGCGGTATCCGCGACGTCGTGCTGGCGCCCGGTTCACGCAGTGCGCCGTTGGCCTACGAGCTGTTCGAGGCCGACAAGATCGGCCTGCTCACCCTGCACGTGCGGATCGACGAGCGCAGCGCAGCGTTCCTGGCCCTCGGCCTGGCCAAGGCCACCCAGCTGCCGGTGCCGGTGGTCACCACCTCGGGGACGGCGGTGGCCAACCTGCATCCGGCCGTGCTGGAGGCTGCGCACAGCCACGTCCCGCTGGTCGTGATCAGCGCCGACCGGCCGCGCTACCTGATCGACTCCGGCGCCAACCAGACCACTGACCAGCAGCACCTGTTCGCCGCCCACGTCCGAGCGGAGGTGCAGCTCGACGACACCGGCGGGGGACCGCACATGTGGCGCTTCCATCTCGCCCGGGCGCTGGCCGCGGCCACCGGGGAGCGGACCCGGTCTCCCGGACCGGTGCACCTCAACATCTCGTTCACCGAGCCGCTGTCGCCCGGTACTGAAAGCGTGCCGTCTCATCCCGACCTGGTGGTCCAGAGCTTCCCGGAGCTGCCCGTGCCGGTGGAGCTGGCCGTGGGCGCGCAGACCGTGATCCTGGCCGGTGACGCGACCCCCCAGACCGGTCGGGCCGCCGCTGAGCTGGCCGCCGCCGCGGGGGTGCCGCTGCTGGCCGAGCCGTCCAGCAACGCACGGCGAGGCCCCCAGGCCATCGGCACCTATCGGCTGCTGCTCCAGTCGAGTCTGGCCGAGGACATCGAACGGGTCATCATGTTCGGCCATCCCACACTGTCGCGGCCGGTCGGCCGGCTGCTGCAGCGCAACGACATCGAGCTGATCGTGGTCACCGACCACGCCGACTGGATCGACCCCGGTGCGCGGGCGACGCTGGTCACCGCGGCCGTTCGGCTCGAGCCCGACTCCGCCGACTGGCTCGGTCGGTGGCAGTCCGCCGATGAGACCCTCCGTCCGCAGCTCGACCGGCTGCTGGCTGGACGAGCCGAGCTCAGCGGCCCGGCGTTGGCCGCGATGCTGTGGGCCATCCTCGACCGGGCTGACACGTTGGTCGTGGGTTCGTCCAACCCCATCCGTGATCTCGACCTGGCGGCCATCAACCCGGCACCGGCCACCGTCTACGCCAACCGTGGGTTGTCCGGCATCGACGGAACGGTGTCCACTGCGGTCGGAGTGGCGCTGGCCACCGGTCACCCCACCCACGCACTGCTGGGCGACCTGACCTTCCTGCACGACTCCAACGGGCTGATCATCGGTCCCTCCGAGCCCACCCCCGACCTGCGGCTGCTGGTCGCCAACGACGACGGTGGCAGCATCTTCGCGACCCTGGAGCACGGCCTGCCGGCCCACATGGGTGCGTTCGAGCGGATTTTCGGTACGCCACACGGCGTCGACCTGCGGCGCCTCGCCGAGGCCATGGGGGCGGCCTATCGCCGGATCGAGCGGCTGGAGCAGGCCGACGAGGTGCTGGCCGAACCGCCGTTGGGCCTCGAGGTCGTCGAAGCGATCGTGGACCGCTCACATCGCCGCACCCTCAGCGCCGAGATCAACAGCCTCGCAGCCACGCTCTGACTCGCGCGGTGGCGATCACGTCGTCCTCGTTGTAGTCCAGCACCCGCTGCCGGGCTGCGCCACGGACCTCGGCGCTCTCACCGTGCACGGCGTCGAGGAACCAGCGTTGCGAGTTGAGACCGCCGGGGTCGTCGTCGCGCCAGTGGAAGCCGGCTGCCCGCTGGGCGACCACCTTGAGGCCGAGCCCCGCCACCCCGAAGAAGTGCGTCTTGACCACCTCGAGCAGGTCGACGAACTCGCGCTCGGCGTAGTCGGCCGCCTGGAGCAGCAGCGGGTCACCGACGCGGTCGGCGAGAGTGCGGATGGCCACCACCTCGTAGGCGCTGTAGTGGTACACCCGAACAGTCCGGGTTGATTGCAGGAGGTCGGTGAGCCAGGTCAGCGCCGCCCGACCCAGCTCGGCTTCGGCGTCGGCGTCCAGGTCCTCGAACCGGCTGAACTCGACGTACCGGCTGGCCGCACCGGCTGTCGGGTCGTTGACCAGGAAGCCCCAGAGATAGATCTGGCCGTCGGCGGCGGTCTCGATGTCGAAGTCGACCTCCAGCTCGGCGGCAGGGACCGGGATCGGGCCGCTGGTCTCGCGCTCGAACGGCTCGCCGCTGATCAGCATCCGGGCCCGCCGGGTGGCGACCTGGAGCCGGCTCTGGGCGCCACTGCGGTGCGTCACCTCCGGGAGGTAGGACGCGAGCAGCTCGTCGAGGTCGGCCGTGGCCAGGTCGGTGATGGTCTGCACGCCGTGCCGGCGCAGGGTCGCGATCTCCCGGACATCCAGCGGGCCCTTGGCGATCCGGAGGCTGACGTCGTCGGGATCGAGCTGTGGGCGACAGTGCTCCCACCAGGGGCACCGGCCGCACTCGGACGTCACGATGGGTCGGACCAACGGCGCAGGATCGGTCTCGGGATGCCCGGTCTGGTGTTGGGCGACCTGGGCGACAGCCACCCGGAAGGCCTGTTCGTGGTCGTAGCGCTCCAGCACGCTCCGCAACCGCCAACCTTCGGTCTCGGTACGGGAGAACGTCCGTACCAACGGCAGGCTCAGGTCGACCCAGGCGAGGACTCGCTGGCCGAGCACGTCGTCGGTGCCGATCACCGCGGCCAGGGCGGAGTCGCTGGCGGCGAACCCGGCCGCTTCGAGCATCCGGTGATAGTGCGCCAGCTGGATCAGGTCGGCCTCCCGGCTGGCCACCCGTAACCCGAAGCCCGGGAGGCGTTCGGGAGACAGGGGTCGCGGGCGGGCCAGGGTGGTGTAGGTCACAGTGGGAGCTGTCGGTCCCCGCCGCAGGTTGCGGCGTTCGATGATCTTGTGCCACTTGACCTCCACCGGGTGGTACCGAGGGGACCCCTGCTCGGAGTCGACTCCGCGGACCAACAGGTCGGGGGAGCCTTTCCGATGGCCCGCCACGTCGAGCGGTAGCGAGCCGCCCAGGATCACGTCGGCGCCGGACCGCAGGGCGGCCAGGCACGCTTGCGTGCGGGCTGTGGCCGAGTCGCCGAGACCGCGGAGATCGACGACCTGTCCGGTCGCTGCGCTGACCAGCTCCGTGAGTACCTCGTCCTCGAACTGCGAGCCACCGTCGAACAGCTCGGCCAGAGACTCGTCGGGCTCCCCGGCCGGCCGCTGGAGGGTCGCGTCGAACGCGTTCTGGGTCTTCACCGGGCAACTGCGGGCGGCGTAGGCGCCGAGCAGGATGGTCATCGCGGCCGAGGCCGAGGACAGCAGCGAAGGGCGCCGGCCATCGTCAGGCCCTGGCCCGGTGCAGGGCCACGATGCCGCCGGACAGGTTGCGCCACTCGACCTGGCGCCAACCGGCCGTGGTGATCAGGGCGGCGAGCTCCGCCTGGTCGGGCCAGGCCTGGATGGACTCGGCCAGGTATGCGTACGCCGGCCGGTTGGACGACACCACTCCGGCGATCTTCGGGATGGCCGCCACCAGATAGTTGGCGTAGAGCGTGCGGAACGGCTTCCAGAGCGGGGTGGAGAACTCGCAGACCACGAGCACGCCGCCCGGTCTGGTGACCCGGCGCATCTCCGTCAGGGCCGTCGCGGTGTCCTCGACGTTACGCAGGCCGAAGGAGATGGTGACGGCGTCGAAGCTGGCGTCGGCGTACGGCAGCCTGAGCGCGTCGGCGGCGACGAACGGCAGCCCTGGGGAGCGCCTCTTGCCGACGTCGAGCATGCCCAGCGACAGATCGGTGGGGAACACCGCCGCCCCGGCCAGGGCGAACGGTTCGCTCGAGGTCCCGGTGCCGGCGGCCAGGTCGAGGATGAGCTGGCCGGGTCGGGGATCGACGGCCTCGACCACGAGCCTCCGCCACGCTCGGTCCTGACCCAGCGACAGCACGTCGTTCGCCAGGTCATACCGGGCCGCGACCCGGTCGAACATGTCCGCAACATCCCCCCGCCGCTTGGCGAGGGTGGCTCGGGACTCATCACGGTCAGGCACACCAACAGCGTGCCACGGGGCTCCGACAGTTATGGTCGGCCACCGGTCCCTGAGCCTGTCGCAGGGCTATCGACAAGCTCTGGTCGGTGTGCTCAGACGTTCGCGCTGGCCAGAATCGGCGACGTCGGTCTGGTCGAACCCGTCTTCGGCTCGATGGTCACCGCCAGACCGTCCGACGACGCGACAGCGCCCGTGAACCAGGCCTTCTGACCCTGTCCGCCCGACAGCAGAGCGTCGGGCACGGCCGTAGCGCCCCTGATGGTCCACAGCTGGTACAGCTTGTCGGTGCCCGGGTCGGGCAGCTGGCCACCGATGAACAGGGCCTTGTCCAGCGACTTCGAGGAGACGAAGCTCGCGTGACCGCCGTTCTTCAGCGTCACCGGGGACGTCACGGCGTCGGGTGCGGTGAGCAGCTGCGTCTCCAGCGTCGACTCGGCCACGATGGCCTGTCGGGCCTGCACGAGGTTCACCACCCAGCCACCGAGGCCCAGGGCGATGACCATGGCCGCGGCGACGGCCAGGGCGAGGAACCGGGTGGACCGTCGCTGGCGACGCAGCGCCAGCTCGTCGACCACAGGTGGTGCTTCCTCGACCGGTACGTCCTCGACGGTCGTGCTGGCCCGTCGAGCGACGACCGGTACGGTCTCGATCTCTTCCGGTGGCAGTGGTCGTACCTGCTGGATGGCGGACAGGATCGAGTCGCGCAGCGCCGGCGGCGGAGGGGTCTCGGTGATGGTGCTCAGCTGAGCGGCGGTCTCGGAGAACTCCACGACTTCTCGTCGGCAGGTCTCGCAGGTCGCCAGGTGGGCTTCGAACTCGGTCAGCTCGTCGTCGTCGAGGGCGTTGACCACGTAGGAGCCGACCGATACGTGTATCTCGCTCATGTCTCCACTCCCAACGCGTCTCGTAGGCCGATCAGGCCGTCTCTGATTCTGGTTTTCACGGTGCCGAGCGGCAGCTTCAACAGCTGCGCGACCTGGCTCTGGGTGTAACCCCCGAAGTAGGCCAAGGTCAGAGCCTCCCGCTGGATAGCGGTCAACGAAGCCATTCCTTTGCGTACTCGTTCGACATCTAGCCTTTGTTCCACGCCGTCCCAGACCACATCCACTTCTCGGTCAGCGGTCTTCAGCGCGTACTTCTCGTCCCGTGCCACGTCACTGCTGACCGAGCGAACCCGGTCGACCGCTCGGCGGTGCGCCATGGTCGTCATCCACCCGAGCACGCTGCCCTTGTCGGGAGCGTATCGAGCCGACTGACGCCAGATTTCGACGTACACCTCCTGGGTGACCTCAGCGGCGTGGTCAGCAGACCGCAACACCCTCAGTATGACGCCGTAGATGCGACTCGAGGTGAGGTCGTACAGCTCAGCGAACGCCGCCTCGTGCCCGCGTGAAGCCTGGACGACGAGCTCGGCGAGCCGCTCGTTCTCGGCGGCACGCCCGCTGGGTAGAGGGTCCGGCTGCCCGGTCCGGGAAGACTTGCCTCCCGGGCCGGGCGGTACCGCGAAGATGCTCATGTTATGAACACCCTACGTGCGTGGTCCTGGATCAGGACTTCGGCAGCAGCACGGCGTCGATGATGTAGACCGTGGCGTTGGCGGTCTGCACGTTGCCGCAGACGACGCTGGCCTGACCGTTGACCTTGAAGCTCTCACCGGAACCGGTGACGGTGATCTTCTGGTCCTTGTTCAGCGACTGGTGGGTGCCGGCCAGCTTGTCAGGGCTGATCTTGCCCGAGACCACGTGAGCGGTCAAAACGTCGGTGAGCAGGCCCTTGGGGTCACCCAGGGCCTTCTTCAGGGTGGCCGGGTCCATGGCGGCGAAAGCGCTGTTGGCCGGCGCGAAGACGGTCAGGGCCGGGGCGGTGTTCAGCGTGTCGACGAGGCCGGCAGCCTTGACCGCGGTGACCAAGGTGCTCAGGGCCGGGTTGTTGCTGGCTGCGGTGGCGACCGGGTCGGCGGACATGCCGTCGAAGGAACCCTTGCCGGTCTTCGGGACGGACGCGCAGGCCGAGCCGAAGGGCTGGTCGGTCATGGACGTCGAAGCCGAGGCCGAGTCGGACGGGCTCATCGACGGGGAAGCCATCTGGCTGCTGGAGGCCGACGGGGCGCTCGCGGTGCCGGGATCCGCCGTTGCTCCACCGCCACAGGCTGCCAGGGTCAGGGGGAAGGCGATGGCTGCCGTGAGGGCGGCGATCTTGGCGAAACGTGAGGTGCTGGACATTCTGGTTTCCTCCTATGAGGACTTTGGTGATGTTCTCGACAGAAGGCTTCTGTCTCTCGGGAATGGTTCGGTGCCCGGTGTCGCGCGGATTGGTCGCCATCTCGATTCACCCCGCCATGCGGGCGGTTCACCAACCACCGGGCAGAATCACCCCATGGCCAAACGCACCACCATCCTCAAGGTGACGGGGCTCAAGCGCGCCTTCGGACCCGTCACCATCTTCGACAAGTTCAACCTCGAGGTGCGGGCCGGCGAGGCGATCGCGCTCACGGGACGTAACGGAGCCGGGAAGTCGACGCTGTTGCGGTGCCTGATCGGCGCCGACAAACCCGACGACGGGACCGTCGAGGTGTGCGGCAACCGGATGGCCGAGACCTCCCCGCAGATCCGGCGTGACGTAGCCACCGTGATCGACGACCTCGACTTCTTCCCCGACCTGAGCGTGGTGGAGCACCTCGACCTGCTGGCGCGGGCGCACGGCATCAGCGACCCCGACGAGGTGGTCGACGAGGTGCTGGCGGAGGTGCAGCTGGTGCCGCAGTCCGGTCAGCTGCCCGGCACGCTGTCGTCGGGTCAGCGGCGGCGTCTGGCCCTGGCCACGGCGTTCGTCCGACCGCGCAGGCTGCTGGTGCTCGACGAACCCGAGCAGCGCCTCGACACCGAGGGCGTGCGCTGGCTGGCGGAGCGGTTGAAGAGCGAGCGCCAACAGGGCCTGGCCATCGTCTTCGCCAGCCACGAACCCAGCCTGGTCGAGACCGTGGCGACCCGGATCGTGGAGCTGGGGGCGGCGCGCGGATGAGCACCCTGGACACGGCCGATGATGCCGTCTTCGACGATGGCCCCGACCCGGAACAGCTGACCCCGGCCAGCCCGCGTGAGCTCAAGCGGCTGATCCGCGACTGGCGCTCGGGCCGGGCCACCAAGAACCTGACCGAGGCGTTCCACGACGCCTACGTGGTGCTGATCGGCGCCCTGATGATCGGCGCCATGATCATCAACGTGGTGCTGAACGCGCAGCGGGTGATCGCGCAGTGCGACACCGAGGCGTGCCTGTCAGCGCGGACCGTGCTGCCGTGGGCGGCGTTCGCCGCAGCCGCGGCGGCGGCGTTGGCGCTCAGCCGTCTCTTCGGCCCGGTGCTGGCTTCGGCCGCTGAGGGCTTCTGGTTGCTGGACGCACCGATCCAACGGGCCAAGCTGCTGGGTTCCCGGCTGGTCGGAGCGGTGGCGGCGGCCCTGGCGGGTGGGGCCGTGGTCGGCGGCCTGATCTCCGCGCTGACCGGTTCCGGCCTCGACGCCGTGCTGGTCTGGGCGGGGGCGACTGGACTCTCCTGCGCTGCCGCGGTGGCCTTCGCGGCCGCGCAGCAGGGCGCCGAGCACCACCGGCTGACCCAGATCTTCTCCTACTTCTTCGGCGTCGTCGGGGTAGCGGCGCTGCTGTTGGTGGTGGGGGTGGCCGCCGGCTGGTTCAGCCTCGGGCTGTCCGACGAGGTCGGGGTCGAGCTGGGCGTGGTGCTGATCGGCTTCTCGTTCCTGGTCCTGCTGGCCAGCATCATCCTGGCTCGGGCTCGGCTGGGTCGCATCCGTCGGACCCGGCTGCTCAGCGGGGGCGCCCTGGTCAGCGGTATCTCGGGGGCGTTCTTCGCCCTGGACATCGGGCTGGCCCGCGACATCGTGGTCGAGCGGCATGCGGTCGAGGTCGGCCACGTCAAGCCGCGACGGGGCAAGGGCCTCGGGCTCCAGGCGATCACCTGGCGTGAGTGGCAGCGGCTGACCCGGTTCCCGCAGCCGTTGCTCATCGTGGCCGGCACCATCATCGTGCCGTACGCCGCCGACGCGCTCGGGATGAGCAGCCTGACCCCGGTGTTCGCCGGGCTGGCTCTGTTCGGCGCGACCATCCCGCTGCTGGGTGGGCT
>JBBRYD010000034.1:0-31819 GCA_038238065.1 Propionibacteriales bacterium | reverse complement strand
GACCTCGCCCATGGACGGCTTGTACCAGATGGTCAGGAACACGCCGCTGAGCAGGCAGATGATGAACGAGTACAGCGCCACCTCCCCCAGCAGGAACGACCAGTGGTCGGGAAAGATCTTGCGGAGGTTCTTGCGGCCGAGGGCCGCCAGCCCCAGCCGTTCGTCGGCCCATTTCATGGGTCCGGCCGCCGTCTTGAAGACGGGGCCCATCTCTTGATCAGGGGTAATTGCCTCGACAGCCGGGTCTCCGGTCACTGTGGCAACTGGTCTGGCCATTATGCGTCACCTTGCTTGTAGTCATTGCGTGAGTCCCGTTCGAAGAAGCTCGGACCGACCGGGACGGTGAAACCACTGCGTGCTACCAGGAAACCCTCGGCGTCGGTCGTGATCGGCAGCTGCGGCAGGGAACGTGCCGCCGGTCCGAAAACGACCACTCCGGAGTCACCCAAGTCGAACGTCGACTGGTGACAGGGGCAGAGCAGGTGGTGGGTCTGCTGTTCCCACAGGCTGATGGGACAGCCGACGTGGGTGCAGATCTTGGAGTAGCACAGAATACCGTTGACCGCCCAGTCCTTGCGGGACCCGGGGATCTTGATGGAGTTGGGGTCCATCCGGACGATGATGATGGCCGCCTTGGCCTTCTCGGTATTGAACTCGACACCTTCGAGATCCTTGAGATTCTCCGGCTCCGCGTTGACCAGCTGGCCGATCTCCACTGACGAGGCCTTGATCGGTAGATACGTCACGTCGTTGACGAGGCGGACCCCTTCGGCCCAGATGGTGTGCTCGATGGTGGCGGCACGAAGCCGCTTGGTGGGCTTGGGTCCCAGGTCGGCGAACAGCGCCAGCACGGGCAACACCAAGGCCCCGATCGCGCCGACGAGACTGTAGCCGAGCACCTTCCGGCGTTTGATCTGCGACTCTTCCACGCCGACTTCGAGATCCTGCAGGATGGCCGCTCGGTCTTCGGGACTCGAGGTGGCTTCGTGACGCTCATCCACCATCTCCACGTCCGACATCAGCTGCCGGGCCCACTGGACTGCCCCGATCCCGATCAGCAGAATGGCCAGCCCCAAGGTCACCCCCATTCCCACGTGCTGGGCGTCGGCGTGGATGAAGCCGAAGTCCACCGTGGCGTCACGAGGGACTGCGAAGTAGATCACCACGAAGGCGATGGCCAGCACCGGTACCAGACCGAACATGGTGGCGACCTGCCGCGTCGCTCGGTCGGCAGCCCTGTCGTCGACGTCGGTGAGCCGAGGTATGTGCTGCTCGATGCCCGGATCGGGCACCGGAAAGCGGTCGGAGTCCTCGACCAGGTCCAGCTCGCGGGACATGTTGTCGTCGTCGTGGCCGAGGTCGCCCCCGTGGCCCGCTCCCAGCTCGTACTTGCTCATCGTGCTTTAGCCCCCTTGGCGGCGATCCAGATGGCGAAACCGACCAGGCTGCCCAAGCCCAGGATCCAGGCCCACAGGCCTTCGCTCACCGGACCAAGAGCACCCAGGGCCAGGCCGCCGCGGTCGGGGCTGGAGTGCAGGTCGTTGAGGTAGGCGATGATGGCCCGCTTGTCCTGGGGGGTCATCACGTTGTCGGAGAACACCGGCATCTGCTGCGGCCCGGTGATCAGCGCCTCGTAGATGTGGAGATTGCTCGAACCGTAGAGCGACGGGGCGTACTTCCCGCCCGGGAGGGCACCGCCGGCCCCGGCGAAGTTGTGGCATGCCGAGCAGTTGGTGCGGAACAGCTCACCACCGCGCGCGATGTCAGCGCTGCTCAAACCCGTCGGCGTGTACTGCTGGGGGTCCGGGATGGCCGGGCCCGGGCCCAGCGACGCGACGTAGGCGGCCAGCGCGTTGACCTCGGCCTCGGTGTACTCGCTGGGCTTGACCGGAGCCTGGACGGCCGGTCGGGCCATCGGCATCCTGCCGCTGGAGACCTGGAACTGCACCGACGCTGCCCCGACGCCGGTCAGCGGCGGTCCCTGGATGGCCCCGTTGACCTGTCCCTCGCCGTTGAGCCCGTGGCAGGACGCACAGCCGACCCTGAACAGCGACTTGCCCGCTTCCACCTGCTGGCTGCTGCCGGTGTCGGCAGCAACCTGCGACGCCGGGGCCAGCACGGTGTACAGCGCTCCCATGACGAACAGCGCAAACACCAACAGCAAGGCTTTTGCTGCCGGGTGGCGTCGTCGGGATGACAGGAATCGCACGTGGGGGCCTCTCGGTGTGTGCATCAACAAGTTATTCGATTGTCGGTGCGCCTCTGGATGCACCGTCTTGCCCTTGCTTTCACGCTGTCGCCCAGCGAGTCGGGTGTCCTGTGAGCCTCCTACCTGAGGATGTAGATGACCCCGAAAAGTGCGATCCAGACCACGTCGACGAAGTGCCAGTAGTAGGACACTACAACGGCGCTGACCGCTTGTTCATGCGTAAAGGTCCTCGCCAGGAAGGTGCGCCCCAACAGCAGCACGAAGGCGATCAGTCCGCCGGTCACGTGCAGGCCGTGGAAGCCGGTGGCGAGGAAGAAGACCGACCCGTAGGCGTTCGACGACAGGGTCAGTCCCTCGTGCACCAGGGTGGCGTACTCGAAGACCTGACCCCCGATGAAGAAGGCGCCCATGCCGAAGGTCAGGCAGTACCACTCGCGCAGGCCCCAGTTCCTCGGGTTCAGCTTCGAGCCGACGGCCGAGACCTGCCCACGCTCGGCAGCGAACACGCCCATCTGGCAGGTGAACGAGCTCGCCACCAGCACCGTGGTGTTGGCGATGGCAAACGGGACGTTCAGGAACGCCGTCTGCGTCTCCCACAGGGAGGGGGTGCCGAGCTTCACCGCCTGGGAGTTGGTGACGTTGCGGATCGTGAAGTACGCGGCGAACAGAGCCGCGAAGAACATCAGCTCCGACGCCAACCAGACGATGGTCCCGACCGCGACCGCATCGGGTCGGCCGGGGGTGCCCCGCAGACGCGAGTTGGGGATCGAGTGCAGGCTGCCGTGCGGCGGCGCCGAAGAGCCGCTGACCTCATGAGTGTGTAGAGCCACGGAGTCATTATTGCCCGATCATCAAGCGCGGTAACCCCTGGGCACAGGTTTCTTGGGCTGAGTCCTCTTTTCGGCTCCGGCACGGGTGCTGAACGCACCCCTGGCCCGGTTCGTGCGGGGCGAGGTCGGTAGCACCGGGCACGATACGATGCCAGCGCCGGCCGGCAACTGAAGGAGGATGGTCAGCGATGAGCAGTGCAGGTGAGGTTGGACCCGCCACGAACATGGTCACGGTGTTGTTGTACGCCTCGGACCGGGCCATCCGCGAGCACGTCCGCCTGTCCCTCGGTCGTCGCGTCGCCAGCGACCTGGCTGAGGTCCGGGTCCTGGAGGTCGCCACCCAGCCGGCGGTGCTGAAGGCGCTCGCCGCCGGCAACATCGACCTGGCCATTCTCGACGGCGAGGCCGTTCCCGGCGGGATGGGACTGTGTCGCCAGCTCAAGGACGAGATCTACGACTGCCCACCCGTGCTGGTGCTGACCGGCCGGGTGGATGACGCCTGGCTCGCCACCTGGTCGCGCGCGGACGGCGTCCTGCCGCACCCGATCGACCCGATGCGGCTACCCGGCGCGGTGGCTGCCCTGTTGCGTGCGCGCCGCGACCGCGCCAACGCCTCCGCCGCCGTCTGAGGTCAGGCAGCCGTGAACTGGCCAGAGCTGCTGTCCGGACTGGTGCGCCGCGAGGACCAGACCAGCGAGGCCACCGCCTGGGCGATGGAGCAGATCCTGGCCGGCTCCGCAAACCCTGCGCAGCTGACGGCCTTCGTGATCGCGCTACGGAGCAAGGGTGAGACGGTCGAGGAGATGACCGGGCTGGCCGACACCATGATCGACTTCGCCACCCCGATCGAGATTCCGGGGCCCGCAGTCGACGTGGTGGGTTCCGGCGGCGACCGGGCCAACACCGTGAACGTCTCGACCATGGCAGCCATCGTGGCCGCCGGCGCCGGTGTCCGCGTGGTCAAGCACGGCAACCGGGCGGCGTCCTCGGCCTGCGGCGCGGCCGATGTGCTGGAGGCCCTCGGTGTGGTCCTGGATCTCACCCCGGAGCAGCAGCAGGACGTGGTGGACCGGAGCGGGATCGGGTTCCTGTTCGCTCCGCGCTACCACCCAGCGCTACGTCACGCTGCCGGAATGAGGAGCCAGCTCGGCATCGCGACCACGTTCAACTTTCTGGGCCCGCTGGCCAACCCGGCCCAACCCGGCGCCCAGGCCGTCGGGGTGGCGGACGCTCGGATGGCCGAGCTGATGGCGGGTGTCTTCGCGGCGCGGGGGAACCAAGGACTGGTGTTCCACGGTGCCGACGGACTGGACGAGCTGACCACCACCACGACGTCTCGCGTCTGGCTGTTCCGCGATGGAGCGGTCGTCGAGACCGAGCTGGACCCGACCGAGCTGGGTCTTGCCCCCGCGCAGTTGGAGGATCTGGTCGGCGGCGATCCGGCCTTCAACGCCAACGTGGTGCACGAGCTGCTCGCCGGAAAGCCGGGCCCGGTCCGCGACATCGTGGTGCTGAACACCGCCGCGGCGCTTACGGCGTACGCGAAGCCCGACCCCGACAAGCTGCTGGACCAGCTCCGGACGGCGATGGCGCAGGCCGAGACGGCCATCGACTCAGGAGCTGCGACCTCGAAGCTGGCGCAGTGGGTCGAGGCCACCCAGTCCGCGGGCTGACCGGTTCCTGAGGTCAGCGCACACTGAGCGAGTCGATGGTCTTGAGCGCGAGCCGCCGCAGCGTGCCGTCGGCGTCGTGGGGGACGGAGCTGACGGCCGCCACCAACGAGCCGTCGTCGAGGCGGACGACCAGGGCATTGACGCTGTCGTAGCGGCTCGGCAGCGACGCGATGGCGTAGTGGACGTCCACGGTGAACATCATTCCTGGGTGCCCGTCCACCGAACGGTCCGAGGACACCAGGTGCGTGACGGTGGTGCGGTGCCCGCCGAAGAGGTGCTTCGACAGCGCCACCACCGCTGTGGCACCCGCCGGACCCAGGTCGTCGGAACCGGTCAGCTCGGGACTGATGTGGGCCAGAGCCACGGTCGCCGACCAGGTGTGCTTCCCGTCGTAGCTCGGATGAACGTCGGCGCTGGCCAGGAACAGAGTGTCGAAGACGCCGTCGATCTCCATCGGATCGTCGTAGAGCTCGTAGGGTGCCCCGGGCAACGTCATCGACGCCGGTCCGATGGACGCCAGGCGGGAGGACGCGTCGAGCCGGCCGATGGGCGGCGGCGAGCCAGACGTGACGCCGGACGCGACACCGACGGTGCTGGCGGGCGTCATCGCCCGCGACGCCTCCGACGGCGCATCGCGCCACAGAAGGAGTCCGGCACCCAGCCCGGCGGCGCTGAACACCGCAAAGCCGCAGGTGAGCACCATCAGCGTCCGCAACGTCGACCGGCGGCGACGGCCGTCATGGTGCTTGTGCCGGCTGATGCCTTGCGCCGCCGGGTCCGCCGGATCGGGCGCATTCTTCGACAGGTCACCCACCCCGCGGGAGCGGGGTGGGTCAGCGGACTCACTGACCGTCTCGGTCCAGGCGTCGCCGTCCCACCAGCGAAGTTCGCGGCTGCCGGCTGGGTCGGGATACCAGCCCGGCCGGGGGGCGTCGGGCACCGAAAAAGGGTAACCCGACCGGCCAAGATGCCGACCGGCCAGCAGTCCCCCCCGGGGGGCGGAGCCTGCTCCGGGCCGCGGTGGCTTCCCGAGCGGGGTGTGCCCTTCGGACTGCACAGGCGATACTGCTCTGCATGATCTCTCGCGATCTGGCAGTTCGGCTGGCTCCTCACCTGACCTGGGTGCCCCAGAACGCTGACCAGTTCTTCATTCCGCAGCCGGAAATCTCCGACTCGACCTTCTGCGTCAGCGACATGGTGGTCGAGCTGGTGGTCCGCGACGGCGAGTCCCGGTTCCACTTCAACGGCACCGTCGAGTGGGCGCTGGACTCGGTGGAGCTCGCCGAGGTGGTGTGGCTACCCCGCGAGGAGCAGCTGCGCGAAATGCTGGGTGACTACTTCCTGTCGCTGGACCACACCAGTGAGGGTTTCGTGGTCACGATCAGCGGACCCGACCGGGCTCAGCACACGCCTGCCGAGGACCGGGCGGCTGACGCCTACGGGCGCGCGGTGCTGTTCACGTTCGGCGACACAGACTGATCCGACCTCATGAGCTCAGCCACGCCGGCGTGACCACCTGGGGACCGCGTCGTCAGGGTCCCGGGTCTCCGACCAGCAGGCGCAGAACCGGCACCGCCAGATAGCCTCCGGCCAGCATCGACGGTGCGTAGGGGAAGCTCTCCGGTCGACGCCGGAGCAGTCGCCAACCACCGTGCACGGCGCCGAGCAGGGTGCCGAAGGTCAGTCCCCAGACCAGCAGGGTCCAGGACTGGCTCGCCAGAGCGGCTCCCAGCAACGGCGCAAACCGTACGTCCCCGAAACCGAAGCCGCCGCGCGTGACGGTCCAGACCAGGAGATACAACGCCCCGGCGATAGCGGCTCCGGCCAGCGTCCGCAGCACACCCGCCTCGCTCGCGCCGAGGACGGCTGACAGTCCGACCGCCACGGCCATCAGCACCCAAGCCGCGTGCGTCAGCCGACGCGGCAGCCAGGTGGTCCGAGCATCGATGCCGGCCAGCAGGACTCCGACGGTGGCCAACACCGCCCACAGCGGTTGGACGACAGCCGAGAGCGTCAACAGGGTGAGCCCTTGGGCGGCGGCGGCGATGACGGCGCAGACCACGACAAAGCTCGGCGTCGCGAGGTCCCGGTAGGGAGTCTTGCCCTCGGGTGTCTGGGGTTCGGGTAGTCGGACGAGGACGGGTCGCACCGCTCCGGCGACGGCCAGCCCGGTGAGCGCCGCGATCACGGCGGCAAGCGTGGGGTCGACGAGCGAGGGGTCGGCCATGCGTTGATCCTAGGGACCGCTCGCTCAAGCGGCCCGAGACGGAGAGCGCTGCTCCGGCAGCGGAGCGATCAGGTGGGACACCTCGGCCGCGGCCCGCAAGGCGATCAGCTGCGTACAGGAACCCTCGTCATCACAGATCAGTGAGGCGATGGTCTCGTGGCCCACGCCGAGCACGACGGCCAGATCGTCATCGGACCATCCTGCCGCCCGGAGCCAGCGGAGGCGCTGGACCGTGGCGCGTGCCGGGACCAGCCGGGAGCGCACCGCACGGGCTTCGGCCGTGGTGAGGCGGAGCAGCTTACGGGCACTCTCGGGGGAGATCCGCTTGAGCGGGCGGCCGCCCCGGCCGTGAAGCAGCCGATGGGCGCAGCGTGGAGAGATGCCGGCCAGGATGGCCACGGCCGACGACGACAGCTGCCCGGTCGTCATCAGATGCCGCAGATGAGCCCGAAAGGGCGCCGCCTCCACCCACGGGTCCGCCACCATCGACGTTTCCGTCCCCGCACTCGCCACGAGTCGCCCCCCTGTCTGCGAAAAGATGCCTCTGAACAGGAAGGCCCCACCAAGTGCTCTGTTGTGAGTGGTCGGCCCGAACTTTCTCGAAAATCTCTGCTGTGGACCCACCGGCCGGGTCTTGGCCGAGCCTGGTCGGACCTGAAGGGGCCTATCCGGGCAGCCGGACGAGGACGTGTCAGACCCCTCAAGTAGCCTCTCGCGCATGCCTGTGGGATACCTCCGCTTTCCGGACGTTCACGACGATCTCGTCACCTTCTGCGCCGCCGACGACCTGTGGCTGGCCCCGGTCGGCGGAGGACGCGCCTGGAGACTGACCAGCGACGAGACGCCGGTTCGGGATCCTCGATTCTCGCCGGACGGTACGCGGGTGGCCTGGACCTCCTCCCGGGACGGGCACTGGGAGGTGATGGTGCTCGACCTCCACGCCGGCGAGGAGTCCCGGCTGACTTTCTGGGGCAGCGCCACCACGAAGGTGCTGGGCTGGTCCGGCAACGACGCGGTGCTGGTCACCTCGGCTGCCGGTGAGGACAACGCACGCACCACGTACGTCAAGGTCGTCCACCTGGACGGCCGGGTCGAACGGCTGCCGTACGGACTGGCGGGTGGGGTGGCGGTCAGCAGGTCCGGTGCGGTGGCCGTGTCGACGCCGGGCAGCCGGCCGCCGGCGGCCTGGAAGCGTTACCGGGGCGGTACCGCCGCCAAGCTCTGGGTGTCCGCCGACGGTGGGCCGAACTGGCAGCAGGTGCTGCCGCACGTCACGGCGGGTCTGGTGAGCCCTCTGTGGTTCGGTGACCGGCTGGTGTTCGCCAGCGATCTCGAGGCTGAGTTCCCCGAGCGCGCCGACGGGCAGGCCAACCTGTGGTCGGTCTCAGCCTCCGGGGACGATGCCGTACGCCACACCAGCCATACTGCGGTTGAGGGATACGTCCGCGATCCTGCGACGGACGGGCAGCGGATCGTCTATCACGCCCACGGTTCTCTGTACCGGCTCGACGATCTCTCCTCGACGCCGAGCCGGATCGAGATCACGCTCGGATCGGCGGTCACGGGTCGTCGGCCACGGCTGCTGAAGCCGTCGGAAAACCTCGAGCAGGTCCGCCCCGACTTCGGCGGAGACGGCAGCGTCGTCGCCTGGCGGGGGAAGGCGTTCTACCTCAGCCACCGGCAGGGGCCGGCTCGTGCGCTGGCGGCACACCCGTCGGTGCGGATCCGCGAGCCGCGCATGCTGGCCGACCACCGGCAAGCGGTCATGGTGAGCGACGCGGAGGGCGAGGACTGCCTGGAGGTGCACGCTCTCGACGCCAGCCTGCCGGTGCGTCGGCTGGGTACCGGCCAGCTGGGCCGGGTCTTGGCCCTCGAGCCAGACCCCAGAGGACAGCGAGTCGCTCTGATCAGCCACGACGGCGCCCTTTCGCTGCTCGAGCTGGCAACCGGTGCCCTGCGCCTGGTCGGTTCCAGTCTGGAGGGGGAAGCCCACGGACCGACCTTCTCCCCCGATGGTCGCTACCTCGTGTGGAGTCAGCCGATCGGCAACCGGGACCAGCTGATGCTGGCCGACCTGGACGACGCCGCAGCGGATCCGGTGCCGCTCACCAGCGGCCGGTTCCGGGACTTCTCCCCGTGTTTCACCGCAGACGGCAGCTACCTCGTCTTCCTGTCGGCGCGGACCTTCGACCCGAGCTACGACAGCCACGTGTTCAACCTGTCCTTTGCTGCTGCCGTGCGGCCCTACCTGATCCCCTTGTCGGCGACCACCCCGGCACCCTTCGGCCCCAGTGCCGACGGCTGGCGGATCAGCGAGGCCAAGGAGAAAACCGAGAAGAGTGACGCGCACCCGGCCGACGATGTCCCCCGGGTCGAGATCGACCTGGACGGTTTCGAGGAGCGGATCGTGGCCTTCCCCGTCCCGGCCGGCAACTACCGGCAGGTGCAGCCGGTGACCTCCGGCGTGGTGTGGGTGCACGAAGCCCCCGCCGACGGCGAGCTCGGATCTTCGCGGGCGGGGGTTGAGGAGGACGGACCGACAGATGCGCTCGAGCTGTTCTCGTTCTCCACCCGCAAGGTCGAGACGTTGGTGGACAAGCTGAGCAGCTTTGCCGTCACCGGAGACCGCCGCCGGCTGGTCGTGCGCGACGGCGACACCGTGCTGGTGCTGCCTGCTGACCGTGCGGTGAAGAAGGATGACCCCGCGCGGGTGGACGTCGACCTCGACCGGCTTCGCTACGAGCTTGATCCGGTGGCCGAGTGGGTGCAGATGTTCGATGAGAACGCCCGGATCATGCGCGACCACTACTGGCGCGAGGACATGAACGGCGTCGACTGGGACGCGTGTGTCGAGCGTTACCGGGGCCTGGTGCCCAGGCTCGCCAGCCACGACGACCTCGTCGACGTGCTCTGGGAGACCGTGGGTGAGCTGAACACCTCCCACGCCTACGTGTCGCCCGCCAACCCGCCAGGCGACCAGGACCGCCGACTGGGGCTGCTCGGCGCCGACCTGTCCCCAGACCCTGAGGGCGGGTGGCGGATCGACGCGATCCTGCCGGGGGAGTCCTCCGACCCCGACGCCCGGTCGCCGTTGCGAGCTGCCGGCGTGGGTGCCCGTCCGGGCGACCGGATCATGAGCGTGAACGGGCGCGGAGTCGACCGCCGGTTCGGCCCGGCGGCGAACCTGGTCGGTGCGGCCGAGCAGCCGACCGAGATCACGCTGCGACGCGAGGGCGGCGGAGCCGAGGAGGACCGTCGGGTGGTCGTGCTGCCGCTCAAGAACGAGGACGCGCTGCGTTATCAGGCGTGGGTGGCCGGCCGGGCCGCCTACGTGCGTCGGGCTAGTGGCGGCCGGCTCGGCTACCTTCATATTCCCGACATGGTGTCGTCCGGCTGGGCGCAGTTCCACCGCGACGTGGACATCGCCACCCGGGCCGAAGGGCTCATCGTCGACGTCCGTTACAACCGCGGCGGCCACACCAGTCAGTTGGTGATCGAACGGCTGGCCCGCAAGGTGATCGGCTGGACCACGTCACGCCATCACGTGGTGCCGGGGGACTATCCGTCGCAGTCAGCCCGGGGTCCGCTGATCTTCGTGACGAACGAGTTCGCCGGATCAGACGGCGACATCGTTAACGCGGCCGCGCAGGCTCTCCGTCTCGGCCCGGTGGTCGGAGTCCGGACCTGGGGTGGCGTGGTCGGGATCGACGGCCGGTTCAGCCTGGTGGACGGGACCGACATCACCCAGCCGCGCTACGCGTTCTGGCTGCAGGGCTACGGCTGGAACGTCGAGAACTACGGTATCGACCCCGACATCGAAGTGGCGATGACGCCGGCCGACTGGCACAGCGACACCGACGTTCAGCTGGATCGTGCGGTTCAGGAGGCCATCGACCTGCTGGCTGCCCACCCGGCCGCCACCCCCCCGTCGCTTCCCGCCCCCCGGGTGGGCCAGGGCTGAGAGGCAGAGATCGGTCGGCCGGTCGTCGGACGACCAACAACGCGGGCACCGGGATTACCGGTGCCCGCGTTGCGGGATTCGCTGAACAGCGTTGTGGGTCGTGGCCGCTGGTGGTCGAGCACCAACGGCGCAATGGTCAGGTCTGCGCGCGGACGAATCCGGCCGCTTGAGCGGCCTCTTCGCTGTTGAACCAGACCTCCGCGGTCGTGGCCACATACCCGCCGGACTCCGGCGTGTGGTACTTCATCGATCGCTCGTTGCCCTTGATGGTGAAACCTTCGGGCGGCTCGGATCCAACATAGACGCCTTCGCCTTCGTAGGTCTGCTCGGCCTCGGTCGACTCCGCGACCGGGCTGTCGGAGTCGTCGGCGGGAGCTTCGAGATCGTCCGACGGTACGTCGACCGACGAGAGCGGGGCGTCGACCTGGTCATCGTCGACCGCTGCGGCGGTCTCCGGTACGTCGTCAACCGCCTCCAGCGTGGTGGCGGCATCGGGATCGGCCGAAGCCGTCGCGGCAGTGGCGTCGGTCGTGTCAGCCCAGGCACTGCGCGCCGGGGCGGCGGGCTGGCTCGGAGCGTACGGCGTCGTCGGCCGGGCGGCCTGCCAGTCGGCGTCCTGGTTGCCGAGCACCTTGCGGACCACGATCGCCACCACCCCGGCCAGGGCCGCGACGATCGCCAGTCGCTTCAGCCAGCGGCCGCCCCGCTTCGCCTCGGGCTCGGGCAGTGAGAGCTCGCCCCTGGCCGCGGCGACCGTGGCCCGGCCGCGCTTGGTGGCCTCCACCACCACCGGCGCAGCCGCGGCACTGAGCGCGCCGCTCAGCCGCGGCAGCAGGTCCTCGGTCATCTTCTCGCGGGCCGCCTCGACGGCCGGTGAGACCCGTTCCAGCGCCTCGTCGATCCTGGGACCGAACGCCTGGACGGCATCGTGGGCGGCCTGGGCTCCTCGCTGCTTCGCCGTCGACGCCAGCGGGCCCACCCTCTCGGCGGCCTGCAGAGCGTACGGAGTCACCCGCTCGGCAGCCTGGTGCGCGTACGGGCTGACGAACTCGACGGCGTGCTGGGCGTAGGGAGTCACCCGGCCTGCCGCCTGGTGCGCGTAGGGGCCGACGAACTCGACGGCCTGCTGGGCGTAGGGCGCCATCCTGTCGGCGGCCGCGAGCACGTACTCCCCGGCGGCGCTGGCGATGTCCGCGGCTGTGGCGGTGATCGGGTCCTGGGCGGCGTCGACGCGGGCGGAACTCTTGCGCTTCACGATTCCTCCGTACGGTATTGAGTCAAGGTCTTGATTCACATTGCTCCACTCGGAAGCTTTGGGCAACCGTACCGCCCTGCCCACCGGAGCCTGAAGGTACGGGGCCGATCGTCGAGTTCAGCGACGCTCGATGCGAACCGTGGCTTGTTCGGCATGAAAGGATGGCTCCCGTTGGAAGATCGACCGAGTCAAAGATGGAGGTCCACGGACGTGGCACAGAAAACGGCAACCCTGCACACCAATCACGGCGACATCGTGATCAACCTGTTCCCTGATCACGCACCCAAGACGGTGAGCAACTTCGTCGGCCTGGCCACGGGACAGAAGGAGTACACCGACCCGAAGTCGGGCTCGAAGACCACCGGCAAGTTCTACGACGGAGTCGTGTTCCACCGGGTGATCGATGGCTTCATGATCCAGGGCGGCGACCCGCTCGGCACGGGGACCGGCGGTCCGGGCTACACCTTCGGCGACGAGATCCACCCCGAGCTCGTCTTCAGCAAGCCCTACCTGCTGGCGATGGCCAACGCGGGGCCGGGCACCAACGGGTCGCAGTTCTTCATCACCGTCGGACCGACCCCGCACCTGAACCGCAAGCACACCATCTTCGGTGAGGTGGCCGACCAGGCCAGCCGCGACGTCGTCGACGCGATCGCCACGGTGAAGACCGCCGGGGGCGATCGGCCCCTGACCCCGGTCGTGATCGAGACCGTCGACATCTCGGAGTGAGCCAGCCGCCGACCGCCGGTCCGGACTTCACCGCGCCCGGCTTCGCCGGTTGCTACCGACATCCGGACCGGCAGACCGGCATCTCCTGCCAACGCTGCCACCAGCCCATCTGCGGTGAGTGCATGAACCCGGCTTCGGTGGGGTTCCAGTGCCCGAAGTGTGTCGCCAAGGGTCAGAGCACCGTCCGGACACCGAGAACGGCGTTCGGGGCATCGATGAGGTCAGGCAGCGGAGGCACCGCCACCAAGGTCTTGATGGGGATGCTGGCCGCGAGCTACGCGCTCAGCTGGCTCACCGGGGGACTGGTGGTCAGCCTGCTGGCGATGTGGAACGAGGCCGTGACCGAGGGGCAGTTCTGGCGGCTGCTGACCTACGGGTTCACCTCGGCCGGTCTTTTCGGGCTGCTGATGAACCTGCTCGTGCTGTGGATCGCCGGGCGGGCGCTGGAGTCGCTGCTCGGTGGCTGGCGGTTCGTCGCCCTCTACGTCGCTGCCGGTCTGGGCGGTGCCACGCTGTTCTTCGTGTTCGGACCTTCGAGCAGCGGAGCTGTCGGGGCGTCATCAGCGGTGATCGGGCTGCTCGCGGCCAACGCCATCGTCAAGCTCAGGGGTGGAGAGGACATCCGGCCGGACATCGGCCTGCTGGTGCTTCTCGTGCTGTTCGGCCTGCTGATCGGCTTCAACAACTTCGGCTGGATCGGGACGGTCGGGGGGATCCTGGTCGGTGCTCTGGTCGGGGCCATCCTCGCCTACGCACCGCGTGATCGACGCACACCCATTCAGGTGGTCGGGCTGCTCGGCGTGGTGCTGGTCTGCCTGGTCGTCGTCGTGGCCAAGATCGTGGCGTTCTGAGACCCAGGATCAGCTCACGCCTTTCCCACCGAAGGAACGTCGATCGGCTGCAGCGCAGGAGTGTGCCAGACCACGAGGGCCACGAACACCGTGATGAGCAGGACGGCCGCTAGGCCGAGAGCCAGCACGACCAGCACCCGGCCCGGGACGCGCTCCGTGGGGCGTACCTCGTCGCTCACTGGCCGTCCTAGTCCGAGCCGAGCGCGAACGCGGCTTCCAGGTCGTGCGAGGAGTAGGCGCGAAAGGCGATGTGGGTCTCGGTGCTGAGCACGCCGGCCACCTTGTTGAGCTGGTCAGCGACGACTTCGGCGATCTGCTCGTGGCTGCCCACCCTGACCAGCGCGATCAGGTCGATGGTTCCGGTGACGGAATAGACCTCGCTGACCCCGGCCAGGGCGGCGATGTCCTCGGCCACCTCGGGGATGCGGGCCACCTCTGCCTTGACGAACACGATCGCGGTCACCATGGGCTCATCGTAGTGCTGAGCCGTCCGAGCGGCCCGACGCCGGGTGGCGAGGACACGGTCGCGGCTGCCCCTCTCGGACCGTGGGCGACTCAGTCGATGTTCTCAGCCAGCACCGCGTCTAGCGCCGTGAGCACCGTCGCATCCCCGACTCGCTCGATCGACCCTGAGGTCGGCCGGTGCCAGAACCAGCAGTCCAGGTCGGCTGCGGTGCCACTGACGGTGGCCCGCACCCGGTCGCGGGAGTCCTGGGCGGCCACCACGACCGCGCCCTCGTCGTGACTGGTGCCGTCGGGACTCGTGCCGACGACCCGCCCGAGGGTTGTCAGCCAATGGTGGCCGGTGTCCGTCGCCACGACGCGGACGGTGGCGCCGGGCTCTGGGGTGACCGTGGCCCAGCCCGGATTGTCGCCGTACATGATGCGCAGCACCTCGTCGACGCCATCAGCGCTGAGCTGCAGGTCCATGGGGCTGCGCGCCCCGGTGACCAGCTCGGCGTCCACGCGATGGATGAACGCTTCGTGCGCCTGCCGGCGGCGCACAAAACCGACGGTCTGATCCGTCGCCCACGTCCACACCGACACCTCGGGTGCGGCCGCCGCCAACACCGAGGAGAGGGTGCTGGAACACCGTTCGCCCAGGGCTCGGAGCTCGCTGACGTCGGCCGGTCGCTCCGGTCGGACGGCGATCAGCCGCTTCGGGTCGTCAACCCGTTCATCGACGATGGCTGCCCAGAGCCATTGGACCTCCGCAAGGTGCCAGATCAGGTCGGAAGGGTCCCAGTCCGGACAGCTGGGGACGCGCCCATCAGGATCGGCATGTCGCAGGGCGGCGGCGAACCGGGCCGATTCGTCGGCGATGTGCAGCAGATAGTTCACGGTGCTCCTCATGAGGGGACGGTGGCGGTCAGAGCTCGATCGGGCTTTCCCGAGGCCGAGGGGGTCAGCTGATCAACTTGGATCACCGAACCGGCGTGCCGGACCAGGGCATCGTGGTCGAGCACCCCGTGCAGCGGCCACATCCAGTCGCCGGTGATCTCGATCAACCGGACCCCCGGCTGCTCGAGCCAGTCGGCAATCCGCTCCGTCTCCTCCACCCCGGCCGACGGCAGGAAGCCTACGGGTGCGGTGACCGTCTCAGCGGTCGCGACCGCGGCGCGCGCCACCGCCTGCGGAACCTCGCTCGGGCTGGACCGGGCGGCGGCGGCCAGCCGCCCGTACCGGATGACGTGGATCTCCCAGTCGTCACCACTGCGTCGCGCGGCGACGATCTGGCTGCAGGAAGCGAGGCTTCGCACCCGGTGATAACGCTTCCCGGTCTGGGTCAACGTCTCGAGCCTTCGCACGATCGTGGTCGCCTCCTCGAACCGCAGCTGCTCGGCGAGCCGGCCCAGCCGAGACTGCAGGCCCGTCACGGCGGGGCGGACGTCGACCGACAAGGCGCTGCGAACCCGCTCGACCACTGCGCTGTAGTCGTCACGCGAGATCGTGCCGTCACAGGGCGAGCTGCAGCGGCCCATCTCGGCCAGCGCGCACGCTCCGACGAGCCTGGTGGCACTCAGCCGGGGTGTGCACTGCCGGATCGGAAAGCCGTCGTAGATGGCCAGCACCACATCCTCGGCCGACTGACGTCGACGGAACGGCCCGAAGTACGTGGCCCCGTCGGGACGGATCGCCCGCACAACCGATAACCGGGGAAAGGCCTCTTCGGTGATCTTGAGCCAGAGCTGTCGCTCCGGGAACTTGGACCGGCGGTTGTAACGCGGCGCGTGCGCGGCGATCAGTCGCAGCTCGAGCACGTCGGCCTGCAGCGGCGTGTCACACGCGATGGCCTCCACCCCAGTGGCGACGCGCACCATCTCATCCATCCGCGGGCGCGTTTCCGAAGCGGTGAAGTAGGTCCGCACCCGAGTGCGGACGTTCTTCGACTTGCCGACGTAGAGGATCTGGCGCTGGTCGTCGTGCTCGGACACGAACAGGTAGACCCCGGGTCGTTCGGGGAGGTCGCCGGCCCACGTGCGTTTGGCCCGACGCTGCGGCGACACCCGTCGGCTGAACTCGTGCAGGTCCTCGATGGTGTGCACCCCCAGGTTGCCCACCCGCTCCATCAGCCCGTGTAGCACGTCGACGGTCGCTCGAGCGTCCTGCAGCGCCCGGTGGTTGGGCGTGGTGGTGGCATGGAAGTGCTTGGCCAGCGTGCTCAGCCGGCAGTTCGGCACCTCGTCCCGCAGCAGGATCGACCGGGCCAGCGTGACGGTGTCCACGACAGGCCACTTCGGCGCGGGGTACTCGAGCTGCTGACAGGCTCGGCGGAGGAAGCCCACATCGAAGGGTGCGTTGTGGGCGACGATCACCGTCTGAGCGGCGAAGGCGAGGAAGGCGGGGAGCACCTGGCTCAGGGAGGGCGCCTCGGCGACCATCTGGTTGGTGATCCCGGTCAGCACGGCGATCAGCGGGGGAATGTGTGACCGCGGGTTGACCAGGGTCTGGAACTCGCCCAGGACCTCGCCGCCACGCACCTTCACGGCGCCGAACTCCGTGATGGCGTCGGTCTCGCTACTGCCCGTGGTCTCGAGGTCGACCACGCAGAACGTGACCTCGGACAGATGGGTGCCGAGGTCTTCGAAGGAGTCCTGCAGGCCCGCTGCAGGGTCGGGAGTTGCCATGCCGCTCACGGTAGGCGGAGCCACTGACAGGTCGAGGGTTCCTGACCGAGATCGCGCGGCCCACTCGCCGCCTTCTGCTGACGGGTCTACCGAGGGTGGCGGAGCTCAGCACGCGGGAGCGTCGAAGTTCCTGACGGCCCTGTGGTAGGCCGAGATGTGCGGGGGAGCGGCTTTCCAGGCGCGAATCCAGACCCCTTGGGCATCGTGGACCTGACCCATGCGGGACCGCATCATGGCGGCCAGATGGGACTCCCAGTCATCCATGCCGTTCTGGGCGGCCGTCGCGACGGGTTTCTGCTGTCGGCTTCGCTCGGAGCAGCGCGACATCTGCTCCGTGACCGGGGCTGAGGCGCCGGCGGGCGCATCGCAGGAGGCTTTGGCCACGTCGTGAGCCTTGACCGCCCCCTTGTACTTCGCCACGTCGTCGGGACCGTCCAGCCGGGTGCGCTTGAAGATCGCGGCCATCTCGTCCTGGCTGATCGTGCCCGCGTTGGCGTCCGTCTGGGCCTGGACGTGCTCGGACCAGTGCCCGATCCCGACTCGGGCGGCAGCGAGGATGCGGTCCGTCGCCTGCACCGAGTGGCGGCAGTCGTCGAGCGCCTGCTGTGCTGTGCGGTCGCCCTCGACAGTGGGAGAAGGAGACGGCTCGGTGCCGTCGGTGGGCTCCCTGACTGCCGTGGGGGACGCGGTCTGCGCCGTGGCCATCACCGTCGGTGTGGTGACGGTCGAGCCGTCTCCGCGGAACAGACCCTGCTGCGCCGCAAGCAGGCCACCGATCACCAGCAGGGCAACGACCACCGGAATCAGGACGCGAGATGGTCGCGTCTTCGCTCGTCGTGCTCTGGCCACAGTGTTCCCCCCGGAATGCCTGTCTCAGGGTAGTACGACAATGCCGCCGCGCCGAACGGCGGTCAGCCGGTACTCCAGGTGAGTGCGCCGACGATCAGACCGTGCAGAGGATCTCGCCGTGCAGGATGGCGAACCAGGAGTCAGGCTCGGCGCCCCAACGCCGCCAGGCCTCTGACAGCTCGGACAGCTGCGCCGAGGTGGCCAGCCGGCGTTCGACGGCCTGGTGGGCGAACGAGGACTGGGTGACCCGGTCGGCCCACGAGTCGGACCACCAGTCAACGTCCAGGTCTTCGGCGAAGCACCAGACCGACGCGCTGGCCACCACGTCGGCGAAGCCGACCTGCATCGCCCAGGAGCGCAGCCGGCGTCCGGCGTCCGGCTCGCCGGCGTTCGCCCGGGCCAGGTTGCGGTAGAGGTCGAGCCACCGGGTCAGCCCGTCACTCGGCGGATACCAGGTCATCGCGGCGTAGTCCGCGTCGCGCGCCGCTACCAGCCCGCCGGGTTTGCAGACGCGTCGCATCTCCGTCAACGCCCCGACCGGGTCGCTGAGATGCTGCAGCACCTGGTGAGCATGCACGACGTCGAAGGAGGCGTCGGGGTAGTCGATGGCGTAGACGTCGCCCACCACCGCGAACTCGACGTTGTTGACGCCCTCCCGATCGGCCTGTTGCCGCGCCGCCTGGACGGCCTCGGCGGCGTTGTCGATACCGACCACCCGGCCGGACGTCATCCTCGAGGCGAGGTCGAGCGTGATCGTGCCGGGACCTGAACCGATGTCCAACAGGTCGTGCTCAGGTCCCAGCCGTGCCAGCAGATAGGCGGCGGAGTTGTCGGCAGTACGCCGGCGGTGGGCGCGCAGGACCGAGTCGTGGTGGCCGTGGGAATAGACGTCTCTCGGTTCGCTCATCGAAAGTGTCAGTCCTCTCCTCCAGAGTGGTCAGTGCCAGGTCACCCTAGTCCTGGCGATGTTTGGAGGAGATGAGATGGACACCCTGCACGTGGACTGCGACACCTGCATCGCCCGCGGCCCGGCCTGCGATGACTGTGTCATCACCGTGCTGCTGGGCATGCCCACCACAGGACTCGACCTGGATTCCGACGAACGCGCAGCACTGGCCGCGTTGGCGGAGTCAGGGATGGTGCCTCCTCTGCGGTTGATCCCGGGCGCTACCCGGGGTCACGCGGTCCAGTCGCCCTTCACCTGGCAGGACTATGCCTGAGAGTCCGAGCTCCGCACGAGGCCTGAGCGTCAGAGCCCCGCTCGAGGCCTGACGGTCCGAGCGCGTCACAACTGTCCACACCACGGTTTGCGAGTGACATTGTCGTGACTTAACCTAGAGGAGCGCCGTGGTGCACAGAAGGCACCCGCCATCTACCGTGGCGCACGCTCAATCTCACGACCGCCACGGAGAAGGCGGAAGTGGAGCCGGGGAACCACATCATCATCGGGGTGAATCGGCATGACGGGGAGCCGTGTTCGTGGTTGCGAGCAACGGTCCCGGAGTGTCGTCGGACAAACCTTCCTCGTCCGAATCCGTCAGCTCACCTGGCAGGCGTCTTGACAGTGAAGGGGTAAGTCCGCGTGACCTCACGCCGTATGGAGGCCTCTACGTCAGGCTCACGAGCGCGCACTGTGCTGCGCGCGTCGTTGCTGGGCGTTTCGTCGTTGGCCCTGGCGGTGT
The DNA here is from genome assembly GCA_038238065.1 of Propionibacteriales bacterium. Classification (GTDB taxonomy): domain Bacteria; phylum Actinomycetota; class Actinomycetes; order Propionibacteriales; family Propionibacteriaceae; genus Microlunatus. The sequence goes on along the minus strand of JBBRYD010000034.1, from coordinate 12,425 downwards.
CCCTCTTCGCTGGTCCCGGACTGCTGGCTGCGGCCGCTGACCCGCCGCTCACCGTCGCCGAGGCCAAGGCTCAGGTCGACTCCTTGGAGATCGAGGCTGAGGCCATCGACCAGGACGCCGTCGCGGTCAAGGAGAAGTTGGCGGCCGGAACCGAGAAGCTGGCCCTGAAGCAGGAGGGTGTCCGGCAGCAGACCGCGAAGGTCGCCCGGATCCGTAAGCAGGTCGGGCAGGTGGCGCTGGCCCAGTTCCAGAACCGCAACCTCGACACCACGGCGCAGCTGTTCTTCACTTCTGACACCGACGGCTTCCTGAACAAGATGGCCACCGTCGAGAAGGTCAGCGAGAACCAGAACACGGTGTTGCAGGACTTCCAGTCTCAACAGGCACACCTGGCCGACCTCGAACGATCCGCCAAGGTGGACGTCGCATCGTTGCAGGCTCAGGACCAGGAGCTGGCCAGGCTCCGGGACGCTTCGGCGGCCAAGATCACCGAGTCCAAGGCTGTGCTGGCCCGGCTGACGAAGGAAGAGCGCGCGCGGATCGCCGCCGAGGAGGCGGCCGCCGTGGCGGCCGCTCAGAAAGCCGCCGACGCTGCCGCCCAGAAAGCTGCCGACGCCGCGAGCGCCCGAGCCGCAGCGAGTGCGAACAGCAAGGACAACTCCTCGTCGGACACCTCCACGTCCACCGCGAGCCGTGACAACACATCCGACGGCTCGACCACCACGAGTCCCACGCCGACCCCCCCGCCGAGCTCGACGGGAAAGGGTGCGGTGGCCCTGGCTTTTGCGAAGAGGCAGCTGGGCAAGCCCTACAGCTTCGGGTCGGCCGGGCCTGGCTCCTTCGACTGCTCCGGTCTGACCAGCGCCGCCTGGCGGGCAGCCGGCGTGAGCATCCCCCGCACCTCCCGAGCTCAGTCCACCGGCGCCGGCCGCTCGGTCGCCAAGTCGGATCTGCAGCCGGGCGACCTCGTCTTCTTCTACAGTCCGGTCAGCCACGTGGCGATGTATGTCGGTGATGGCATGATCATCCACTCGCCCCGCCCGGGCAAGAGTGTGCAGTACATCAAGATGAGTTACATGCCGTATGCCGGGGCACGTCGCCCGGGATGACCGACCGACCAGTGGGCTGACTCGGGCGTTGCTGCTCGGTCTCGTCTGCTGTCTGCTCGGCTCCTGTACAGCCTCACTTCCTTCACCTCGACCGTCGCCCGCCGTCGCGTCCACGGCGTCCGCGGCCACGGGTGCGACCGCCGTGGAGGTCCAAACCACCCTCGACGCCCTGGCGAGCGCGATCCGTGGCCATCACCGGTCGGCTTTCAACCGTGTCATCTCGACGCGAGATCCCGGTTTCGCTCCGGTGGCGTCGGGGATCTACGACAACCTCAGCAGAGCGCCCCTCGTAGCGTTCACGCTTCAGCTACGGCACCAGCTCCACGAGCTGAGCCCCTCGCGACGCGCGCTGCTCGGACCTGACGCGTCGGTCCAGGCGGTGTCCGTCAGCTGGCGGCTGCGGGGCGACTCCGGGACGGCCGAGCACCTGCTGTGGCTGACCGTCGTGGGTGCGGGCACCGATACCGCGGTGGCGGCCACCACCGACGGGCCTCCCGACCGGGTCGCCCAGCCGTTCTGGTTGTTGGAACCGCTGTCCGCCCGCCAGGTCGGCCCCGTCACGGTGCTCGCGGGGCGCAGTGCCACGGCGGCGGACTGGACCCGCCGAGGGAACGCCGCCGTTGGGGCGATCCGACCCCGGCTGCCGGTTGGCCTGCGGTCGAGCTGGAACGGGGACCTGGTCCTGGAGATCCCGTCCACGAGCCAGATCTTCGACCGACTCCTCGGCGTCAGTCCCGGGTCGTATGCCCAGATCGCCGCGGTCGCCTGGCCCGAAGGGCCCGACGCCGCCACCGCAGCGCTGCGCGTCGTGGTGAACCCCGGGGTCGTCGACCGGCTGGACGGCTCGAGCACAGCCATCCTGTTGGCTCACGAAGCGACCCACGTCGCGACCCGGTCGGCCGCCTCGCAAGCACCGACGTGGCTGGTAGAGGGATTCGCCGACTACGTCGCCTACGACGCCTACCCGAAGAGCGCCGCGACGGTAGCTGCGGCGCTGCTGACCGACGTCAGGGCCCACGGGGCGCCGACCGGGCTGCCGGCTGACTCGGCGTTCTCGCCGTCGGCGCCCGACCTCAGCCTGTCCTACGCCCGCTCCTGGATGGCTTGCCGCTATCTGGCGGAGACGTACACGGCGGCGCGACTGAACCGGCTCTATGCCGAGATCGACAGCGGATCTTCGGTCGACCAGGCGTCGCGGCAGGTGCTCGGTCTGGACGAGACCCAGCTGACCACCGGTTGGGACCGCTACCTGCTCTCCCGCGCCGACCACACCTGAGGCCGGGACCAGACCGTGCCCACGACCTTGGTCGTCACCAACGACTTCCCGCCGCGGATCGGCGGCATCGAGTCGTTCGTCGCCGACCTGGTCGAGCTGCTCGACCGGGATGTGGTGGTCTACACGTCCGCCACGCCGGGCTCCGCCGCCCAGGACCGGCGGCTGGGCGTCGAGGTGGTCCGCGCCGGCCCAGTGCTGTGGCCCAGTCCCGGGTCCACCCGAGCAGCGGTCGCCTTGTTGCAGCGGTCGGGGGCCAGTCGCGTCCTCTTCGGTGCTGCCGCGCCTCTGGGCCTGATGGCTGGCCCCCTCCGGCGGGCGGGCGCCGAGCGGATCGTCGCGCTCAGCCACGGTCACGAGACGTGGTGGGCGACGCTGCCCGGATCCCGTTCGCTGCTGCGTCGGGTCGGCGACGAGGTGGACCATCTGACCACCATCTCCGACTACACGGCGAGCCGGATCGCCCCCGCACTTTCCGCAGGCGCCCGTGCCCGAATGCTCCGGCTCGCTCCGCCGGTCGACCCGGCGGTGTTCCGGCCCGCCGCGCTGACCGCTCCCCACGATCGGCCGAGCCGGCTGATCGCGGTCGGTCGGTTGGTGCAGCAGAAGGGGTTCGACACCCTGCTGCCCGCCTGGCGTCTGGTGCTCGACGCGTGGCCTCATGAAGCCGCGCCACCCGAGCTGGTCCTTGTCGGCGACGGTCCGCGCCGACGACGGCTGGAGGCGCTGACGACCAGCCTCCAGCTGAGGTCCACGGTGCGCTTCCTCGGGTCGATGCCGCGTGCCGAGGTGATCGACCAGCTCCAGCAGTCGGACGCCTTCGCGCTGCCGGTACGGACCCGACTCGGCGGGCTGAACCCGGAGGGGCTCGGACTGGCCGCGCTGGAGGCGGCCGCGTGCGGTCTGCCGGTCATCGTCGGACGGTCGGGGGGAGCCCCCGAGACCGTGCTGGACGGGCAGACCGGCTACGTCGTCGACCCACACGACCCGCGACGACTCGCGGATCGGATCACCACGCTGCTCCGGGACCCGTCGGTCGCGAGGACGATGGGCGCCGAGGGACGGCGGTTCGTGACCGAGACGTTTGGGCCCGAACGGGTACGGGACACCCTGCGGAGGGCCCTCGGACTGGCCTGACGCCGCTCGGCGGTCATCCCGATCCGGGGCGGAGCCTGACGCGTACGCTATGGGCAGCACCGGACCGAAGAGGCGGAAGGCGACCAGTGGCGGAACTGACCAGCGCAAGCATCGAGATCGCAGCACCCGCGAGCGAGGTGATGGCCGTCATCGCCGACTTCCCCGGCTATCCGCAGTGGGTGGACTCGATGAAGAGCGCCGAGGTGCTCACGTCCGTGGACGGTCACGCTGAAACGGTGCGGATGGTCCTGGATCATCCGCTGGTGAAGGACGACTACGTACTGAGCTATGACTGGGAGCCGGCCGAGGTCAGCTGGAAGCTGGTCAAGGGGACCCTGCTCAAGGCGATGGACGGCTCGTATGCCCTGGCCTCGCGGGGCGGCTCCACCGTGGTCACCTACACCCTCAAGGTGGACGTCAACATGCCGATGATCGGGATGTTCAAGCGCAAGGCGGAGAAGACGATCATCGACGGGGCCCTCAAGGGGCTGAAGAAGAGGGTCGAAGGCTGAGCGTGTCCACCAATACGGGCCTGACCCGAGGCGTCCTCCCACGGCTGCCCAGCGCCTCGGACCTCAGCATCGGCATCGACATCGGCGGGACCAAGGTCGCGGCCGGGGTGGTGGACGAGAACGGTGCCATCCTGGAGAGCCTGCTGGAGTCGACGCCGTCTCACAGTCCGCAGGCCGTCGAGGACGCCATCGTGCGGGTGGTGAACCAGCTGCGGTCGCGACACCACGTCGAGTCGGTCGGCATCGGTGCGGCCGGCTGGGTGGACAACGCGCAGGCGGTGGTGGCCTTCTCTCCGCACCTGGCGTGGCGGTCGGAGCCTCTCAAGGCCAAGCTGATCGAACGCATCGACCTGCCCCTGATCGTGGACAACGACGCCAACGCCGCCGCCTGGGCCGAGTACCGCTTCGGTGCCGGCAGGGGCTCGTCGGTGATGGTCTGCATCACCCTGGGCACCGGTATCGGCGGCGGACTGGTGGTCAACGGACGCCTGTTCCGCGGTTCGTACGGGATGGCCGGCGAGTGGGGCCACATGATCAGCGTGCCTGACGGCCACCGCTGCGAATGTGGCAACCGGGGATGCTGGGAGCAGTACGCCTCCGGCAACGCCCTGGTCCGGGAGGCTCGCGAGCTGGCCGGCACAAACTCGCCGGTGGCCTACCGGCTGCTCGAGCTGGCCGGAGGCGACATCAACAACATCACCGGCCCCGGCGTCACCGCAGCCGCCATGCAGGGCGAGCCGATCGCCATCGAGCTGCTCGCCGACGTGGGGCAGTGGCTCGGCCGCGGCATCGCCAACCTGGCCGCCGCTCTCGACCCCGACCTGGTGGTGATCGGCGGCGGCGTGAGCGCGGCCGGCGACCTGCTGCTCCAACCCACGAAGGTCGCTTTCGACCGCACCCTGACCGGTCGTGGGTACCGACCCGAAGCTCGCCTGGCGTTGGCCTACTTCCGCAACGATGCGGGTCTGATCGGCGCGGCCGACCTCGCCCGGCACGCGATGATCGAGCCTCCCGAGTTTGCTCGGGCCGGGTTCTGGCCGCGGCGCCGGCGCCGCAAGGCGACCCGGCTGCGCGCCCGCCGACGCGACAGCCTGGCGGAACGGCTGGACGGCGTCACGCCACCACTACGGCGCAGCCGCACCCGCTGACGCCCCGCAGATGGATCACCGACCTTCTGCCGCTCAGCGCAGCACGAGCGGCGGCATCTGCAGTACAGCGCCCGCGGGGAGTCCGAGAGCGCTGGTGAGCCCCGCGAGTGCCGGCCAGGAGACCCCCGACCCGACCCGCGGATCGTCGCTGTTCCTGGGTCTGGAGAGTCGCGCCAGCACAGGGACGTGCAGCGCGCGTCGTACCGGGGCGTCCTCAGCCAGCCCGGCGCGTTCCCGCGCGATGTCGACGGCGTGCCGGAGACCGCCCAGCTCGTCGACCAGACCGACCTCGAGAGCGTCGCGTCCCGTCCACACCCGACCGCGGGCCGCCGACTCGATCTCCGCGACGGAGCGGCCACGGCCCTCGGCCACCTTGGCCACGAAGTCCTCGTAGATCGCGTCGATGGTCGCGGCGAGCCGTTCGCGCTCCTCGGGGCCGAACCCCCGGCGGGACGAGAACATCAGGGAGCGGTCGCCCTGCTCGACCGACCCGGTGCTCAGCCCGAAGCGTTCCAGCAGGTCACGCACCACGAACTTGCCGCCGAAGACGCCGATCGATCCGGTCAGGGTCGCAGGCAGAGCGACGACCACGTCGGCGGGGCAGGCGATGTAGTACCCACCCGAGGCCGCGTACTGGCCCATCGACACCACGACCGGCTTGCCGGCCTCGCGAACCCGGCAGACCTCCCGCCAGATGGTGTCTGAGGCCACCGCCGACCCGCCGGGTGAGTCGATCCGCAGCACCACCGCCCGGATCCGGTCGTCGGAGGTGGCCGCCCGCAGCTCGGCACCGACCGAGTCGCTGCCGACCTGACGTCCGGTGGCGCTCCGCCGGGTGCGGCCGGACGCGATGGCGCCGTGCACCTCCACCAGGCCGATGTGTCCCCGCCGCCGGATGGACCGGGGAAACGTCGGCCGGGGTTTCCAGCGGTCCGCGAACAGCAGCGCGGCATCGTCGACCACCCGGGCCCGTAACGCGGCGAAGACCTCGTCGCGGTAACCGAGTCGATCGACCAGACCCACGTCGCGCGCCTCGGCCGCGGTCCGCGGACCCGTGTCGACCAGCGCGCGGACCCGGTCGGTGTCCAGCGATCGACCCGCGCCGATCATCGCCACGGCCTCGGCGAACGTCGACTCGGCGAGCCGGTTCAGCGACTCACGGTGGGCCGGGGTGAACTCGGTCCGCAGCACCTGGTCGGCGGCGTTCTTGTACTCGTAGCGCTGCTCGAGCTGAGGTTCGACGCCCAACCGATCCAGCGCCCCCCGCACAAAGGTCGTCTCCAGACCGACCCCGAGCAACCCGACACCGCCACCGGGCTGGAGCCAGATCTCGTCGAAAGCGGTCGCCAGCACGTACGCCGCCATGTCGGCCGAACCCTCGCCGAAGCTCTCCGCCCAGGCCACCGTGGGCTTGCCACTGGCCGCGAACGCCCGCACCCCGAGCCGCAGCTCCTGCATGGCCGCCCAGGGCAGTCCGCTGCCGACCTTGGCGATCAGCCCGACCACCGACCTGTCGGTGCCGGCGTCGTGCAGCGCGCGGAGGGTGGGGCCGCGCTGGCGCCGGCCGCGGGCACGCAGCCTGGCGATCAGGTCGTCGGAGTCCGGCGAGACCGGCAGCTCGGTCAGGTCCAGCTCGAGGACGGTGTTCGGGCGGTGGCCGATCATCACGGGCATGGGGGACACCGGAATGGACTAGAGAACGGCGCCGTTGCCGGCGTCCGGTGGGCGGTGTCGGGGGAGCCGCGTCATCAGCAGACCGAAGCCGCCGACGAAACCGACCAGGGCCATCCAGCCGACCCAGCTGGGCAGCTTGGCCCCCAACGAGATCGCCAGCACGACGAGCACCGAGTAGCCCATGGCGATCCAGGCGACCAGTGCCGGCCAGGCGGGGCGGGGCAACGGCATCAGGGGCTCGGGCACGAACCGTTCGTCGAGCTCCAACTCCTCGTCGACGATGACGGGATCCTCGAACCGGAACAGTGGATGGTTGTCGGCCCAGCCGGAGTCGGGGGCCTCCGCCTCGGTCGTGGTGGGCGTCGTCTCCGGCTGCTGGTCGCGGGCTGCCACGTCGTGGAGGTTCTGGTCCGGACCGCTCGACTCCAGCGTGGTCGGCTGGTCCAGCAACGGGTCAGGACGGTCCGAGGTCAGGTGGTAGACGGCTACCAGGTCGGCGAACGCTCGGTCGACCGCCTCGCGGTCGTCATCACTCGGTCGCGACATGTCCGTCCTTCAGAAGCCGGCGAAAGAAGTCACTACTTCCGACGAAGATGTCCTCGGCCTCGTAATCCATGGTGGCTACATGGTAGCTGCGGCGCAAGAGGTGTTCGTGCACGTCCGAGGAGCTGACCGAGGCGAGGATCGCTCGGCCGGACGTCGGGTCGACGACGTGGTCCTCGACCGAGCGGAACATCAGCAGTGGCTGGTCGACCCGCCCGAGCCCGTCCCGGATCTCCCGCCACATCTTGGTCATCGAGTAGGTGGCGTCCAGCGGGGTGCGGTGGTAACCGCCCTCGTCGACGCCGGGCTTGGCGATGTCGTTGGCGATACCCGGCAAGGACGACACGATCCGGCGCAGCACCGGGAGGGCCACCAGCCGTTTGTCGGTGGACGTGATCGCGGCGTTGACTACCACGATGCCGGTGACGTCGCTGCCGTGTCGCTCGGCCAGCAACAGGGCGAGTCCACCGCCCATCGACAGGCCACAGACGAAGACCTGGTCACACGCCTGGCGCAGCCGCCCCAGCTCACGATCCACGCAGCCGTACCAGTCGGTCCACTGGGTCAGGGCCAGCTCCTGCCACCTGGTGCCGTGGCCGGGCAGCCGGGGCACCGACACCCGGAACCCCTCCGCCTCCAGGTGTTCGGCCCAGGCACGCATCGAGCGCGGCGAGCCGGTGAAGCCGTGGATCAGCAGGACTCCGACGTTTCCGGTACCGCTCTCGTAGGGCTCGGCTCCGGGCATCACCGCAGCGGTCGTCGCCGACTCGTCCGGCGCGGCACGTCGGGGCTTCACTGCCCGGCCCAGAAAGGAGGTCACCTGCGCATCGTAGGTGTGACACGTGCACGTCGCCGCTCGGGGGCGCCTCGGGCGCCGGGGACGGCGAGGACTCGCCGCGCGTGCGGTGCGGCGGTAGGCTCGCAGAGGCCGCCACGTTGTCCTAGGGTGCTTCCTACGCGCCGGCACAGTTTGCTCGGAGCGAGTGGGCTGGGTCCTCGGACCGTGTGGAAAGGACTCTTGCTTGTTGTACTGGGTGTTCAAGCTGCTGCTGGTCAGACCCGGGCTGCGACTGCTGATGCGCCCGTGGGTTGAGGGCGAGGCCAACATCCCGGCCTCCGGTCCCGCGGTCCTGGTCAGCAACCACCTCTCCGCCGGGGACACCTTCCTGCTGCCCGCGATGATCAAGCGGCGGCTGACGTTCCCCGCCAAGGCCGAGCTGTTCCACGGTGTCGGCTTCCGGGGACGGTTCGTGACCTGGTTTCTGGTCAGTGTGGGCATCCACCCGTTGGACCGGTCAGGGGGTCGGGCCAGCGCCAGCAGCATGAACGGCGTCCTCGACGTGCTCCGGAACGGCGAGCTGCTGGGCATCTACCCGGAGGGCACTCGGTCCCCGGACGGCCGGCTCTACAAGGGCAAGACCGGCGTCGCGCGGCTGGTCCTGTCCGCCGGTGTCCCGGTGGTCCCGGTGGGCATGGTCAACACCCAGTTCGTCCCCGGCAAGATTCCGGGGATCCGCCTGATGCGTCGACCGGGCATCCGGATCGGCCGGCCGCTGGACTTCAGCCGCTACGCCGCCTCCGGCAACGACCGCGACGTGCTGCGCTGGGTCACCGACGAGATCATGAACGCGGTGATGGAGCTGTCCGGCCAGGAGTACGTGGACGCTTACGGGGCTTCGGTGAAGTCGTCGCTGGAGGAGGGCCGCGAGCTCGAGGCACCGGTGCTCGCCCGCCCCGGCGTCGGCCGTCCGGTGCCGCCGGTGCCGCCGACGCCCAACCCCGGCTCGTCGGCTCCGGTCGACACGCTGGCCACGGCCTCGATCCCGCCGACCACGGAGCTGACGGCGTGACCGACCGGCTGGTGTCGGTCGACCAGGACCACGTCGAGCTCGAAGGCGCCCATGGTGGCCGCGGCATCTACTGGGTGCTGAAGAACGTGGTGCTGGGGCCGGGCATCCGCAAGATCTTCCGGCCACAGGAGGAGGGGGTCGCCAACGTGCCGGCCTCCGGCGCGGCCATCCTGGCCAGCAACCACCTGTCGTTCGCCGACTGGCTGTTCATGCCGCTGGCCCTGGACCGACGGGTCACGTTCATCGCCAAATCCGACTACTTCACCGGCGTCGGCGTCAAGGGCTGGGCACAGAAGCGCTTCTTCGCCGGCACCGGCCAGGTCCCGGTGGACCGGACCGGAGGGAAGGCGAGCGAAGGTGCCCTCCGGGCGGGGATGAAGGTGCTGGAGCGCGGCGAGCTGTTCGGCATCTATCCCGAGGGGACCCGCAGTCACGACGGCCGGCTCTACAAGGGCCGGACCGGCGTGGCGCGGCTGGCCCTGCTGGCGGGCGTCCCGGTCATCCCGACGGCCGTCATCGGCACCGACATCATCGCCCCCCCGGGGAGGATCGTGCACAAGATCGTCAGCCCGACGGTGCGCTTCGGCAAGCCGCTGGACTTCTCCCGGTACGCAGGGATGAGCGAGGACCGCTTCATCCTTCGCTCGATCACCGACGAGGTGATGTACGCCATCATGGAGCTGTCCGGCCAGGAGTACGTGGACCTGTACGCCCCCGCCGCCAAGGAGGCCGCGGCCAAGGAGCTGGCCCTGCAGGAGGAAGCCGAGACGTCCCCGCAGGCCTGACCCGCGCGGGCCATCCCGACCCGTGCCCGACCACCGACGAGGAGCAGCGTGGCCAGTCCCGCAGTCTCGAACGACCAGATCAGCAGGGCCCTCGGCATCTACGCAGGCATGGTCGACCATGTCCTGAGCAACCCGCAACGATGGCTCGGCCTCGACGACGACCCGCCCCCGACCGCGGCCCTACCGGCTCGCGTGTTGGACGCCCTCCGCGACCGAACCTTCGGTGAGACGACCCCCGCCTCGCCGGGCTGGGGCGAGCTGCCGGTTCAGAAGCGGGTCGAGTGGTGGGTGACACGGATCAGCATCAGTGCCGGCCTGGCGGCGGCAGCACCTCGGTTCGCCGGTGCGCTGGCCGACCGGATACCGCTGCAGTCTGCGTTGGGTGCGTCGGCGGCTGGGCTGGCGGTCTGCGCCACCGCCCGCGAGCACGGTCGGGCTACGCCGGCCGAATGGGTTCCGCTGCTGGCCAAGGTGCTGTTCGACCGTGACGTCAGCCCGGCCGCCCCGGTGCCCGATGCGGAGCGCTCCGAGCAGGATCTCGCCGCCGAACCGGAGGAGAGCCCGCAGCAGGGCTCCGGCCGTGAGGAGAGCTCGGTGGCGAAGCTGGGCCGAGGCGCTCAGCGGGCCGCGAAGACGCTGTGGCGGCTGGCTCGGACCTTTCTCGGCCTGCAGGACCTGCTCGACGAACGTCCCCGGGGCAGCTTCCTCTCGCGCGCGGTCGCCAAGGTCCCGGTGGTCGGGGTCGCCGGTGGTTGGTTGGACGAACGCGGCGGCATCCGCAAGGCGGCTCGGCGCACGGTCCAGCTGATCGGGTAGCCCCGCTCGGGGGAACCGCCGGGCCGGCGGGAGTGGTGTTCCAACGGCTGAATAATCCGGGCGCGTCAGGCGAGTCCGTCTAGAGTATTCGCGTGTCCGTAACCGATCAGGTCCCCACGCTGAAACAGCTGCATGCACTCAACCCGCTCCAGCAGCCGACCTATGCCGACACCGCCGAGGTCGCAGCGGTCCTGGACAAGCTCCGTAAGCTGCCGCCGCTGGTCTTCGCGGGCGAGTGCGATGAGCTGCGGGTCAAGATGGCGAGCGTGGCGGCCGGCGAGGCCTTCCTGCTCCAGGGCGGCGACTGTGCTGAAACGTTCGACGGGGTGACCGCCGCCAACATCCAGGGCAAGCTGCGCACGCTGCTGTCGATGGCCGTCGTGCTCACGTACGCAGCTCAGGTCCCGATCGTCAAGGTGGGTCGGATGGCGGGGCAGTACGCGAAGCCCCGTTCCTCGGACAGTGAGACCCGGCAGGGCCAGACGCTGCCGGCGTACCGTGGCGACGCCGTCAACGGGTACCCGTTCACCGAGGGCGACCGCAGACCGGATCCGCAGCGGCTGCTGGGGGTCTACAACGCCTCAGCCGCCACCATGAACCTCAGTCGCGCCTTCCTCACCGGCGGCTTCGCCCACCTGCGCAGCGTGCACAGCTGGAACGCCGACTTCGTCAAGAACTCGGCGGCGGGCGTGCAGTACCAGAACCTCGCCAACGAGATCGACCGCGCGCTCGCGTTCATGGTCGCCTGCGGTATCGACGAGCGCGAGTTCGCCACCGTCGACTTCTACTCCAGCCACGAGGCGCTGCTGATGGAGTACGAGCACGCGCTGACCCGGATCGACTCCCGCACCGACCTGCCGTACGGCACCTCCGGCCACTTCCTCTGGATCGGGGAACGGACCCGCCAGCTGGACGGTGCCCACGTGGAGCTGATGCGTCACGTCCGCAACCCGCTCGGCGTCAAGCTCGGCCCGACCACCACCGCCGACACGGCGCTGGAGCTGGCCGATCGGCTCGACCCCGAGCACGAACCCGGTCGCATCACGTTCATCACCCGGATGGGCGCCGGCAAGATCCGCGACCTGCTGCCCGAGGTGGTCGACAAGGTGACCAAGAGCGGCCGGCAGGTCGCCTGGGTCTGCGACCCGATGCACGGCAACACGTTCGAGGCGGCCAACGGGTACAAGACGCGGGCGTTCGCCGACGTGATGGACGAGCTCAACGGGTTCTTCGACGTGCACGAGGAGCTGGGCACCTGGCCCGGCGGCGTGCACGTGGAGCTGACCGGCGACGACGTCACCGAGTGCGTGGGCGGTAGCGAGGAGCTGGTCGAGGCCGACCTGGTCAACCGGTACGAGACCCTCTGCGACCCACGGCTCAACCGCAACCAGTCGTTGGAGCTGGCGTTCCTGGTGGCCGAGCGGCTCACGGACGGACGGATCCGCCGGTCGAACCCCGTTCAGGCCTTCCAGCCTCTGTCGTATTGAATGGGTCGCTGCGCTTCGCTGCAGATCGCGGCCGGCCGGAAAGAACACACTGATGACAACGATCGACCTGCGCTCCGACACCGTCACCCAG
>JBBRYD010000033.1:0-32181 GCA_038238065.1 Propionibacteriales bacterium | reverse complement strand
GGGACTTCACAGCGGGTCGGCGACGGACATCTCCTTTGACGTACCGCCCGGGGAGATTCTGGGGATCTACGGACTCGTCGGGAGCGGCCGCTCATCGATAGCCCGGTCGATCACCGGGCAGCAGCCGATGCGCGAGGGCAGTGTTTCGGTCGCCGGCCGACCCGCACGGGCCAAGTCCCCCGGGTCGGCGTTGCGACACGGATTGGCCTACGTCACCGAAGATCGACGAAAGGAAGGATTCGTCCAGGACTTTTCCAACCGCGAGAATCTGAGTCTGGTCACGCTTCCACGCCTGGCCAAGGCAGGTGTGTTGAACCTGCGGAAGGAACGAGAACGCGCTCGCGAATTGATCGTCAGATTCCAGGTCAAGGGCGGTGAAAATACGTACACCAGCACGCTGAGCGGAGGAAATCAACAGAAAGTGTGCATCGGCAAATGGCTGGAAGCTGATCCTGACGTCGTGGTGCTGGACGAGCCGACCAAGGGCATCGATGTCGGAGCTCGCGCCAACATCTACGAGATCATCCACGGCGTCGCGGCTCGAGGCAAGGGCGTCCTGGTGGTGTCCAGCGAGGCCGAAGAGCTGCTGTCCTTGTGTCACCGCATCCTGGTGATGCGCAACGGCCGGATCGCCGCCGAGTTCGACCCCGAGACCGCCAACACCGACGACCTGATCCGCACGGCCCTGACGCACGAGGACTGACCCATCACTTCCCTGCACTGAACAGCAAAGGAGCTCTTCATATGACGGCAACCTCGACGGCGACTCCCCCTCCCGTCCACGAGCACCAGGAGCCTGAACACTCCCGCGGCCAGGCCATCGGTGGCTGGCTGAAGGGGCAGTACGCGCTCTACATCCTGGTCGCGCTGCTGCTGATCGCCACCATCACCAAGGGGTCTGTCTTCTGGGGCGGCACCAACCTGACCAACCTGCTGCTGCAGATGTCCATCATCGGCGTGGTGGTGCTGGCCGAGCTGATCGTGGTCCTCACCGGCGGGATCGACATCTCCGTCGGCTCCGCGCTGGGCCTGGCCGCCGTCATCGCGGCCGGTCTGTTCGGTGGGCCCTCGGTGCTCCTCGCCCTGGTCGTGGCTCTGGTGATCGGTGGCATCGTCGGTGCGGTCAACGGCTTTCTGGTGGCGTTCCGGGGCCTGGAGCCGTTCATCGTCACCCTCGGCATGCTCGCCTTAGCTCGCGGTCTGGTGTACGCCTACGGCAACGGCATCCCCATCAACCCGAAAGCGGCGGCGTCCTTCGCCAAGTTCGGGCAGACCACCCTGCTCGGCATCCCGGTGCTGGCCATCATCTGGATCCTGGCCGTGCTGGCGATCGGCTTCGCGCTCAACCGGACGGTCTGGGGTCGGCGCGTCTACGCCGTCGGCTCGAACAAGGAGGCGGCTCGGAGCTCGGGCATCCCGGTCCGGGCCACTTTGTGGTCGGTCTACATCATCGCCGGGCTGCTCGTCGGCCTCGGCGGGTGGATGTTCCTGGCTCGGTTCGCCAGCGGCACCTCCACGGCCGGCAACCTGCTCGAGCTGGAAGCCATCGCCGCCGTGGTCATCGGTGGCGCCCGGCTGTCGGGTGGCTACGGCAAGGTGTTCGGGGCGGTGGTCGGTACCATCATCTTCGCGGTCATCGCCAACCTGCTGTCGCTGCTCAACGTGTCGACCTTCCTGCAGGACGCCTTCCGTGGCGCGCTCATCCTGGTTGCGGTGACCCTGGCCACGGTGTCGTTCACCCGCAGGAAGAAGATCGCATCCACCGAACCCGCGGACAAGTAGTGACGGCCACGGACGTGACGAAGCGGATGAGGGCAACACGACGTCGGTCCGGACTGGGTCTGGCCGCAGCGGTGGGCGCGTTGCTGACCATGACGGCCTGTGGGCAGATCTACCCGTCTGCCGATCCGGCGCAGGCACCGGCCAACGGCATCAAGTCCAACGTCGACGACGTCGTCGTGGGCTTCGCCCAGCAACAGCTGCAGGCCCCGTACTTCGCGGCCATGCAGCAGCAGTCGGAGCAGATCGCCAAGAAGCAGGGCTTCAAGCTGCTCTTCCAGGCGGCCAACAAGGATCCGGTCGTGCAGATGAACCAGATGCAGGCGATGATGGCCCAGGGTGCCGATGTGCTCGTGGTCAACGCCACCAGTGTCAAGGGGCAGAAGCAGATGATGACGCAGATCGCCTCCAAGATCCCGGTGATCTACATCGACACCAGCGTCCCGGGCACGGGCACCACCAGTGTTCAGTCCGACAACCTCACCATCGGTCGGGAGTCGGGCAAGATCACCGCCAAGCGGTTCCTGGGGATGAACAAGAAGAGCATCAAGATGGTCATCCTCACCGGTCCGGCGACCGACGAGTTCGTCGGTCCCAACCGTCGGCAAGGCTTCCTGGACGGGCTCAAGGAGGGTGGGCTGGCCTACGACATCAAGGCCGAGCAGGCCGGAGACTACGCCCAGGACAAGGGTCAGGTCGCGGCGGAGAACATGCTGGCCGCCAACCCCGACGTGGACCTGATCCTCGGTCTGAACGACTCGATGGCGCTGGGTGGTTACAACGTGGTCAACGGCAAGGACCGTTACAAGAACGTCTACGTCGCCGCCTCAGCCGATGGCCAGAAGGAAGGTCTGGCGTTGATCAAGTCCGGCGGCTGCACCGGAAAGTACATCTCCACCGGCCTCAACTCACCGTCCCTGGCGGCCGAGCAGGCGCTGCAGATCGCTGTCGACATCGCCACCGGCAAGAAGAAGCCGGCTGACTACAAGCCGGAGTCGTTCACCAAGGCGGTCGGCATCGGCTGCGAGAACATCGACCAGTACTACGACCCGACCAGCGTGTTCTAGCCCCACGCGTTCGACCCCGTAGGACAGCTGGCGCCGCGCCGAACGGGCGGCGCCGGCTGCATGAGTGAGAGAAGAAGACGATGGTTCCCGAAACGATGACCGCGGCCGTGATGTATGCCCCCGGCGACATCCGGGTCGAACAGGTCGCGGTCGACGTCCCGGGACCGGGCGAAGTTTTGCTCGAGGTGGCGGCCTGCGGGGTGTGCGGCTCCGACATCCCCCGGATGCTGAAGAACGGCGGCTACGTGATGCCGATCATCTGCGGGCACGAGTTCTCGGGCTGGGTGGCCCAGCTCGGAGAGGGGGTCACCGGGTTCGAGCTCGGTGACCTGGTCTCGGTGCCCCCGCTGATCCCCTGCTACCACTGCGACTTCTGCGTCAGGGGCGAGTTCGGGCTGTGCGAGAACTACGACTACTTCGGCAGCCGCAGCAACGGTGCGTACGCCCAGTACGTGGTCGCCCCGATCGGCAACCTGCTGAAGATGCCGGCCGGGATCGACCCGCGGGCGGCAGCCATGCTCGACCCTGCGGCGATCGCCCTGCACGCCTTGTGGAAGACGGGGCTGCGGCACGGACACCGGGTGCTGGTCATCGGTGCGGGGCCGATCGGCCTGTTCGCCGTGCAGTGGGCCCGGCTAGCCGGTACGAGCCAGATCGTCACCGTCGACCTGAGTGAGGAGAAGTCGGCGATGGCGTTGGCCGCCGGGGCCACCGGGGCCGTGCAGTCGGCGGAGGAGGCCAGGGCGCTCGGTGGTCGGGGCTACGACATCGTGCTCGAGTCGGCTGGGGTCGCGGCGACCGCCGACCTGGCGGCCTCCCTGACCGGTCCGCAGGGGCACGCCGTGTTCGTCGGGATTCCGCACGCACCGGTGACCCTGGCCAAGGACACCTTCAACCAGTTCATGCGGATCGAGGCGACCCTGCACGGCTCCTGGAACTCCTTCTCGGCACCCTTCCCCGGTGACGAGTGGCGCACCGCGGCCGACAAGCTCGCGACCGGGCAGCTGCAGTGGGAGTTCATGATCACCCACGAGCTCCCGCTCGCGGAGCTGCCCTCGATGATGACCAAGCTCGGCGCGCGTTCGGAGTTCAGCTCCAAGGTCATCTTCACGCCCAACGCCGGCTGACGAGCGGTCGGTCGATGCCCCCGGACCCCGAACGGCACGTGTCCTACCGCCAGACCCACGCCGACGAGGACGGGCTGGTGGCCGCCCTCACCCCGTCCATGCACGAGACTGTCGATCGGCTGTACCGACGTCGACCGGCTCAGCAGATCCACCTCGTCACTGCGAAAGGCACCCGACATGACCACCCCGCCCATCACCCCCGCCAGCATTGCCCGGCTCATCGACCACACCCTGTTGAAGCCCGAGGCGACCAGAGCCGACGTGGCGGCACTGCTCGCGGAGGCCGCACTCCTGGGGACCTACTCGGTGTGCATCTCCCCGTCGATGCTGCCGGTGTCGGTGCCGGACGGGAGTGGTCTCAAGGTCGCCGTGGTGGCCGGGTTTCCCAGCGGCAAGCACACTTCGACGGTGAAGGCGGCCGAGGCGGCCGAAGCCGTCGCCCACGGCGCCGACGAGGTCGACATGGTGATCGACATCGGCGCCGCGAAGGCCCATGCGTTCGACGCCGTGCAGGCTGACATCGCCGCGGTCCGAGCGGCCGTGCCGTCACCCACGGTGCTGAAGGTCATCATCGAGTCGGCTGCGCTGACCGATGAGGAGATCGTGGCGGTGTGCCGGGCGGCGATGACCGCGAAGGCGGACTACGTCAAGACCTCGACCGGGTTCCACCCCACGGGCGGGGCCACCGAGCACGCGGTCCGGCTGATGGCCGACACCGTGGCCGGGCAGCTGGGCGTGAAGGCCTCCGGTGGGGTGCGCTCTCTCGACGACGCCCGGCGGATGGTGGCCGCGGGTGCGACCCGCCTCGGGGTGTCCGGGACTCGGGCGATGCTGACCGACGAGGGCGCCGCGACAGGCACCTCCTGACGGTTGACGAGTCCCGGCCTCTAGGCTCGGTCCGGTGAGCACACCGACGACAGCGGACATCGGCATCATCGGTGGTTCGGGTTTCTACAGCTTTCTCGACGAGGCCGAAACGGTGACTGTCGACACCCCGTTCGGGTCTCCGAGCGGCTCCCTGACGATCGGCGAGGTGTCCGGGCGCCGGGTCGCGTTCCTGCCCCGACACGGCGCCCGACACCAGTTCCCGCCCCACCGGGTCAACTACCG
Source organism: Propionibacteriales bacterium (assembly GCA_038238065.1). Classification (GTDB taxonomy): domain Bacteria; phylum Actinomycetota; class Actinomycetes; order Propionibacteriales; family Propionibacteriaceae; genus Microlunatus. The sequence goes on along the minus strand of JBBRYD010000033.1, from coordinate 27,098 downwards.
AGCCAACCTGTGGGCGCTGCGATCACTCGGCGTCCGCCAGGTGCTGGCCCCGTGTGCAGTGGGATCTCTGAGGCCCGAGCTGGGTCCGGGCACCTTCGTGGTGCCGGACCAGCTCGTGGATCGGACCTGGGGACGTGGGCACACGGTGTACGACGCCGAGGGACCGGTGGTGCACGTGGGCTTCGCCGACCCGTACTGCCCGCGGGGGCGGGCGGCGGCGCTGGCGGCGGTCGTTCCCGGAGAGACCACGCTGGTCGACGGTGGCACGCTGGTGGTGATCAACGGTCCGCGGTTCTCCACCAAGGCGGAGTCGGCCATGCACGCCGCCCAGGGTTGGTCGATCGTCGGGATGACCGGGCAGCCGGAGGCGGGCATCGCGCGCGAGCTGGCCATGTGCTACTCCACCGTGGCCCTGGTCACCGACCACGACGCCGGGATCGAGGCCGCCGGGACTGACGGCGCCGAGGGGGTGCAGGCGGTCACCCACGCCGACGTCCTGAAGATCTTCGCGGCCAACATCGACCGGCTCAAGACCCTGCTGGCCCGCACCGTCCAGCTGTTGCCGGCGCCGGAGGACGACGCGACGGCTCGCTGCGGCTGCCGCCGGGCCCTGGACGGGCTCGAGCTGCCGTTCACCCTGCCCTGATCGCCGAGGTCCTCGACTAATCTCGGTCCATGCCATCCGCACTTCCGGAGGGGTCAGCCGCGCCCGCGGACGGCAGACTGCCGACAGCGTCCTTGGCTGAGCTGGCGACCCGCCCGCTCAGCATCTACGTCCACGTGCCCTTCTGCACGACCCGCTGCGGCTACTGCGACTTCAACACCTACACCTCCAGCGAGCTCGGCACCCTCCCGGGAGCGTCCCGCAGCAGCTACGTCGACGCAGCGCTGACCGAGCTCGACCAGGCGGTCCGGGTGCTCGGCTCGAACGCGCCGTCCGTGTCGACCGTCTTCGTCGGCGGAGGCACTCCGACGCTGTTGCCGACCGCGGACCTGGGGCGGCTCGTGGCGGGCATCGCGGACCGGTTCGGACTGACGGCGGACGCGGAGATCACCACCGAGTCCAACCCCGAGTCGATCGACGCCGCTGGGCTCGAGCGGCTGGTCGCTGCGGGGTTCAACCGGATCTCCTTCGGCATGCAGTCGGCGGTGCCGCACGTGCTGGCGGTGCTGGACCGGATCCACTCCCCGGGGCGCCCGGCGCAGGCTCTGGCCGAGGCGCGGGCTGCGGGTTTCCGCAGCGCCAGCCTTGACCTGATCTACGGCACGCCGGGCGAGTCGGTGGAGGACTGGCAGCAGAGCCTGGACGCGGCCCTCGCGGCCGAGCCCGACCACATCAGCGCCTACGCCCTGATCGTCGAGGACGGGACGCGGTTGGCCAGCCAGGTCCGGCGTGGCCTGCTGCCGATGACCGACGACGACGACCTCGCCGACAAGTATGTTCAGGCCGACGAGGCGATGACCCGGGCCGGGCTGGCGGCGTACGAGGTGAGCAACTGGGCCCGGACGCCGGCCGACCAGTGCCGCCACAACCTGGCGTACTGGCAGGGGGACAGCTGGTGGGGGATCGGTCCCGGCGCGCACAGCCACGTCGGGGGGACCCGCTGGTGGAACGTGAAGCACCCGGCCGCCTACGCCGCCCGACTGGGCGACGGCGCGTCCCCGGCGTACGCCCGTGAGCTGCTGAGCGCCGAAGACCGCCGGGTGGAACGGGTGCTGCTGGAGCTGCGGCTCGCCGCCGGCCTCGAACGCAGCGTGCTGACGGCGACCGAGCGACGACGGGTGCCCCAGCTGGTGGCCCGGCAGCTGGTCCAGGTACGAGAAGACAGTCTGGTCCTGACGCTGGCCGGCCGCCTGCTCGCGGACGGGGTCGTCCGCGACCTGCTCGACTGACCTGGCGAGTCGCCCGGATCACGAATGCCGACAGCCGATCGGGGGAACCAGATCGGCTGTCGGCAGTTCGTGTGTTGATGGGTGGAGGTGCTCAGCTGCTGCGCACAGCCCCGGTCGGGGCTGGTCGCGTTACTTGAGCCAGGGGAGGCGCTTCACCAGAGAGGTGGACTCCCAGATCTTGCCGAGACCCCAGGTGCGACCGGCGAAGGTGAGCGCGGCGACGATGGCGACCAGGGCGTAGATCAGGTGGTAGTCCACGATCGGGTTGACCGACCCACTCGGCTGCCCGTCGAAGGTCAGCGTGGCCAGCGGCCATTCCGCAGCCCACATCATGAGCATGATGACGGTACCGGCGATGGCTGCCACCCGAAGGCCGATGCCCAAGATGAGCGCGAGGCCGACGGCCAGCATGCCCACCATGAACAGCGTGTCGACGATGGCCGAGCCGGCCAGCGAGGTGAAGAAGGTGCGGAGCGGGCCGGTCTCGACATGGCCGAGGAAGCCTGAGGTGGGCGAGCCGCCGTTGATCCAGGCCTTGGCCGGAGCGGTACTGTAGCCGAGGCCGAACGTCTTGTCCACGAAGGCCCAGAGGAAGACGAAGCCGACGGCGATGCGCGAGACGGCCAGTGCGCGGCGGGCGTTGATCGACATGTCGGGGGTGGTGGTGGAAACCGAAGCTGCCGAGGTGGCAGAGCGGACGGGTGCTGCGTATGTTGCGGTCATGGTGCTATCTCTCTGAAGAGGTGGTGCAGGTATGAGGTTGTGGTGACACGGGCGTCGGTGGTCAGGAGCCGCTCGGCGTCTTCACTGGATGCAGCCGGTCGGCTATCTCATCGGCCCAGTTGCGGATCTCGTCGTAGTCGTGCAGCCGGCCCGCGAGATCTCCCCGGGACAGCGCCCGGGCGAGTGCGCTCTTGGCGTTGTTGAAGTTCACGTCGGCCACGAACGTCCTCGGCAAGTCGATGCCGATGTCCTGGCACAGCTGGAAGATCGCATGCGGGGTAGCGGTGTAGTGGTTCGCCGCCTGAGCCCGGAGAGTGCAGGTCTGGAACAGCCAGGTCGGCCGCTCGGCCAGGTCGGGAGCCTGGTCCGTGAGGAAGTGGAGCGCATCGCTGTTCCAGCGACGCAGGTGCAGAGAGCTCCCGATGACCACGGCATCGTAATGGCCGGCGTCAGCAGCCTGCGAGGTCGGCCGTACGTCGACGGTCATTCCCCTCACGGTCAGCTGCTCGCCGATGGCCCGGGCAATGTCTGCCGTGGGACCGATCTTCGACGCGTAGGTCACGAGTACGTTCTGCATCTCACACTCACCTTTCGGAGGTTGGTGGACTTCCTACCTAGAGTCTGTCGAGCCGACGTTGCTGTGTGCTGAGGCCTACGTCCTCAGTCGCAGAGGACTTACGTCCCGGTCGGGACGTTGGTCCTGCAGGGCTGCCGACCAAAGGTCATATCGCCGGGGAAAGGGCGGGGCAAGACTGGTGACGTCCATGAAGATCCAGCCGACGTGACCAGGAGCCCGCACCATGAACATCACCGAGCCATTCACCACCACTGCAGTCAGGACCCTCCCCGCGACGGCAACCCGAGCAGCGCTGGTGGTGCACGCCCAACCGACCGAGGTCAGCCGCGGGACCAGGCTGTTCCGGTCGGCCCACCTCGGCCGCCGAGCGCTGGGCATCGAGGGACTCGTCGCGGTCGTCTTCCTGGGCCTGGCTCAGGGGGCCGTGCAGACCTATCGCTACTGGCGCGACAGCTTCGGCTGACTCAGCGATCAGCCGGCTCGGGCCGGTCGACCAGCTCTACCGGTGCTCGTCGCGGTCCAGATGGTCCTGGGTGACGAAGTCGATCAGCTCCTCGACCTTGGTCAACAGCTGAGACTCCAGGTCGGTCCAGGAGGTCACCCGGGCGAGGATGCGTTGCCAGGCCGTCGCGATGTCGGTCTGGTCGGCGTGCGGGAGCCCGAGAGCGTCGCAGATGCCGTGCTTCCACTCGATGTCTCGGGGAATGGTGGGCCACGCGGTCAGGCCGACCCGCGCGGGCTTGACGGCCTGCCAGATGTCGATGAAGGGGTGACCGGTCACCATCACGTAGGTCCCACCGTGGCCCCTGGCCACCTCGGCCGCGATCCGCGACTCCTTGCTTCCCGGCACGAGGTGATCGACCAGCACCCCGAGCCGCCGGCCCCGCCCCGGAGCGAAGTCCGACACGATCTGGGGCAGGTCGTCGATGCCTCCGAGATACTCCACCACGACCCCGGAGTGGCGTAGGTCATCGCCCCAGACCTTCTCCACCAGCTCTGCGTCGTGCCGGCCTTCCACGTAGATCCGGCTGGGCAACGCCACGCGCGCCCGTTCGCCGGGCGTGGCTACCGAGCCGGACGCGGTCCGGGTCGGTGCGGCGGGTGCCCGTTTGGTCGGCGCCTTGCACACGACCGGCTTGCCTTCGTACAGGAAGCCGGCCCCGAGGGGAAAGCTGCGTTTCGTACCGCGTCGGTCCTCCAGCACCACGATCCCGTTCTCCCAACGCACCACGGCCCCGCAGAAGCCGGTGGAGGGATCCTCGATCACCATCCCGGCCGCGATGGTCACCTCGACGCTGGTCACCTTGTTGGCCCGCTGCCAGCCGGGAGTCAAGACGTCCCGGCCGTAACGGTCTGCGGGTGGAGTCACCCCGGCAGCCTAGGACACGGGACTCGAGAATCCCGGGTCATGGGCAGGTCACGAAGCGTGTTCTGTCGCCTGCCGTACCGAGTCGTCCCGAGCCCCCGGCCCGATGTGGCACGAACCGCCTCTCAACCGGCGGTGAAGGCAGCGGCACCGACCGCTGCCCCCACGGCCGCCCCAGCCACCAGCCACGGGCCGAACGGGATATCGCTGTTGCGGTGCACGCGTCGGGCGGCGAGCAGTACCACGGCGACGGCGGCGTTCAGCAGAAAGGCGGCCAGGGTGCCGACCAGCACCTGGGGCCAGCCCAGCCAGCCCAGGAAGGCGCCGAGCAGACCCGACAGCTTGACGTCACCCAGGCCAAGACCGGACGGAGTGATCAGGGCCAGGGCGAGATAGCCGGCGAGGAGGACGGCAGCAGCCAGGGCGGCCCGACCGAGGCGAGCCCATTCGCCGCTCAACAGAGCCGCGAGCGTCAGCGCGGCGAACAGGATCGGATACATCGGAGCGATGATGATGTCGGGCAGCCGACACTCGGCCAGGTCGATCACCACCAGCAGGGCGCAGGCCGGCACGAGGAGGGCGAACGCGAGCAGCTCGGCGTAGCTGCGGGCAGCCAACGCCACACCGGCGCCGCCCAGCGCCGCCAGCAGGGTGGGAAGCCATGAGCGGAGCCAGCGGGACTCCCCTCGGGCGATCCTGCGGGCCCAGGAGCTGAGGGCGAAGGCAGCCGTGGCGCAGCTGAGTGACGTGACGAGCAGAGAGGTCAGGGGCATGTCAGCTGAAGGCCGCCACGATGTCCATCGCGGCGGGTCCCAGCAGCACGATGAACAGCACGGGCAGGATGCACAGCATCAGGGGGAAGATCACCTTGATCGGGATCTGCATCGCCTTCTCCTCGGCCCGCTGGCGACGCTTCATCCGCATCTCGTCGGCCTGCGAACGCAGGACGTCGGAGATGGAGATTCCGTACTGGTCGGCCTGGATGACGGCGCGGACGAACCTGCGCAGGTCGGCGACCCCGGTACGCGTCGCGAGCGACTCGTAGGCCTGGCGGCGCGACTGGCCCACCTGCATGTCCTGGAGGGTGCGCGAGAGCTCCTCGGCGAGAACTCCCTTGCCGTTCTTGGCCGCCCGGGCCATCGCCGAGTCGAAGCCGAGACCCGCCTCCACGGCGATCGTCATCTGGTCGAGTGTGTCCGCCAGCTCGAGCGTGATCTTCTGACTCCGCTCCTGACCCCGGCTCTGCAGCAGGAGGTCGGGGACGAAGTACGCGGTGACCGTGACCACAACGGCCACCGCCGTCAACAACGGGCTCGGTGAGGAGCCCAGCACGGCCAGGCTCACCGCGGCGAAGCCCAACGGCAACACGAGCTTCACGACGAGGAGGCGGTCAACGGGCCAGGCCGGCGGGCGGCCGGCCCGAGCCAGCAGCGCTTCCAGGCGCCGGACGGACCGGGTCGGGGTGAGCCGCCGAGCGACGAGCCGCAGTCTCCTGGGTTGGTGTTCCTCACTCGGGTCGCCGCCGACAGCAGCTGGGTCGGACCACCCGCGCCGCAGGTTGGCCAGTGACCGTTGGGAGGTCTGACTGGGCCTCATGAAGAGCGACCACGCGAGCAGGGGCAGCGACAGGCTCAAGGCTGCGACTGACAGCCAGACGTAGCTGGGCAACATGGTGAGCTCCTTTCTGGGGGAAACCGGTCAGAACTTGATCGCTACGACCTTGCGTAGCCACAGCGCCCCGACCGTGAGCATCACGACACAGACGCCGATCATGACGTAGCCCGCGACGCTCTGGACCAGCTTGCCGATGTAGGCGGGGTTGGAGATCGAGAGAAAGATCACGATGCCCACCGGCAGCGCCATCAGGACATACGCGGACAGCTTGCCCTCGGCCGCGAGCGACTTCACCTGTCCCCGAATTTGGTTGCGTTCGCGGATGGTCCGGCTCACGCCGTCCAGCACGTCCGCGAGGTTGCCGCCGACCTCGCGGTTGATGGCGATGGCTTGGGTCACCCAGACGAAGTCCTCGCTGCCCATCCGGGCGGCGGTCTCGTCCAGAGCCATCCCCAGCCCGCGGCCCAGCCGGGTCTCGTTGAGCACCCGGACGAACTCTTCCCTGGTGGGCTCCTCCGCCTCGCGCGCCACCGAGGAGAAGGACTGCATGAGGCTGTGACCGGCCCGCAGGCTGCTGGCGATCAGCTGCAACGAGTCGTCGAGCTGAGCTGCGAACGCACTCTTACGCCGGCCGGCGAGCACGCCGAGAACGGCTCGGACCGCCAGAGGCGTGCCGAGGGCCAGGACCACCGCAGCGATGGGGCCACTGAGCAGCAGACCCACAGCGCCCGTCCCCAGGGCGGCCGCGATGACCAGCACGGCGAAGTCCTGCAGCCGCATCTTCACGCCGGCCTGTTCGAGGACGGCGATGTGCACCCCTACGTCGGAGCGCCGCCGCAACGTCCGGTCGATGAGGTCGGTGACCGTGACCGCGCTCCGCGACAGACGGCTGGGCCCCGGGTCGGTGCCTGGACGTCGCCGAGGCAACGGGAGCTGAGCTGGGCTGGGGGCCAGCACCAGGAAGCTGATGATCAGGATCGCCAGGGCAGAGGCGCACAGCCCGCCCACCACGACCGGCGCCAAGACGTCGAGTCTCATCGGCGCGCCTGCCAGCTGTCCGGGACCCCGAAGACCTCCGGGGACAGGATGATCCCCAGCTCGGCGAACTTGTCGGAGAATCGCGGCCGAACCCCCGTCGGAATGGGCTTGCCCAGGAACTTGCCCTGAGCGTCCACTCCGGCGGAGTAGTCGAAGAGGAACGCGTCCTGCAGGGTGACGGTCTGTCCTTCCATACCCTGCACCTCGGTGACGAAGGTGACCCGTCGGCTGCCGTCCCGCAGTCGGCTCAGCTGCACGACCACGTCGACGGCGGACGCGATCTGCTCGCGGATGGCGCGAAGGGGCAGGTCCATCCCGGCCATCAGGACCAGGGTCTCCAGCCTGGCGATGGCATCACGCGGAGAGTTGGCGTGCACGGTGGACAGCGAGCCGTCGTGGCCGGTGTTCATGGCTTGCAGCATGTCGAGGCTCTCCCCGCCGCGGACCTCGCCGACCACGATCCGGTCCGGTCGCATCCGCAACGAGTTACGGACGAGCTCACGGATCCCGATCTCTCCGCGGCCTTCGATGTTGGCCGGACGGCTCTCCAGGCGGACGACGTGGTCCTGTTGCAGCTGGAGCTCCACGGCGTCCTCGATGGTGATGATGCGCTCGCCCTCGGGGATGAACGACGACAACACGTTGAGCAGGGTCGTCTTCCCGCTGCCGGTCCCGCCGGAGACGATGATGTTGAGCCGGGCCTGGACACAGGCCCGGAGCAGCTCGGCCATCTCTGGAGAGATCGTTCCGAAGGCGATGAGGTCGTCGACCTTGAAGGGGTCCTTGGCGAACTTGCGGATGGTCAGCGTGGACCCGCTGAAGGCCAACGGTGGGATGACGGCATTCACCCGCGAGCCGTCCGCCAGCCGGGCGTCCACCAGCGGCGAGGCTTCGTCGATGCGCCGACCGACCCGGGACACGATTCGCTCGATGATGCGTCGGAGGTGTTCCTCACTGTCGAACCGCACGTCGGCTCGGCCCAGCTTGCCGCTCTGCTCGACGTAGACCATGTCCGGCCCGTTGACCATGATCTCGGTGACGCTCGGGTCGTCGAGCAGTCGTTGGAGGGGTCCGTGACCGAACACGTCGTCCTCGACATCGCGGATCAGCCGCTGGCGCTGATCCGTACTGAGCGGGACCTTCTCCTCCTCGACCACGCCGTTCAGCTGGACCCGGACCAGGGCGTGCAGCTGTTCCTCGCTGAGCGAGGCGTCATTGAGACGAGTCCCCATCCGCTCGAACAACGCCTCGGCCGTGCTGTGCCTCAGCTTGGTCAACGAGTCCTGTACCGAAGCCGACGCCGCCGCCGGGCTGGGTGGGGTCGACTGCGGCGCCGTGGCCGGCTTCAGCTTCCGCGGCGCAACCGGCTGAGGCGGTGCCGGTTCTGCGGGTCGGGGGACGCCGGGGTGACCGGGCGCCACAACTGACCTCTCCGCCGGTCCGTCCCTTCCGCCGGGCCTGGCACCAGGCGTGGCAGCGGGCCCAACCGCCGGACGACGACCGTCAGTCTCTCGGGCGACCTTCATCCGGTCGGAGAGACTCACGTGCTGGCCGCCCGTCGCACTCGGTACCAACGCGGTGCCGCTCGCTTCGGTACAGGTCCGCCCTTGTTGGCTGCCTCGTTGCGTGTCCCCCAGCGTCTGGTGGGGGTCACCGGCTCGCCCTCCGGGGTGAAACGGGCGACCAGCAGCTGCAGCTGGCGGGCCACCGGGTCCTTCGCACTGCCCTGCAGCAGCGGAACACCCTGGTTGACCGACTCGAGAGCCATGCGGGAGCGTGGCAACGAGAGGTCGACGCCGACGCCCAGGGTGGACTCGACATCGCTGATCGACAGACCGCTCTTCTCGTCCACGAAGTTGAGCACCACCCGGCGATGGTCGACCAGCATGCCGAGCTGAGTCAGTGCATCGATCTCCTTACGTAGTCCTCGGATGCCGGGCACGTCCATGCTGGTGACCAGGACCAGCTCACTGGTCTCGTCCATCGCCGCCAGGACGTGCTCCGACAGCCCGGGGGCGGTGTCCACCACGACGTACTGGAACTCCGATGCCAGCATGCGCAGCAGATGGCCGACATCCTCGCCGCTGATCGAGTCGGCGTCAGCGGGATTCTTGGGTCCGCAGATCACGTACAGTCCGGTTTCGTGCAGGCTGAGAAAGGTCTTGAGCACCAGGGAGTCTCGACTCGCCGGGCCCCGCACCGCGTCGGGCAGACAGTACTCCGGCTCCAGGTTCAGTGCCGACGCCACGTCGCCGAACTGGACGTCGAGGTCCACCAGCACTGTGGAGTTCCGAGCCGTCCGGGCGAGTCCCACCGCCAGGTTGGTGGCCACGGTGGTCTTGCCAACGCCTCCCTTGGCGGAGACGACGGTGATCACCGTTCCGGTGGGTACCGGGTCACCGCTCGACTCGAGGTGCTCAGGCTCCTCCAACCGGTTCTGAGTGGCTTCGTAGGCTCGGTGCAGGACCTGTTGGATGTCTTCGAAATCGGCCATCGGGTGCAGCAGGTCCCGCACCCCGACCCGCATGGCTTCGATACCGATCTCGATACCCAGGTCGCTGACCAGGACGACGCTGATGCCGGGGCACTGCAGGTCGAAGCGAGACGCCAGCATCAGTGCCGGCTCGGGGTCCATGCCGGAGTCGAGGACCACGACGTCCGGTCGCGGCGCCGAACCCAGCAGCGCGAACAGCGCCGCAGGGCTGGCCGGCAACGACCCGAGCGGTAGGCACAGGCAAGCTCCGTCGGTGGCTTCCTGCATACGCTTCTCGAAGTCGGCCGACACGGTCGCGAGGACGATGTGGTTGAGCTGCTGCGACTCCGCCCAGCCGTCGACCCCGGTCATCGGCTCACGTTCCCTGCATCGACGCGTCCGGTGCCCGAGACGTTGGCGCCGGGCGGCTCGAGGGACAACCACAGTCGCCCGAACTCAGCGCCGAAGACGAGTCTCTCGGCGTCGCGTGCGCTGAGGGCGAACGTCACCGTGACCGTAGCTTCGGGCTGGCTGGTCTTGCTGCTGCTGTCCGATGCTGGCGCGGCGTCGCCCACCTGGGTCACCAGGGCGCGGTGGAGCAGGACATCGGTGTGGACCGGCACATTTCCTTCTCGAGCAGTAGACATGAACACACCGACCGAGGCCCCCGGGATCAGCATGCTGCCGAGCATGCGTGGACGCTCGATCGGGACGGTCACCTGCTGCATGCCCGCAGGGATCTTCACTGCGTTCGCGTCCTCCAGAGAGGCGGGGGTGGCAAACCGGCTGGCCAGCAGCTGCTCGCCGGGTTGCAGATCGGTGGTGGCGACCTGGCCGCTGATGTCGGACAAGCTGGAAATGGCGCCCTGGGGCACCGCCTTGACGGGCATGGCCTGACGGGTCACCAGCTTGGTCAGCGCGTCCGCGGAGGTTCCCTGGCGGATGAGGGACGTGACCGTAAGGGTGTTCACGGTCACCATCCCGGACATGGCCCGTTGATCCGCACCTCTGACATAGCTCGACAGCAGCACGGCACCCACCCCGGCCAGGATCAGTGCGGCGATGGCCGCGATAAGACGTCGTTTCAACAAGGCAGTTCCTACTCGGTGAGGCGGGACGCGCCGGCACCGAGCTGAGGCGCTCCGGTGCCGTAGGTGAAGTTCTCGACCTGGTCAGAGATCTTGGTGAAGTAGCCACGGACGCAACGGTCATTCCCGCTGCACGGGTTGCCCCAGCTGAACTGGCCACCGAAGGAGTATCCGGTGATCGTGAACGCCGCATAGCCGTAGACGCGGTACCAGGCGTTGTTCCCGTTTCCGCCGTACTCCTTGAAGATGGGAAGGAGGACGGTCTGGTTCTGGAGCATGGCGAAGTCGGCGGGGCTGCAGCTGCTGGGGGGGCTGTTGCCGGGGTCCGACTCCAGCTGGCTGAGCACCCCGGTGACCGCGCTCTCGGTGTTGCAGGTGCCGCGATTGACCTTGACCCAGGCGAAGCCCCCCGGAACGAAGTTGGAGTACTTCGTGCAGGAGGTGGCGGAGGTCTTGGAGAACAGGATGGTTCGCTCGATGGTGTCCGAAGGCACGCCGCCACCGGTCTGAGCGTCGAACTCGCACTTGTTGAACGTCAGGGGAAGCTGAGCGGTACCTCCGGTGGGTGTGCCCCAGGAGACGGTCGCCTTCGCCGTGACGGTGGTGGCGTTCACGCCCAGCACGGGGCCGAACAGGTGCTGGCGGACCGAGGAGGTGGTGACGGTCACGCTCCCGGTGGTCAGCGAGGTCACCTCAGCCGTGGCCGACCCCGTAGCCGGGTAGAAGTTGTCGTTGGCGAAGGTCTGCGCGGTGCTGGAGGAGTTGCCGCAGGATCCGGCACCGCACGACTGCGCGATGGCCAACGCGCCCGCATCTGCTCCGGACTGCAGTTGCTGTTTCGCCGCCCACATGGATGCCACATCGACCGCGAGGGCGCAGAAGCCGAGCAGGGGCACCATCAGCAAGGCGACGATGACCGCCACCGCACCGCGTTCTTCTCTCAACCGCTGCACCGCATGACCCCCCTTCCCTTGAGCGTGATGGAGGATCCGAAGAAGTTCGAGATGAAGGGCATGACGTACGTGACGTTGAGGGTGACTGTTCTCTCGGTGCCGGGCGAGCAGCTCACCGGCGAGGTGGCGGGTGAGGTGGTGACCGCGATCTGACCATCGCTCAGCGTGATCGCTGGAGCTGCCGCCGCCTTGGTGGCGGTTCTGGCCGCGGCAGCGTCGTCGTCGAGGGCCATCACCCGGACGCCCGCGCGAGCCGCCCCGGACAGCGTGGTCTGCACGTTGTAGGCGCGACCGAACTCGGCGATGCCCAGGACCAGGATCAGCAACATCGGGACGATCAGGGCGAACTCGACCGCACTTGCTCCGCGTTCGCGGTTGTGAGTGCGCACCTGCATCCTTGGGGGTTTGTGCGTCCGCCCCCACGGAGTCGCATATCAGCTGAACTGGGCGAAACATGTCTGGGATGGCACTCGTGAACGACTGCCGATAAAGAGCTCTACCCGCTAGCCGCCTCAAAGGCGACAGCGGGTCTCGCAGCGATCCAGCCGGGGGGCAGTGGTGTCCACAGCTGCCGCCCCGCTGGAGCGAAGCTTGCCTCTAGGCGCCGAGACCGGTGGTGACCTTGGTGAAAAGGGCCGCCAGCTTGGTTCCCAGGGTGGCGACAACGGTGATGATGACGGCAGCGATCAGACCCACCATCAGGCCGTACTCCACCGCGGTGGCGCCGCGGTCGGTGCGCTCTTCGAGACGATGGAGCTCGAGCCGTCCGTTGATGACGTGAACGATCGTGTACAGATAGCCGACTACACCCAGCATGTGAATCTCCTCGGGGGTTTGCGTCCGCCCCCGCGGATTCGCTGCGTGGCCGAATCCATTGATCCGGCCTTGGTGTTTATGCTTTCACCTATTTCCACCCCGCGCAAATTACGAGTGTAAACACATTTTCGGTAACGAATGCGCATCCTTTACCGGCTATTGGTCAGCGTTGCTATTTCTCGGTCGGGGCGGCCGTGCGCGCCGTTCACGCGTGGGTTCTGCTGCACTCGTGCCTAGGATTTGACGGCCAACAATCCATGACACGAGATGAGTGTCTCTACAGTTCGGAGGAGGGTGGGCAGCTGGGTCCCGTGGTGTGAAGAAGCGGACAGAACGCAGGTGACCGAGAATCGAGGTGGAATTTCGAATCTGTCGGTTGCGAGTTTTTACGTGGATAATGCGCCGGCATTCTGATCTGGTCGCCAATGTCTGGTGAGCCGACCCCAGACTTCGACTCAGGAGACCGGATCGCTCGGTCAGAGCAGTCTCTGTGCACCGAGCCGAGCGCGGGGAGCCGCCTTCAGGATGAGGCGGACCGGGTGTGGCCGAGCAGTCGAGGCGCCGCTTCGTCAGCCGGTGCCCATCCTTGGATTCACCTCGCACGCATGGTTCTCTGGGGGGCGTGTCCGAGCTACCGATGTTTCCGTTGGGATCCGTGCTGTTTCCCCACCTGCCGCTGCATCTGAGGGTGTTCGAGGAGCGCTACCTGGTGATGCTCTCCCGGATGCTGGAGCAGGAGTCCGCCGAGTTCGGTGTGGTACTGATCGAACGGGGTCAGGAGGTCGGCGGCGGCGAGCATCGGTTCGGGTTCGGGACCGTCGCCCAGATCACCGAGATCGGCGCCCAAGAGGGCTTCGTCGGGCTGGTGGCTCAGGGCGAACGGCGCTTCGAGGTGCAGGAGTGGCTCGAGGAGTCACCACACCCACGAGCCACGGTGAACGAGCTGCCCGACCTGGAGTGGGACGAGTCGATGCGACCGTTGCGGGAGCAGGCCGAGCGCGTCGTCCGTCGGGCTCTCGCCCAGGCCAGCGAGTTCACCGAGCAACAGTGGCCCGCGGACGTGGAACTGTCCGAAGAGCCCGTCGCGGCCGCGTGGCAGCTGGCCGGGATCGCGCCGGTGGGGGCCCTGGACCAGATGGCGTTGCTCCGCTCGACCTCGATGGAGGGTCTGCTGAGCCAGGTGATCACGTCGGCCACCGAGGCTGCGGAGTCGCTGACCGCTCCGTGGCCCCCGGATGTGGATCCGGATGTGGATAACGCCTGACGGTCGGTCAGTGATCTCGGTCGTGTGGCTCGCGGTGGCCGCCTGAGCGGTAGACGGCGCCGCTGAGCGCCGCCACCACCGCCACCAAGGCGTACCACAGCACACGATGGGTGGCCGTGGCCAGGATCCAGGTCAGGATGGCCGCGACCGGTACGGCGACCCCGGCGATGACGCTGCGCCGGTTGGTGGGCGGGGTGAGCTCCGCCGAGGAGGCGGGGTCGGGCTCCGGTGGGTCGTCAGGGCCGGGGGTGAGCGACATACCTCGACTGTAGGACGGCCCAGCCCCCGGACCCCACCGCCGTCGGGGGCGTCGAGCCCGCGGTCAGCGGCGCTTCTTCTTGGTGCCCTGCTGCCAGAGGTCGCTGCCCGGGGTCCAGTTGAGGACGCTGGCGCGCTCGAGGAAGTCGTCCGAGGACATGTCACCCTGGGCGAACCGCTCGGCCAGGATGCGCTTGGCCTCGTGCTCGGGGGAGTGGTGCCGGACCCACGGCGGGGGACCGGAGAGGCCACGGTGGCGCATCAGGAAGAATGCGCCGGCCAGCAAGAGCAGGAACAACAAAAACATGGGGACTCCTATGAAGGGTGCGAAGGGCGGCATTCCGCCGTCCAGGTGAGGGCCGGGATGTCCGAAGCCGTCGAGCGGGATCAGAAGTGGTGTGCTCATGGATCCAACCCTGCTCGCCCGGAGCTCGCCGCACATCACCTCCGGAGCGACACTTCGACTACGTCGCTCGACGTAGTCACCGTGCGCTCGCCGACTGATGGCTGAGCGCCGGTCAGCGTCTATCGTCGATCAGGACACGTCACAGGGGTCGAGCCGAGCCGGGAGGTTTCCAGTGCAGCCAGAGCGACGGCGCGCGCTCGCCCTCGACGTACCGCTGGCTGTGGGTGTCGGGATCGTCTCCTGGGCTGCCGCCCAGTTCGTCACCGTGGCCGGGCAGTCCAGCGGGCGGCCCTTCGATGGAGGTCCGTGGGGACACGGCCCCCGGGACCACCCGATGTTCTCTCCCTCCGCGGCCACCGGGGGGGACGCCTCCTGGGCGATCTATCCGTGCCTGGTGCTGTTGGTGTCGGCCCTGGCCGGCCGTCGCATCCGACCGCGCGCCGCCTTCCTGGTCGTGGTGCTGGCGGTCGCCGGCTACCTCGCTGCCGGCGGTCCCTACGGTCCGGTGTTCCTGGCTCCGGCCCTGGCGCTGCATGCGCTGGCCACTGCGTTGCCGTTGCCGCGCTGGGCCCCGCTGACGGTGCTGCTGGTGCCGATGTTGATGGCCCGTAACTGGGGTGCGTCCTATCTCGGGCTGCTGGACGTCAGTTTCTACGGGGCCCTCGTCACCGGATTTGCGGTGATGGTCGTCCCGGCGCTGCTCGGGTTGCTGCACCGGAGCCGGCGCGAGACCGAACGCCAGGACCGCGAGCAGGAGCTGCGCCGGTACGCCTACGAGGAGCGGCTGCAGATCGCCCGCGAGGTGCACGATGTGGTCGGGCACAGTCTCTCGGTCATCAACCTGCAGGCTGGAGTGGCCCTGCACGTCCTCAAGAAACGCCCCGATGAGGTCGAGGCGTCACTGCAGGCGATCCGCAAGACCAGCCGGGAGGCGCTGGCCGAGCTGCGGACCACGTTGGCCGTGTTCCGGGACGCCGCAGGGGAAGAGCCGCTGGCCCCACCCCCGGGACTCGCCCGGCTCGACGACCTGGTGTCCGCCCTCCGCGCGGCGGGCCGCGAGGTTCACGTCGAGTTGAGCGGCACGGACACCGGGACGCTGCCGGCGGCGGTTGACCAGGCGGCGTTCCGGATCATCCAGGAGGCGCTGACCAACAGTGTGCGACACGCGACGGGGTCCGAGGCGGTGGTCTCGGTTCACCAGGAAACGAGGCGACTGCGGCTGGAGATCAGCGACGCGGGTTCGGCGTTGTTCGGGCCAGTGGTCGAGGGCGGCGGGATCCGGGGGATGCGGGAGCGCGCGGAGGCGGTCGGCGGCACGTTGACCCTCAGCCGTCCGCCGACCGGAGGGCTCAGGGTGCGCGCCGACCTCCCGGGGGTGGGATCAGCCGACGTACGCCGCCCGGCCGATCAGAGCGGCTTGGCGGTGTGACCATCTCGGTGGCCATCGCCGACGATCAGGCCCTGGTGCGGATGGGCCTGCGGGTGCTGGTGGAGTCCGAGGACGACCTCGTGCTGGCCGGCGAGGCCGAGAACGGCCGACAAGCCGTCGCGCTCGTGCGCCGCACCCGCCCGGACGTGGTGTTGATGGATATCCGGATGCCGCTGCTGGACGGTATCGGCGCTCTTCGGGAGATCGCTCGGGACGAGACCCTGGCCGCGGTCCGGGTGGTGATGCTCACCACCTTCGAGCTGGACGAGTACGTGTTCGAGGCGCTGCAGGCCGGAGCCGCGGGTTTCCTGATCAAGGACAGCGAGCCGGCCGACATGCTGCGCGCCGTCCGGCTCGCTGCGGCCGGGGAGTCGCTGCTGTCGCCGTCGGTGACCCGGCGGGTGATCGACTCGTTCAGCTCCCGGTCGGGTGTCGTGCGGCGGACGCATCCTCGGCTGACCAGCCTGACCGACCGGGAACGCGAGGTGCTGGGGCTGATCGGCGAGGGACTCAACAACGACGAGATCGCCCGGCGACTCTTCGTCAGTCCGGCGACGGCACGGACCCACGTCAGTCGGGCGATGGTGAAGCTCGGGGCCCGGGACCGTGCCCAGATGGTCGTGATCGCCTACCAGTCGGGGCTGGTGCGGTAGTCGCTGTTTACAACGTATATGCCAGGGTAGTGGCATAGGCGGATGAGTCATCCAAGGCTCTCCGGCTGGAACAGCACCCGTCTGGAAAGAGGATCATCGTGAGCACCGACCAGTACACGTTCGCCGACCCGACCAAGCTCTACGGCGACATCGACACCACAGCCCAGTACCAGTCCGGCGCCGGCCTGGACACCGAGCTCGAGCAGCCGGCTGACCTGGGTGAGAAGACCTACCGCGGCTCCGGCCGGTTGCAGGGCCGGAAGGCGCTGATCACCGGTGGCGACTCCGGTATCGGGGCAGCCGTGGCCATCGCCTTCGCCCGTGAGGGTGCCGACGTGGCGATCTCGTACCTGCCCGAGGAGGAGCCGGACGCCAAGCGGATCATCGACCTCATCACCGAAGCCGGCCAGCAGGCGGTCGCCCTGCCCGGCGACCTGACCGACGTCGCCTACTGCCGGGATCTGGTCGCCCAGACCGTGGAGGCCCTCGGCGGGCTGGACATCCTGGTCAACAACGCCGGCAAGCAGCAGCACGTCGAGGACCTGCTGGAGCTGACCGACGAGCAGTTCGACGAGACCTTCAAGACCAACGTCTACGCGATGTTCTGGGTGACCAAGGCCGCCCTGCCACACCTGTCGCCGGGTTCGACGATCATCAACACCTCGTCCATCCAGGCCTACCAGCCGTCGGAGAACCTGCTCGACTACGCCACCACCAAGGCGTCGATCAACGCGTTCTCCAAGGGGCTGTCCCAGCAGCTCGCGCCGAAGGGGATCAGGGTCAACGTTGTGGCTCCCGGTCCGGTCTGGACCCCGCTACAGACCGCCGGTGGTCAACCGACCGAGGAGCTGCCCGAGTTCGGTCAGAGCTCGCCGCTGGGTCGTCCGGGTCAGCCGGCCGAGCTGGCACCGGCGTACGTGTTCCTCGCCTCGCCCGAGTCGAGCTTCGTGGTCGGCGAGACGTTGCACGTCAACGGAGGTTCGCCGACCCCGTAAGAACTCTCGTTCGGCGCTGGCGTGCCGCGGTTTGGGCGCCGTGGTCCGGATATGGGGGTCGTTCGGGGCTCGCGTGCCGTGTTTGGGCGCCGTGGTCCGAAAATGGGCCTCAGGCCAGCGGGAGGGTCGGCCGGGTGCCCTTGACGCCGAGCGCGGCGAGGGCGGCGTACCCGCGGGCCACCCCTTTAGCGATGTTGGCTTCGGGGTACGGCCAGCTACCTCGGGCCAGGGCTTCGGCCTCCGGGACGCCGGTCTCGACCAGATGACGGATCTCCCCGGCCACCCCGGCCACCTCGCCCCGCTGACCGAAGACGTACAGCCGGTCGACGGGCTCACCGTGGCCGGGGATGGCGCGGGTGGTCGAGGTCATCAGGCCGATCACGCCGTCCAGCGTCGTACCCCATTCATCGGGGTAGCAGTCGTCGCCGAACCAGGGGGGCCCGGAGGACTCGAGGAGATCGCCGACGAACAGCACATCGGCGTCCGGCACCACGACCACCAGATCGCCGTCGGTGTGCCCGAGGCCGAGGTGCGCGATCTCCACTCGCCGTCCACCACCGAGGTCGATCGCGGCCATCACCACCAGGTCGCGGTGCGGGACAGACAGGTCGCCGGGCGCGAATCCCAGCCGCTCGGCCTCCCGTGCGGCGGCCACTCCCTGAAGCCGTCCGGCGACCGACTCGTGCGCGATGGTCTGCACGTCGTCGAAGGCGGCCAGACCGAACGCATGGTCGTAGTGCCAGTGGCTGACCACGACCGCGGCGAGCGGTAGGGCGGTGACCCGGGACACGGCCAGGCGGAGCGCCCGGCCCTGGGTCGGTGAGGATCCGGTATCGACCACCAGCGCCCGCTCCGAGCCGACCACCAAACCGAGGTTGACCGACGCCGGTTCGGCCACCAGTGTGAACACGCCCGGTGCCACTTCGTGCCAGTCGCCCAGTTCGCTCATCACGCTAGACTGGCACTCTGACCGCCGGAGTGCCAACCAGAGTCGGAGACGGCGCGGCCACAACCGCGCTGGCCAGCCGCAGGCGCGCCACTGATCGGCCGTCAGCTCAGACCGGTCCGGACGCAGAGGAGGAGACCATGGACGATCGCAAGCTGGAGGTGTTACGCGCCATCGTCACCGACTACGTGTCCAGCCAGGAGCCGGTGGGCTCCAAGGCGCTGGTCGAGCGACACAACCTCGGCGTCTCACCGGCCACCGTCCGCAACGACATGGCCGCACTGGAGGAGGAGGGCTACATCACCCAGCCTCACACCAGCGCCGGCCGGATCCCCACCGACAAGGGCTACCGGTTGTTCGTCGACCGGCTCGGCTCGGTCAAGCCGTTGTCCACGGCGGAGCAACGCGCCATCCAGACGTTCCTGTCCGGGGCGCTCGACCTCGACGACGTCCTCAGCCGCACCGTTCGGCTGCTGGCCCAGGTGACCCAGCAGGTCGCCATCGTGCAGTATCCGACGCTGAGCCACTCCACCGTCCGGCACGTCGAGGTGGTCTCCCTGTCGACCAGCCGGGTGATGCTGATCCTGATCACCTCCACCGGCCGGATCGAGCAGCGCAGCCTCGAGATCGTCACCCACGACGAGGTGTCGCTGGCCGATCTGCGGGCCCAGCTGAACGCGGCGACGGTGGGATACACGACGCCGCAAGCCGCTGCCCGGCTCAGCGCTCTGGTGACCGAGCTGCCGCAGTCGCTCGGCGGGATCGGGCGGGCGGGAATTGCCACGCTGCTCGAGATGTTGAGCAGTGAGACCTCCAGCCGGGTGGTGGTGGGCGGGGTGCCCAACCTCAGCCGCTTCGGTGACGAGTTCGAGACCACCGTCAAGCCCGTCCTCGAAGCCCTGGAAGAGCAGGTCGTACTGTTGAAGCTGCTCGGAGAGGTCAACCCCGCCAACGTGGTCACCGTCCGCATCGGCCAGGAGAACCCGTACAAGGAGCTGCAGACCACGTCGGTGATCGCGAGCGGATACGGCAGCCAGGTCGACACCTGGGCCACCCTCGGTATCGTCGGCCCCACCCGGATGGACTACCCCTCGACCATGGCGTCGGTCCGCGCCGTAGCACGCTACGTCGGCCGCTTCCTGTCTGAAGGATGACCGTCTCTCTGAAGGATGACAGAACACCAATGAGCCTCAAAGAATCAGCAGTGACCACTAAATGAGCAGTGACTACTACCAGACCCTCGGGGTCGCCCGTGACGCGACGCCGGAGCAGATCAAGAAGGCCTACCGCCAGCTGGCGATGAAGCTGCACCCGGACGTGGCCACCGAGCCCGACGCCACTGACCGCTTCAAGGCCGTGGCCGAGGCCTACGAGGTGTTGACCGACCCCAAGAAGCGCGACCTGTACGACCGCGGCGGGGACCCGTTGGGCGGCGGCATGGGCGGCTTCGGCGGCGGCGGCGCCGGACAGGCCGGTGGCTTCGACTTCAGCAACCTGGTGGACGCCATGTTCGGCCAGCAGGGCTCGCGCGGGCCCCGGTCGCGGGTCCGCCGGGGTCAGGACGCCCTCGTCCGGCTCGACCTCGAGCTCTCGGAGGCGGCGTTCGGCACCACCAAGCCGCTGCAGGTGGACACCGCGGTGCTCTGTCCCCGATGTGGCGGTTCGGGCGCCGAGGACGGTTCACAACCGGTCCGCTGCGAGACCTGTCACGGCCAGGGTGACGTGACCCACGTGCAGCGCTCGTTCATCGGTGATATCCGTACCACCCAGCCCTGCCCGACCTGCCGGGGCTACGGCACCGTGATCCCCAACCCGTGCGTCGAGTGCGCCGGCGACGGTCGGATCAGGTCCAACCGAACCATCAACGTCAAGATCCCGGCCGGCGTCAACACCGGCAACCGGATCCACCTCGCCGCCCACGGCGAGGTCGGTCCCGGCGGAGGGCCGGCCGGCGACCTCTACGTCGAGCTGCAGGTCGCCCCGCACGAGGTGTTCAAGCGCGACGGCGACGACCTCGAGGTGACGGTCCGCATCCCCATGACCGCCGCCGCTCTGGGCACCGAGGTCAACGTGGCGACCCTGGAGGCCGATCTCGAGGACGCCGACGCGGACTCCACCTCGGTCCAGCTGGGCGTCCCGGCCGGCACCCAGTCCGGCACCCGGATCGCGATCGACGGCAAGGGCGTGCCCCGGTTGCGCTCGAACGGTCGTGGCCAGCTCGGCGTGACCCTGCTGGTCCAGACCCCGACCCGGGTCGACGACGAACAGCGCGAGCTGCTGCGCCAGCTGGCCGAGCTCCGGGAGGAGACCGCGCCCGAAGGCACCGTGCAGAAGCACAGCCGTGGGGTCTTCGGTCGACTGCGGGACGCGTTCGCCGGCTAGTGCCCGAGATCGCGTCAGCAACCGGCTTCGGTTTCACCCCGCGGACCCGGCTGCCCGACGGTCTGGGCCGCACCGGCACGATCAGCACACCGCACGGGCCGATCGAGACGCCCGCCTTCATCGCGGTGGGTACCAAGGCCACGGTCAAGGCGGTACTACCCGAGAGTATGGCCGAGCTGGGTGCTCAGGCTGTGCTGGCGAACGCCTACCACCTGTACCTGCAGCCCGGCGCCGACGTCGTCGACGAGGCGGGCGGGCTTGGCCCGTTCATGAACTGGCCGGGCCCGACCTTCACCGACAGCGGAGGCTTTCAGGTGATGTCGCTCGGGGTGGGATTCAAGAAGGTGCTGGCCATGGACACGGCCGGCCTGGCCGACGACGACGTGATCGCCGAGGGCCGGACCCGGATGGCACACGTGGACGACGACGGGGTGACGTTCACTTCGCCCAAGGACGGCTCCAAGCACCGCTTCACCCCTGAGGGGTCGATGCGGATCCAGCACCAGCTCGGCGCCGACATCATCTTCGCCTTCGACGAGTGCACCACGCTGATGAACACCAGGGATTATCAGGAGAGCTCGGTGGCTCGCACCCAGGCCTGGGCGCTGCGCTGCCTGACCGAGCACGGTCGACAGACCGGCCTTCGGGCCGACCGTCCGTATCAGGCCCTGTTCGGGGTGGTCCAGGGGGCGCAGTTCGAGGACCTCCGGCGTCAGGCGACCCGAGACCTGGAGTCGCTGTCGATCGGGGGTCGGGGCTTTGACGGGTACGGCATCGGGGGTGCCCTGGAGAAGGAGAACCTCGGCACCATCGTGCGCTGGGTGTCCGAGGAGCTGCCCGAGGAGAAGCCGCGCCACCTGCTGGGGATCTCGGAGCCGGATGACCTCTTCACGGCGATCGAGAACGGTGCCGACACGTTCGACTGCGTATCGCCGTCCCGGGTGGCGCGCAATGCGGCGGTCTACAGTCGGGACGGCCGCTTCAACGTGACCAACGCGCGACACCGGCGAAGCTTCCAGCCCATCGACGCGACCTGCGACTGCTACACCTGTACGCACTACACCCGGGCCTACCTGCACCACCTGTTCAAGGCGGGGGAGATGCTGTCGTCCACGCTGTGCACGATTCACAACGAGCGCTTCATCGTCAGGCTGGTCGACGACATCCGGGCCAGCATCCACAACGGGAGCTTCCGCGAGCTGCGGGATGAGGTCCTCGGTCGTTACTACGCCTCCCGGTCGATGCGGACCGGCTCGACGAACTGACAGGGCCGAGGCGGTGAGTCACCGCCTCGGCCCTGGGACGTCGACCAGTTGGTGACGTCCGTCAGCTGCCCAGGAAAGAAGGCTGTCAGGTCATCTGCATGATGACGATCACCAAGATGATGATGACCAACACGCCGATGATGGTGCCGATGATCCCTCTGTTCACGATGCCCCCTCTCCTCTGCGCCGACGAATGCTGGCCGCAGCCTGACACACGGTTGCGCTCTGTCGGGCCAGATCCGTCGAAGTGTTAGCGGCTGTGTGATCGGTCGATCAGCTGCGCACGCTGCTGCGGCCACTCACGCGAAGGTAGATGATCAGCACGATGATCGCACCGATGATGGAGCCGATGATGCCGGCCGGCTGCAGGAACCCGTTGCCGGAGTCCTTGTGGAAGAGCAGGTAGCCGAGGAAGCCACCGACGAACGACCCGATGATCCCCAGCAGGATGGTCATGGGAATCGAGAGGTTCTGGCGGCCGGGGACGACGAGTCGGGCCACCGCTCCGCTGATGAGTCCGACGATGATGATGCTGATGATGAGTCCGAGCATTGGAATTCCTCCCTGTCGCTGCGTCATTGCGCAGCTCAGTCGGCCTGAGGGGCCGGTGAGGCATTTCCTCACATGCTTAATTAAACCACCCCCAGGGCTGGTGCGACACACCCTTAGGGAGGTTACTCTGGAGCGATGACCCCCTCCAACGGATCCCCCCCGATCACGGTGGCTCTGGTCGACGACTACGACGTGGTGTTGATGGGCGTGGCCAACATCTTGGAGCAGTACCGGGACCGGGTGGTGATCGCCGAGATCGACACGAACAAGCCGCTCAGGGACTCAGTCGACATCGTGCTCTACGACTCGTTCGCCCAACCCGAGTCCGATCACCATCAGATCCAGGTGCTCCTGGACAACCCTCGGGCCCGACGGGTCGTGGTCTACACCTGGAACTTCCAGGCCGACCTGATCGAGAGCGCCCGCAAGCAGGGAGTCCATGGCTATCTGTCCAAGGCACTCCCGGCGCGGGATCTGGTCGCCGCGCTGGAGGCCGTGCACGCCGGTGAGCTGGTGATCAGCAAACCTCCGCCCAGGGCCCGGAGCGCCAGTGGCCTGGACTGGCCCGGTCGCGGGGAGGGCCTCACCGATCGGGAGTCGGAGATCCTCGCGCTGATCACGCAGGGCAAGAGCAACGCCGAGGTGGCTCAGCTGACCTATTTGAGCCCCAACACGGTCAAGTCCTACATCCGGACGCTCTACCGCAAGATCCAGGTGGACAGCCGGACCCAGGCGGTGCTCTGGGGCGTCAGCAGCGGTTTCGCCCCCGATCATCACCGCATCGACCACTGGCGCGGGGGCCCGTGACCCTTTGCCGGGCAGTAGTGGTCGGTGAGCCCCGTCGGCCGGCGCACCCCCAGCCCGGTGCCGCCCGTCCGCCGGATGTCGGTGGTTCCGGCTACCTTCAGACGCGTGGAACTGGATCCTGAACCTCGACGGTGGACGGGGGGCGCGTTTGCGCTGTCCGCTCTCGGTCTGCTGCTGGCGGTGGCGACGCCGGTGCTGTCAACCCTCGCCAGCGGTGAATCTCCGTGGACCAACGGCTGGTTCTGGGCGCTGGTGGCCACCGCGGGCGGCACCTACCTCACCGGTCGGATCGCCACCCGGCGGGCCCGGACGAGGCAGTGGGCGGCCGAGGACTCCGAGCGCCGGGCTCGGATCGAGTCGCGGATCCAGACCGCTGACGTGCTACGCCCCCTGGCAGAGACGCTGGCCAAGATGCCGTCGCTCAGCAAAGCAGAGCGGCTGCAGCAGTGTGAGTCGATGAAGCGCGGCGTGGTCGATGCGGTGGCCGAGCTGCTCGGACCCGAGCGGGCACGCGCCGGCTGGTTCGAGTATTTGGAGCGCCCGACCCGGCTGGTGCCGGTCCCGGACCTCCGCCGGGGACGGGCCGATCCGCAGCGGACCGAGTTCGTCGCGGGCACCGCGGAGGGAGACTCCGCGCTCGAGCTGCTCGACCACGACACCACCCGGTTCTGCCCCGACGTCGTGTAGATATCCCACGCTTCTAACTTGTCAAGCGGCTGCTCGGATTTCTTCGGAGTGGGCTGGCCAGGCGGTGGTTTCGTCGTAGGTGGTGCGGTGGGTGAGGCAGCCGTGGAGGATGCCAACGAGCCTGTTCGCCAGGGTTCGGAGGGCTTGGTGGTGGGTGGCTCCGCGGTCGCGTTGCCGGTCATAGTAGGCGCGGGCGCCGGGTGAGCCGGTGAGAGCGGCGAACGCTTGCTGGTAGAGGGCGTCGGCGAGTCGTTGGTTGCGGGCGTGCCGGGCCAACACGACCCGTTTGGTGCCGGAAGCTCGGGTGACCGGGGCCATGCCGGAGTAGTTCTTCCGGGCCCGGGTGTCGGCGTAGCGGCCTGGGTCGTCTCCGAACTCGGCAAGCACCCGGGCGCCGAGGATCATCCCGAGCCCGGGCTGGCTCAGGTAGATCTCAACGTCCGGGTGCCGGCCAAAACCCGCCCTCACCTGCTCCTCGAGTACGGCGATCTGACGGACCATCTCCGTGGTGACGGCGACCAGCGCAGCAACGGCGACGGCGTACGCGTCGACCACCCCGGGCCGGGCGGGTAGCTGCTCACTGCGCAGCGCCGCCACGATCTCGGTAGCTCGATGGGTTAGGTAGCGTTGCCGGCCGGCTCTGCGAAGCAGGGTCTCGACCCGGGCGACGGTGAGCTTGCGGCCCAGCTCCGGACTCGGCGCCGCCACGAGCACGGCCAGGGCATCACGGCTAGCCAGGTCGTCGAAGGCGGTCAACGCGGCCGGGTAGTACTCCCGCAGCATCGACCGGGTCATGGCCGTGTTCCGCTGCCGCGTCCAGATCATCGTCTGATGCGCCCGGGCCGCGACCTTGACGTGGTCAGCGACCGCCGTGTCGCCGGCCACCGGGCGGTGATGGGCCCGATCCAAGCGGACGATCTCGGCCAGGACATGCGCGTCACCAGGATCAGACTTCGCCCCCGACGAGCTGTGCCGCGACCGGTAGCGGGCGGCCTGGACCGGGTTGATCGCCCACACCTGATAGCCCGACGCGATCAAAGCCTGCACCCACGGCCCCCGGTCGGTCTCGATCCCCACCAGCACCTGGCCGGGCTCGTCGTCGCCGAGATGATCACCCACCAGGCTGTGCAAATCGGCGATCCCGGCCACGCCCTCCGGAAGCCGGCGCCGGACCAGCACCCTCCCGTCCACGTCTTGCAGCTCGATGTCGTGATGGGCCTCAGCCCAGTCGTCTCCGAGAAACAGCACTTTCCCAGTCCTTCCACTCGACAGTCAACGCGCGAGCAGCGTGTGAGAAGACCCGGGCGACCTAATGGCTCAGTGCTCAACGGCACGACATCCCACCAGCCCTACGACCTCCTCACCAACCACCAGGGGCACGATCTACACATAGGCCTTAACGGCCTGGTTCTCGTAGTGCTCACCCGGTAGCGGCTCGGACACCAGTCTGCCGAAACACGACCGGTGTATCCCCATTAGGATCTCAGCGATCTTGTCGTTGTCTCAGATTTTTGTCTTCTTGATGTCGTTGTCTCACCATCGTGTCGTCGGTGGCATGCTGACGGTATGAGTTCGCGCCGGCCTGGAGCTGTGGAGTTTCGCTTCATGGGTGTTGACGGGACCTCGAGGACAACCAGTCTCGACAACGTTGACGGGGCTGAAGTGGTCCGCGGTAGGCCGGTGCGGTCGCTTCCGGCTTACCGGGGCCAACGCAACTATCCGGGTCTGTTGTGGACGGCGACAACGCAGGCCCTGGTGGGTTACGAGAGTCTGTTGGAGCGGGACCGGTTGTGGCTTGGCGACTTCGACCCCGGAGTGCGGTGGATCGCGAGCCAACCGTTCTGGGTGTCGGGCGGTGACGGCAACGAGATCCGACGGCACGTTCCGGACTTCATGCTCGAGTCGGTCAACGGCACTTTCACCGTGGTAGATGTGAAGCCAGCGGCGTTGGTGGATGAGCCGGCGGTCGCCGAAGTTCTGGCGTGGACCGGGCGGCTGTGCGAGACGAAGGGCTGGCGCTACGAGGTCTGGTCCGGCGACGACCCAGTCCGGCTGCGGAACGTCCGCTACCTTGCCGCGGGACGGAGGGTGTCCTTCGTGGATCCAGTGGCGCTCGTCAAGGTTGCCGCGGCCGCCCGGCCGGGTATGACTCTGGCCCAGATCGAGTCTGTGGCCGATCTCGACCGGTCGGCGGCTCGATCAGCGGCGCTGTCGTTGTTGTGGTTCGGACAGTGGACAACGGACCTGTCCCGGCCGCTGTCCGGCGACTCGGTTGTCGGTGTGTCGGAGGCCGCCGCGTGAGCGCCGACGCGGGGTTCGAGCTGCGGGTCGGCGGCCGGGTTTGGCTGGACGGCCAAGGGTGGGAGGTGGCCGAGCTGACCGGCAGCACCGTCCGGCTAATCGCTGACGGACGGTTGCGGACTGTGAGCGTGACCAGTCTGATCGGCGACGACCAGATCGGTGAGGAGGAGGTGCAGGCCAGCCGGACAGAGGACTTGTGGACTATCCCGGCGGTGGTGCTGGCCGGGCTGACCACACGGCAACGCGACGTCCTGGGGCAGAAACTGCGGGCTCTTCGCGCCTTGATGGATCACTCCCTCGGCGACGACCGCAGTGTCAGCGAACGATACGAAGCGGCGGCGGCTGAGCTGGGGGTGACGCGCCGCACGCTCGAGCGGCAGCTGGTGCGGCTGAAGGAGCACGGCCCCGCTGGCCTGGTCGATGTCCGGAAGCTGCGTGAGGTCCGACGCTCCGTTGATCCGCGCTGGGACGGCATCTGTCGAGAGGTTCTTGCCTCGTACACGAACCGGTCGAACCCGACCATGCAGTCGGTGATCGACCAGACCAACCGCCGGTTCGTCCACGAGTGTCCCGACGGCGCCCTGCCGTCGCGGGCTGGCGCCTACCGTCGCC
>JBBRYD010000032.1:0-33007 GCA_038238065.1 Propionibacteriales bacterium | reverse complement strand
CACGGCAGCGGGGGTGACCGTCGGGTCCTGGGTCTGCGTCATGGAAGGGGCCTTTCCCTCAGGTTCATATCGGATGCGACGCCGTTCGGGGTGGCGTCGGGAGTTGGGGTCGTCGTCTTCACTTCGGTCGATCGGTCGAGCGGTGATGCAGCCGACAGGTGTGGGATGGGACTCGGGCCGGAGGCACGCGGGATATGAGTCGTGCAGACGCCGTCGCCGTGGGCGATGGTGGCCAGCCGCTGGACGTGGACGCCCAGCAGGCGGGAGAACAGCTCGGTCTCGACCTCACACAGCTGCGGGAACTTCTCGGCCACGTGCGCGACCGGGCAGTGGTGCTGGCACAGCTGCTCGCCGAGGGCCGACGGTCGGACCGAGGCGACATAGCCGTCGGAGGTCAACGCACCGGCCAGGGCCTGCGCCGGTGACAGCTCGACCCCGGCAGCGGCCAGCCTCTCCACATATCGGGTTTCAGCCGAAGCTGTCCTCGAGGCCGCGAACTTGCTCACTGCTTCCGAACCTGCCTCGACCGCCAGAAATTCCAGCGCCTGGATGGCGATGTCGTCGTACGCGGAATAGAAATCCGCACGGCCGGCGTCGGTCAGCGAGAACACCTTCGCTGGTCGACCGCGTCCACGCGCTCCGTAGATCCGCTGCTCGCGTGCCATCAACAGGCCACGCTCCAACAGCACGTCCAGATGTCGCCGTACGGCGGCGGCGGTCAGGCCCAGCCTCTCAGCCAGGGCTGCCGCGGTGGACGGGCCGTGCTCCAGGATCGACTGCGCGACCCGCTGACGGGTCGACGCGTCGACGTCATGACCGGTGGGGGGTCCAGAAACGCGAGTGGCGGCGTCCTGGATGTTTTTCACAAGACAAGTGTGCTCTTAATCGACAGCCCCGTTCAAGCAAGGGCTCCCTTACCTTCTTGCCTTCGAACCGACCCGGTTCATGCCGTGGGTCGGAGCCTTCCGTAGACGAAGTACGTCACCGGAATCAGCCCTGCCGAGTTGATCACGGTCGCTGCCGCCCACGCCCACTTCGGACCGCGGACCTGGCTCTGCGGGCGACGTTTCAGGTCGGTCAGCATCGCCACCTTAAGAGCGCCCTCCACCGCAGCTCCGACGACGAGGAAGCCTCGCTGGCGTCGGTCGAGCTCGCGCCACCACTTGCCTGAACTGTCTCCGAGCTTGCTGGTCATGGCTCAACTCTAGGACTGCGCGATTCGTCAGACCCGCCCGCGAGCCAAGATCTTCTCGAGGTCGAAGCTCACCGGCTCCTCCAGCTGCTGGTAGGTGCACGACTGGGGATCGCGGTCGGGGCGCCACCGGTTGAACTGCGCGGTGTGGCGGAAACGCGCCCCCTCCATGTGCTCGTAGCGCACCTCGACGACGAGGTCGGGGCGCAACGGCGTGAAGGACAGGTCCTTGCCGACCGACCACCTGCTGCCCTCGGCGTTGCGGGGCGTGACGGTGCCGGTCTCCTCGTTGGCCCAGGCCCAGGGGTGGTCGTCGAAGGTGGTGACCAGCGGCTGCAGCTCGGCGAAGAGCTCCCGCCGCCGCGCCGCCGGGAAGGCACCGATCACCCCGACCGACATCAGCATGCCGTCGTCGGTGTAGAGACCCAGCAGCAGCGAACCGATGCCTTCGGCGTCGTTCTTGTGCACCCGGTAGCCCGCGACCACGCAGTCGGCGGTGCGGGCGTGCTTGATCTTGAACATGGTGCGCTTGTCCGGCTGGTAGATCCCGGCCAGCGGCTTGGCCACCACCCCGTCCAAGCCTGCCCCCTCGAACTGGTCGAACCACCGCTCGGCCACCGCATGGTCGGTGGTGGCCGGGGTGAGGTGGACCGGGGCGGTGGCACCGGAGAGCGTCTCCTCCAGCAGCCGGCGCCGCTCGACGAAGGGCCGTCCGGTGAGATCCTCCTCGCCGATGGCCAGCAGGTCGAAGGCGATGAAACGGGCCGGCGTCTCCTCAGCCAGTCGGGTGACCCGGCTGACCGCCGGGTGGATCCGCTGCTGGAGCACCTCGAACTCGAGCCGTTCACCGACCACGACCACGATCTCCCCGTCCACCACGCATCGTTCGGGCAGGTTGGCCTTGACCGCCGCCACCACCTCGGGGAAGTAGCGGGTCATCGGCTTGCCGTTTCGGGAGCCGATCTCCACCTCGTCGCCGTCCCGGAAGATGATCGAGCGGAACCCGTCCCACTTGGGTTCGAAGCTGAGATCCCCCTGGGGGATCTGCGGCACCGACTTGGCCAGCATCGGCGCGACGGGCGGCATCACGGGTAGGCGCATGCTGCCACATTCTCACCCCACGGCCGGCCGTGCCACCCCTCGCACCCCGGACACCAGTCGGTCGGTCCGTCCGGGGCCGGCCACGCTGCGACATAGACTTCTCGGCGTGCAAACCTCCGACGCCGCGCTTCTCGTGACGGGTGTCACCGTACGGTTTCGGAGCCGGGCGGTGCTCGACAACCTGTCAGTGCGGGCCCTCCGGGGCGGCGTCACCGCCGTGTTGGGTCCCAACGGTGCCGGAAAGACCACCCTGGTCAGGTGCTGCACCGGCATCGTCACGCCGGCCGCCGGATCCATCACCGTCTTCGGCTCGCCGGTCGGTCATCGAGACGTCGCCGCCCGGGTCGGGGTCATGCCGCAGAGCACCGGAGCCTGGTCGGGCATCCGTCCGGGGGAGCTGCTGCGCTATCTCGCCTCCCTCTATGCGCATCCGCAGGACCCGGAGGCGCTGATGAACCGGTTGGGCATCACCGGGTTCGCCCGCACCCCGTATCGACGTCTGTCCGGCGGCGAGCAGCAGGCCGTCAACCTCGCCGGCGCACTGGTCGGACGGCCCGAGCTGGTGTTCCTCGACGAGCCGACCGCCGGCATGGACCCCCACGCCCGGCACGCCACCTGGGACCTGCTGGAGGAGCTCCGTGCCGCCGGACTGAGCATCGTGCTCACCACCCACACCATGGACGAGGCGGCGGCGCTGGCCGACCAGGTGTTCATCCTCGACCGCGGGCGGGTGGCCGTCTCGGGCACCGTCGCCGAGCTGACCAAGGGTGGCGACACCCTGGAGGACGTCTTCTTGAGCCACACCCGACGCTCGCAGGCCGTGACGTGACCCTGGACTTCAGCCCGGCACCGGGCGCCGCACCCGCGTCGCGGAGGGTGCTGGCGCACGGGCTCACGGAGACCCGGTTGCTGCTGCGCAACGGCGAGCAGCTGCTGCTCGCTCTGGTCATCCCGATCGGCATCCTGCTCATCGGCCGGTTCATGGGCGGTCGGTTCGGCGTCGTCGACACCCTGGCGCCGTCGGTGATGGCACTCGCCGTCTGGTCGTCGGCGTTCACCTCGGTGGCGATCGCCACCGGGTTCGAGCGGCGGTACGGGGTGCTGGAACGGCTGGCTCCGACCCCCCTGGGCAGGCTGGGTCTGTTGGCCGGCAAGGCGCTCGCCATCGTGCTGGTGGTGGTCGGGCAGCTGGTCGCCATCGGTGTGGTGGCGGCCGTCATCGGCTGGCGACCCCGCTGGACGGTGCCGTCGCTGCTGCTGATCCTGCTGGTCGTGGTGCTGAGTGTGGCGACGTTCGCCTGCTGGGCCCTCGCGCTGGCCGGCCGGCTGCGCGCGGAGGCGACTCTGGGCCTGGCCAACCTGATCTACGTGCTCTTTCTGGCCGGCGGTGCGCTGGTCATCCCGGTCGTCCGGTACCCGACCGCCGTCGAACCCGTCATCCGGCTGCTGCCCACCGCCGCGCTCGGCGAGGCGCTGCGGGCGGGTGCTGTCGGTCACCTGTTGGTCTGGCCGGTTGCGGTCGTATCGGTGTGGCTGGCGCTCGGCGCGGCGGCGGCCTGGAAGGGGTTCCGATGGACGTCATGACCTTGTCGAGGGTCACCGCCGGCGTCCGGGGTGCCGTCGCCCTGCGCCGGTGGGCCGTAGCCTCCCTGGTCGTCAACATCGTCATCGTGGTCACCGGAGCCCTGGTCCGGCTGACCGGCTCCGGACTCGGCTGCCCGACCTGGCCGCGCTGCACCGAGCTCTCCTACGTCAGCCATCCCGAGCTCGGCTATCACGGGGCCATCGAGTTCGGGAACCGGTTGCTGACCTTCGTGCTGGTCATCGTGGCCGTCCTGACCTGGCTGACCGCCATGCTCTACCGCGAGCACGGCGCGCCGCGGATGGACCTGCTGCGGCTGACCACCATCCTCGCGCTGGGCATTCCGGCCCAGGCGGTGATCGGCGGCATCTCGGTGCTCACCCGGCTCAACCCGCTGGTCGTGGGCCTCCACCTGATGGTCTCGTTCGGTCTGATCGCGCTGAGCGTGACCCTGGTCCGTCGGACCCGCGGCCTGACCGGTGTGGCGGTGGCACCACGGGCAGCCACGCTGACGAGGATCACGTTCGTGTTGATGGGGGTGGTGGTGTGGCTCGGCACCCTGGTGACGGGTAGCGGACCGCACGCCGGCGACGAGACGGCGGTCCGCACCGCGCTCGACCCGGCGCTCATCACCCACGTCCACGCCGCGCTGGTCTACCTCACCGTGGCGGCCACCCTCGGCTGCCTGCTGATGCTGCGGAGCCGGGCCGCTCTGGCCCTCCTCGGCCTCGAGCTGGCCCAGGCCCTGCTGGGCATCAGCCAGTACCGCCTCGGGCTGCCCGTCTGGCTCGTCATGCTGCACCTGCTGGGGGCCGCCTGCGCGGTCGCCCTGGCCACCAACCTGATGCTGTCGGTCAGATCGTCGGCAGCTCCCGTACGGCGTTCAGCCGGTAGCCCCGTTTCACCACTGTCGTAATCAACCCGGGCTCCCCCAGCGAACGGCGGAGCCGGCTCATCGCCACCTCGAGGGCGTGGTCATCCGGGCCGTCGGTCAGGCAGCGCATCAGCTCCTGCCGGGAGACGACGGCGTCGTGGGCGGCCAGCACCCTGAACAGGGCGAGCGCATGCGGACCCAACAGCACGTGGCGGCCCTGCACGTCGACGCTCCGACCGCTGAGCTCCAGCTCCACCTCGCCGGACCGCAGCCGGACCACCCGGTGCTGGTCGAGATGGTCACAGACCAGGCGGATGAGTGCGCCCATCCGATACCGCTCCGGCTGGATGGGCCGCACCCCGACGTCGATCAGCGGCACGGCGGTCACCGGGCCCACCGCGGCGGCGACCACGTCGTGCTGCAGCGCCTGGCAGAGCTCGGTGAAGCGCCCCAACCGGCGCGCCGTGTCCAGCACAGCGCCGACGGCCGGAGCACTGGTGAAGGTGACAGCGTGCCGCCAGGGTCTGGATGACGACCACCCTGCGACCGCGTACGTCGAGGTCGAGCTGCATCGTGATCCCCTGCCTTGAAGGTCCGGTGGACGTCCTTACGCCGGCGTCCGCTCCCCCCGGAATCTAGGCGGTCAGGATTACCTCGCCATCTCCGAATGTAACTCTCGCTTAACGCTGTTCCCCCATCAACGGACGTGAGGGTGTGAGGTCGGCTCCCGCGTGACCGCGAGGCCGGCGGTCGTGGGAGGGGTCAGCGCAGCAGCGGGTCGATCGCCGCGGCCACGAAGACCAGGGCGAGGTAGGAGTTCGACCAGTGGAACAGTCGCATCGGCCGGGCCGCCGAGTCGACCAGTCCCGACTGCGTCCGCCGCAGCAGCTGCCACGCCTCCCACAGCAGCGCCGCCCCCGCCGCCCCCGTGACCAGCGGGTAGAACAGGCCGGTGTCAGCGATCGGCCACAGGGCCAGGGACGTGACCACGGTCAGCGACGCGTAGCCCAGGATCCGCCGGGCCACGGCGGGGGCGGGCAGCACCACGGGCAGCATCGGCACGTCAGCCGCGGCGTAGTCCTCTCGGTAGCGCATGGCCAGCGCCCAGGTGTGCGGTGGGGTCCAGAAGAAGACGATCGCGAACAGCACGAACGGCGCCAACGCCAGTTGGTCGGTCACGGCCGTCCAGCCGATCAGCGGTGGAAAGCAGCCCGCGATGCCGCCCCAGACGATGTTCTGCGACGTCCGACGTTTCAGCCACATGGTGTAGACGAAGACGTAGAACGCGTTGGCGCCGAGCGCCAGCAAGGCCGACAGCCAGTTGACGAAGAAGCCCAGCCACAGGGTGGCCGCGACGCCCAGCACCGCGCCGAACACAGTGGCCGCCCGAGCCCCGACCGCGTGCCGGGGCAGCGGCCGACGACGGGTCCGCCGCATCCGTTCGTCGATGTCGCGGTCCAGGACACAGTTGAAGACGCTGGCGCTGGCGGCGGCCAAACAGCCGCCGATCATGGTGGCCAGCACGAGTGTGAGACGGGGAACCCCACCGGCGGCCAGGAACATGGCGGGCACCGTGGTGACCAGGAGGAGCTCGATGATGCGGGGTTTGGTCAGCGCGACGTAGGCACTGAGGACGTCACGGACCGACGTGCCCGGCTCAGCGTTCCGGGGCCCCGTTGGTCGTGCGACGGGATCCTCCGCGCCGACCTCGCCCGTTACGTCGATGCTGGTCACCAGTAGTAGCTCACTCACTCACTCATCGGGTGCGCCCCCGTGGCTGGGGAACGCCGAAGGTGAGTCTATGACGCGACGTCACGAATGGGCACGTCAACCAACGAGAAGAGGGTGAAGGCTACGTCACACAGCAAGAATTCACCCGCCGGACGGCGCCAGTTGCGGACACCCTGTATACCCCCGGGCGACCCACCGATAAGGTCGAAGCGTTATCGCCCCTGATCCGTTCGAGGGCCTTCCGGAAGGACTGCATCACCTGTGACCGAGACCACCACCTCCACCCACCTGCCCGAGGGCTGGACCGAGCTGGACACCAAGGCCGTCGACACCGTACGGGTGCTCGCCGCGGACGCCGTGCAGAAGGTCGGCAACGGACACCCCGGTACCGCGATGAGCCTGGCCCCGGTGGCCTACCTGCTCTTCCAGAAGGTGATGCGGCACAACCCCGCCGATACACACTGGCCGGGCCGGGACCGCTTCGTGCTGTCGTGTGGACACTCGAGCCTGACCCTCTACATCCAGCTCTACCTCGGCGGCTTCGGCCTCGAGCTCGACGACCTCAAGGCACTCCGCACCTGGGGCTCGAAGACGCCCGGCCACCCCGAGTACCGGCACACCGACGGGGTCGAGATCACCACCGGGCCCCTGGGTCAGGGGATCGCCAACGCGGTCGGGATGGCCATGGCCGCGCGGCGTGAACGCGGGCTGCTCGACCCCGACGCGGCTCCCGGCGCATCGCCCTTCGACCACCATATCTACTGCCTGGCCTCCGACGGCGACATCGAGGAGGGCATCACCTCCGAGGCGTCCTCCATCGCCGGCACCCAGCGGTTGGGCAACCTGACGCTGATCTACGACCACAACCACATCTCGATCGAGGACGACACCAACATCGCGCTGAGCGAGGACACCGCGGCTCGTTACCGGGCCTACGGTTGGCACGTCCAGGAGATCGACTGGACCAACGGCGGCACGGAGTACCAGGAGAACGTCGCCGCGCTGAACGACGCGCTGGAAGCGGCGCGTGCAGTCACCGACCAGCCGAGCTTCATCAGCCTGCGCACCATCATCGGCTACCCGGCACCCACCAAGCAGAACACCGGCAAGGCGCACGGGTCCGCGCTGGGCGACGACGAGGTGGCCGCAACCAAGGAGCTGCTCGGCTTCGACCCGCAGCAGACCTTCGAGGTCGGTGACGAGGTCATCGCCCACACCCGCGAGCTGCTCGAGCGCGGCCGGCAGGACCAGGACGCCTGGCAGGTGGCCTACGACGCCTGGGCCGCAGCGAACCCCGAGGGTCAGGCTCTCTACGACCGACTGGTCGACGACGAGCTGACCCCGGGCTGGGAGGACGCGCTCCCGAGCTGGCCGGCCGACCCCAAGGGCATCGCCACCCGGGCGGCCTCCGGCAAGATCCTCACCGCACTGGCGCCCAAGATGCCCGAGCTATGGGGTGGTTCGGCCGACTTGGCCGAGTCCAACAACACCACGCCCGAGGGTGAACCGAGCTTCCTACCCACCGACCGGCAGACCAAGGCGTTCCAGGGTGGTCCCTACGGCCGGGTGCTGCACTTCGGTATCCGCGAGCACGCCATGGGCGCCATCCTCAACGGCATCAAGGTGCACGGCGGGACCCGTCCCTACGGCGGCACATTCATGACGTTCAGTGACTACATGCGTGGTGCCGTCCGCCTGTCGGCCCTGATGAAGCTCCCGGTGATCTACGTCTGGACTCATGACTCCATCGGGCTGGGCGAGGACGGTCCGACCCACCAGCCGATCGAGCACCTGGCTGCCCTGCGAGCCATCCCCGGCCTCGACGTGGTGCGTCCGTCCGACGCCAACGAGACCGCCGCCTGCTGGGCCGCGATCCTGAAGAACGGTGACCGACCGGCCGGGTTCATCCTGAGCCGGCAGAACCTGCCCATCGTGCCGCGCGGCGAGGACGGCTTCGCCGACACCAGCGGCGTGGCGAAAGGTGGCTACATCCTCAAGGACACCGAGGGGAACCCCGACGTGATCCTGATGGGTACGGGCTCCGAGGTGCAGTACGCCGTCACCGCGGCCGAGCAGCTGGCTGCTGACGGGATCAAGGCGCGGGTGGTCTCCATCCCGTGTCGCGAATGGTTCGACGAGGCGGGTCAGGAGTACAAGGACTCCGTGATCCCGCCCGAGGTCAAGGCCCGGGTCAGCGTCGAAGCCGGCGTCAGCATGGGCTGGCGGGACCTGGTCGGCGACGCGGGTCGCATCATCGCGATCGAGCACTACGGCGCCAGTGCGTCCGGCGCCAAGCTGTTCGAGGAGTTCGGCTTCTCCGGCGCCACCGTGGTCGAGGCAGCCACGGAGAGCATCGCCGCCTCCGGGCAGACCACGGCACCCACCCACTCGGCGGCGTCGGGGTCACAGGGTCCCGCCGACACCATTTCGGAGCCGGGCGTCACGATCAGCTGACTCGGCTGACCTGAGCACCACTTCCCAACCGAACCGCAGGAGAATCTGATGACTGATCGACTCAAGGAACTGTCTTCAGCCGGTGTATCGATCTGGCTCGACGACCTGTCGCGCGAGCGACTCAACACCGGCAACCTGGCCGAGCTGGTGGCGGGGTCCTCCGTCGTCGGCGTGACCACCAACCCGACGATCTTCGCGTCGGCTCTGAGCAAGGGCGAGGCCTACGACGCCCAGATCAAGGAGCTGGCCGCCATCGACTCGTCGGTGGAAGACACCATCACGGCGCTGACCAGCGACGACGTCCGCAATGCCTGTGACGTCTTCACCGACATCTACACCTCGAGCAAGGGCTACGACGGTCGGGTGTCCATCGAGGTCGAGCCCGGCCTGGCCATGGACACCGAGGCGACCACAGCGCAGGCCGCGGAGCTGTTCAAGATCGTCGACCGGCCCAACGTGCTGATCAAGATCCCCGCCACCAAACCCGGCCTGGCGGCGATCACCTCCTCGATCGCGGAAGGTATCAGCGTCAACGTGACCCTGATCTTTGCCCTCGACCGCTACCAGGCAGTCATCGACGCCTACCTGAGCGGTCTGGAGCAGGCCTCGGCCAACGGTCACGACCTCAGTGGGATCCACTCGGTGGCCTCGTTCTTCGTCTCCCGGGTGGACACCGAGGTCGACAAGCGCCTCGACGCCATCGGCTCCGCGGAGGCGAAGGCCCTGAAGAGCAAGGCTGCGGTCGCCAATGCCCGGTTGGCCTACGCGCTGTACGAGGAGCAGTTCACCTCCGACCGGTTCACGGCGCTCGAGGCGAAGGGAGCCAACAAGCAGCGTCCGCTGTGGGCCTCCACCGGCGTGAAGGACCCGTCGCTGCCCGACACCATGTACGTCACGGAGCTGACCGTGGCCGACACCGTCAACACGATGCCGGAGAAGACCATGCAGGCCTTCGCCGACCACGGCGAGGTCCAGGGCGACAAGGTGAGCGGCACCAAGGCGTCCGCACAGCAGGTCATCGACCAGCTGGCCGCCCTGGGCATCGACTTCGATGACGTCGTCGACGTCCTGGAGAAGGAGGGCGTGCAGAAGTTCGACGCCTCCTGGGCCGAGCTCGTCGAGACCGTGCAGACGGCCCTGGACGAGGCCAAGAAGGGTGCGGACAGCCCGGGAGAAGGCGCCGATCCCGACGTCACCCACGACACCGTCGCCTGATCGCCGGCGCATCCGTGATCGGCAGCGACCGCACGAACCCTCTCCGCGACGCGCAGGACCGACGACTGCCGAGGATCGCCGGCCCGTGTGTGCTGGTGATCTTCGGCGTCACCGGTGACCTCAGCACCAAGAAGGTGATGCCGGCGGTCTACGACCTCGCCAACCGGGGTCTGTTGCCGCCCGGTTTCGCGCTGGTCGGGTTCGCCCGGCGTGACTGGGTGCACCAGGACTTCGCCGAGATCGTGCACGCCGCGGTCAAGGAGCACGCCCGGACCCCGTTTCGCGAAGAGGTGTGGAAGCAGCTGTCCGAGGGCATCCGCTTCGTCCCCGGCGAGATCGGGGACGACGCGTCCTTCGACCTGCTGAAGGAGACGATCGCCGACCTCGACGAGGCGCGCGGGACCGGTGGCAACCACGCGTTCTACCTCTCCATCCCGCCGAGCCTGTTCCCGACGGTGGTCGAGCAGCTGCGCACCTCCGGTCTGGCCGAGGAGCAGTCGGGTCGCTGGAGCCGGGTGGTCATCGAGAAACCGTTCGGCCACGACCTGCACAGCGCGCAGGAGCTCAACCGGGTGGTGTCCAGCGTCGTCCCCTCGTCCTCGGTGTTTCGGATCGACCACTACCTGGGCAAGGAAACCGTGCAGAACCTGCTGGCGCTGCGCTTCGCCAACCAGATGTTCGAGCCGGTGTGGAACAACAACTACGTGGACCATGTCCAGATCACCATGGCCGAGGACATCGGCATCGGCGGTCGCGCCGGCTACTTCGACGGCATCGGCATCGCCCGCGACGTGATCCAGAACCACCTGCTCCAGCTGCTGGCGCTGACCGCGATGGAGGAGCCGACCTCGTTCGAGGCCCAACAGCTCCGGACCGAGAAGCAGAAGGTGCTGGCGGCTGCCCGGCCGCCGAAGCGGATGGACCTGCACACCGCGCGCGGTCGCTACGTCGGCGGCTGGCAGGGCGGGGAGAAGGTGCTGGGCTACCTGGAGGAGAAGAACATCCCGGCGGACAGCAAGACCGAGACCTACGCCGCCATCCGGGTCGACATCGACAACCGGCGTTGGGCCGGGGTGCCGTTCTACCTCCGGACCGGTAAGCGGCTGGCCCGACGGACCACCGAGATCGCCCTGGGGTTCAAACGGGCCCCCCACCTGCCCTTCACGGCCACCGACACCGAGGAGCTGGGGTACAACGCCCTGGTGCTCCGGATCCAGCCGGACGAGGGTGTGACGCTGCGCTTCGGAGCCAAGGTGCCCGGCACCCAGATGGAGATCCGTGAGGTCAACATGGACTTCGCCTACGGTGGCTCGTTCACGGAGTCGTCACCGGAGGCGTACGAGCGGCTGATCCTGGACGTGCTGCTGGGTGACCCGCCGCTGTTCCCCCAGCACGAGGAGGTCGAGCTGTCCTGGCAGATATTGGACCCGATCATCGACTATTGGGCCGGTATCGATGAACGACCGAGCGACTACGAGTCCGGCGGCTGGGGTCCGAAGAGTGCCGACGAGATGCTCGCCCGCGACGGTTTCGTCTGGCGCCGACCGTAAGAGAGACGGAGTCCATCCCCGCATGATCACCACCCTGACCGACACGAACTCGTCCAAGATCTCCTCGGCACTGCTCCGCGCCCGGCGCAGCGCCGGCAGCCCGGCCATGGGCATGGTGCTGACGTTGATCATCGTGAGTGACGAGGCGGACTACACCGAGGCGCTCCACGCGAGCATGGAGGCGGGCCGGGAGCACCCCTCCCGGATCCTGCTGGTGGTCACCGGCACCGGGCGACACAGCTCGTTGGACGCCGAGGTGCGGATCGGGGAAGGGATGCCCGGCGAGGTGGTGATCGTGCGGATGCGCGGCACGGTCGCCTCGCACTCGGCGTCGGTGATCCGGCCGCTGTTGCTGCCCGACTCCCCCGTGGTGATCTGGTGGCCCGGCAAGAGCCCGGCCGATCTCGGTCACGACGATCTGGCCCGGCTGGCCGTCCGGCGGTTGACCGACGCGGCCCAGGCCACCCGCCCGCTGGCGGCACTGCAGGCGCGCGCCGACAACTACATCCCCGGCGACACCGACCTCAGCTGGACCCGACTGACGCCGTGGCGGGCTTTGCTGGCGGCCTCGCTCGACCAGTACCCGGCGAGGATCAAGTCAGTGGCGGTCGAGGCGGAACGGAACAACCCGTCGGCCGACCTGCTGGCCGCGTGGTTGCGCGCCGGCCTCAAGGTCGATGTGGTGCGGACCGTCAGCGACGGACCCGGCATCACGGCGGTCCGGATGACCACCGCGGCGGGCGATATCGCCATCACCCGTCCCGACGGCCTGCTGGCGTCGTACACGGTCCCTGGTCAGCCCGAGCGGCTGGTCGCACTCAAGCGACGCGACATCTCCGAGCTGATCACCGAGGAGCTCCGGCGGATGGACGCCGACCAGGTCTTCGAACAGACCGTCAAGACTTTCCGGCAGCGCAGCGCGGACGGGCCGGCGGCCAAGAAGGCGACGGCCAAGAAAGTCACCCGGAAGGCTCCGGGGCGTGCCGTCGAGGATGCCGTGCCCGAGAAGGCGGCGAGGAAGCGGGCCACCAAGAAGGCCGTCAAGAGCTGAGATGACCACCTCGGACACCACGCAGGTCCTGTTGCACGCGGGCGCCGACGACGTCGCCGAGGCGTTGGCGGCGCGGCTGGTGACTCGTCTGGTCGAGCTCCAGCAGCACGGCCGGGTCCCCCAGGTGGCGCTCACCGGCGGTCGGATCGCCACCGTGGCCTACCGGCGGTTGGCTGCCGACGGGCCGGGCTCGGCGGTCGACTGGTCCCAGGTCGACCTGTGGTGGGGCGACGAACGCTTCGTCGCCTCCGACGATGACGACCGCAACGACAAGGCCACCCTGGCGGTGCTCACGGCGTCGCTCCCTCTGGACCACAGGCGGATCCATCCGATGCCGGCGAGCGACCGGGGCCTCGACCTGGCCGCGGCAGCCGCCTCGTACGCCTCCGAGCTGGGTGACACCGTCTTC
Organism: Propionibacteriales bacterium; assembly: GCA_038238065.1. Classification (GTDB taxonomy): domain Bacteria; phylum Actinomycetota; class Actinomycetes; order Propionibacteriales; family Propionibacteriaceae; genus Microlunatus. The sequence continues at coordinate 19,848 of JBBRYD010000032.1, read as the reverse complement.
GACATCTGTCTGCTGGGCATGGGTCCCGACGGGCACGTCGCCTCGCTGTTTCCCGGGCACCCGTCCGCGACCACCCCGGGGCGGGTGATCGCGGTCCGCGAGTCCCCGAAGCCGCCGCCCGACCGGATCAGTCTGACGCTCGAGGTGATCAACGCGTCAGCCGAGGTGTGGTTCGTCGTCAGCGGGGCCGACAAGGCCGACGCCGCCAAGCTGGCGCTCGTGGGTGGCGGTCCCGAGCCGGTTCCTGCGGCCGGAGTCGCCGGGGTGGCCGCCACGATCTGGCTGCTGGACGAGGACGCGGCGTCCGAGCTCCCGGCCGACCTACGTCAGGGCTGATCGCCAGCCGACCGGCGGCGCGTTCGTAGGCGCAGCCGCTCCCTCTGCAGTCACCCGCACCCTCTGCAGGCGATGCAACGAGTACGAAGCGGTGCGGCTGCCGACGGCGGGCGGCCAACGAGCCGGATGGGAGCCATCCTGGGCGCGAGCAGCCGTCAGTAGATGACTTCGCCCGCGGCACGCCGGGCGCGGAGTGCGTGCAGGGCTTCGCTCAGGATGTCGTCGGCTTCCTTGTCGGTACGACGTTCCTTCACGTAGGCCAGGTGCGTCTTGTAGGGCTCGATCTTCGGCGGCGGCGGGGGGTTGAGCGAGTCGAGGTTGGCCGGCAGACCGCAGCGTGGGCAGTCCCAGGTCTCCGGCACCTGAGCCTCGGCGGCGAAGGCCGGCTTGGTCTCGTGGCCGCGGGCGCAGAAGTACGACACGAACAGTCTGGGAGCTGCGTCGCCGCGCTCCGCCTCACCCATTGGTCCAGCGCCGACCCTACTGCCACGAATGGCACTGCCACCAGCCACGTTATCCCCCTAGTTGTCGTGCCGCTGAACGAGACTTTGGTGTCAGTTACCCGGTGAGCTTGTACAACAAACCGAGCGCAACGATGGACGCCAGCCAGACGACGCCGATGATGACCGTCAGTCGATCCAGGTTGCGCTCCGCCACCGACGACCCACCCATCGAGGAGGAGATCCCGCCACCGAAGAGGTCCGACAAACCACCACCGCGGCCCTTGTGCATCAGCACGAACAGGGCGAGGGTGATGCTGGTGATGACCAGCACGATCGAGAAGATGGTGATCGGCACCGTCATCATGGGAACAAGAGCTGAAATCACGGACGTAGCGTAACTCAAACCGTCCTCATTTCCTCAACCTGATCAGACCGCGGGCAGCTCGTAAAATCGCGCAATGGCGGCGAACTCGTCGACGATGAGACTTGCCCCACCGACCAGACATCCGTCGATGTCCGGCTCCCTCATGATGGCCGCGACGTTGTTGGCCTTGACCGAGCCGCCGTAGAGGACCCGGACCTGGTCGGCGGCCTCCCGGCCGTGGGTCTCGGCGATGAATCCGCGAATCGCCCCACACACCTCCTGGGCGTCCTGCGGCGTCGCCACCTCACCGGTCCCGATGGCCCACACAGGCTCGTAGGCGATCACGAGCGAGGCGATCTGTTCGGCCGTGAGGTCGACGGTGGCCAGGTCGACGTGGTTCATGGTGAACGGGACGTGGAACTCCTCGCGCCGGACCTCGAGGCCCTCGCCAACACAGATGATCGGCGTGATGCCCCGGCTGAGCGCCTGCTTGACCTTGGCGTTGACCACGTCGTCGGTCTCGCCGTTGAACTGCCGGCGCTCCGAGTGGCCCACGGTGACGTAGGAACAGTTGAGCTTGACCAGCATGTCCGCCGACACCTCGCCGGTGTGGGCACCGTTCTCGTGCTGCGACACGTCCTGAGCACCGTAGCCGAGGGTCAGCCGATCACCCTCGACCATCGTCTGCACCGTCCGCAGGTCGGTGAACGGTGGCAACACGACCACCTCGGACCTGGTGGGGTCGTGCCTCTTGTCGTCGAGGGTCCAGGTCAGCTTCTGCACCAGACCCACCGCTTCGACGTGGTTGAGGTTCATCTTCCAGTTGCCGACCATCAGCGGCTTACGGGGCATGCGTTCAGCCTTCTTCTTCAAGGACGTCCAGGCCGGGCAGGGTCTTGCCCTCCAGGTATTCCAGGCTGGCGCCGCCGCCGGTGGAGATGTGTCCGAACTGCTCGTCGTGGAACCCCAGGTCGCGGACGGCCGCGGCGGAGTCGCCGCCCCCGACCACCGACAGTCCGTCGACCTCGGTCAGGGCCTGGGCCACGGCGGAGGTGCCGGCGGCGAAACTGGTCCACTCGGCGACGCCCATCGGGCCGTTCCAGAACACCGTCTTGGCCGCGCTGATCACGGACGCGAATACTCCCGCGGACTCCGGACCGATGTCCAGACCGATCTGGCCGGCCGGCATCTCACTGGCGGGCACGACGGTGGGCGGCGAGTCGGCCTTGAACTCGGGCGCCACGATGATGTCGGAGGGAAGCACGATCTGCTTGCCCCCCGACGCCGCCTGGTCGAGGTAGCCCTTGACCGCCTCGATCTGGTCTTCTTCCAGCAGGCTGTTGCCGACCTCGTAGCCCTGGGCGGCCAGGAACGTGAAGACCATGCCGCCGCCGACGACCAGCGTGTCCGCGGTCTGGATCAGGTTGGAGATCACCGCCAGCTTGTCGGAGACCTTGGCTCCGCCCAGCACCACCACATACGGGCGCGCCGGATCCTCGGTCAGTCGCTTCAGCACCTCGACCTCGGCCAGGACCAGGGTGCCCGCCGCGTGCGGCAGCCGCTTCGCCAGGTCGTAGACGCTGGCCTGCTTGCGGTGCACCACGCCGAACCCGTCGGAGACGAAGACGTCACCGAGGGCCGCGTACTGGTCGGCCAGCAAGCCGCGCTCCGCGTCGTCCTTGGACTCCTCGCCCGGCTCGTAGCGGACGTTCTCCAGCATCGCCACCTGACCGTCGCCGAGCCCGGCCACGACCTCGTGAGCGGACGAACCGACCACGTCGGTCGCCAGCTTGACCGGCACGCCGATCAGCTCCGACAGCCGGGCAGCAGCGGGGGCCAGTGAGTACTTCGGGTCGGGTTTGCCTTTGGGTCGGCCGAGGTGGGCCAGAACGATGACCTTGGCGCCGGCGGAGCGCAGCAGATCCAGGGTCGGCAACGAGGCGCGAATCCGGCCGTCGTCGGTGATGGTCGACCCGTCCAGCGGCACGTTGAGGTCGCAGCGGATCAGCACCCGCTTACCGCGTAGGTCTCCCAGGTCAGCAACAGACTTCACGATTTTCCTTCCGGATACAGGAGGTGGACGACCAGGGCCGGTCAACCAGGACTACGTGGTCCGAGCCTGTCGAAGACCCGGGACGGCGGGGTCCTTCGACAGGCTCAGGAAGCGGGCAGGCCGACCCTTCGACCGGCTCAGGCAGCGACGGTCACGCTCGGGGAGCGTGGGTCAGGGTGCGGGGAGCCGGGTCAGAGCGACTTGCCGACCAGGGCGACCAGGTCGACGAGGCGGTTGGAGTAGCCCCACTCGTTGTCGTACCAACCGACGACCTTGACCTGGTTGCCGAGCACCTTGGTCAGGCCTGCGTCGAAGATGCAGGAGTGCGGGTCGGTGACGATGTCGGAAGAGACGATCGGGTCCTCGGTGTAGAGCAGGTAGCCCTTCATCGAGCTGTCAGCAGCAGCCTTGACGGCAGCGTTGACCTCTTCGGCGGTGGTCTCGCGGCCAGCCTCGAAGGTCAGGTCGGTGGCCGAACCGGTGGGGATCGGGACGCGCAGCGCGAAGCCGTCGAGCTTGCCCTTGAGCTGCGGCAGCACCAGGCCGATCGCCTTGGCGGCACCCGTGGAGGTCGGCACGATGTTGACCGCGGCGGCGCGAGCGCGACGCAGGTCCTTGTGCGGGCCGTCCTGCAGGTTCTGGTCCTGGGTGTAGGCGTGCACGGTGGTCATCAGACCCTTGACGATGCCGAACTCGTCGTCGAGGACCTTGGCCATCGGGGCCAGACAGTTGGTGGTGCAGGAGGCGTTCGAGATGATGTGGTGCGTGGCCGGGTCGTAGTCGCCGTCGTTCACGCCCATCACGACCGTGAAGTCGTCGTTGGTGGCCGGTGCGGAGATGATGACCTTCTTGGCGCCCGCGTCGAGGTGGGCCTTGGCCTTGAGTCCGTTGGTGAAGAAGCCGGTCGACTCGATCACCACGTCGGCTCCGATCTCGCCCCAGGGCAGCGCGGCCGGGTCCTTCTCGGCGTAGGACTTGATCACGTGGTCCCCGACCTGGATCCCGCCGTCGACGAGCGAGACGTCCTGGCCCAGACGGCCGAGGATGGTGTCGTACTTCAGCAGGTGGGCCTGGGTGGCGTCGTCTCCCAAGTCGTTGAAGGCCACGATCTCCACATCAGCGCCGGAGGCGACCACAGCGCGGTAGAAGTTGCGACCGATGCGACCGAAGCCGTTGATACCTACACGAACAGTCATGCGGTGATTCTCCTCTGATCAGGACGTGCCCGGGAAACTGGGGGCGTTGCCACCCTAACGAACTTCGCTGCGCGTTGACGGACCGGTTTCGGGAGTGGTCTCATCCCACTGGTCTTATCTGGCCCGTCAGTTCACAGCGAGTTTCAGCCTCATTCACCTTCGTCGAGCATGTCGGCGCTGAGGTTGGCTTCGGTGTTGGGGATGCCGAGCTCGGAGGCCCGCTTGTCGGCGGTCGCGAGCAACCGCCGGATCCGGCCCGCCACGGCGTCCTTGGTCAGCTGCGGATTGTGCAGCTGGCCCAGCTCCTCCAACGAGGCCTGCTTGTTCTCGACCCGGAGAGCGCCGGCGGCCTTGAGGTGCTCGGGTACCTGGTCGCCCAGGATCTCCAGGGCTCGCTCGACCCGCGCTCCGGCAGCCACCGCGGCGCGGGCGGACCGACGCAGGTTGGCGTCGTCGAAATTGGCCAGCCGGTTGGCCGACGCACGGACCTCCCGGCGCATCCGGCGCTCTTCCCAGGCCATCAGGGACTCGTGGGCCCCGAGTCGGGTCAGCAGGGCACCGATCGCGTCACCGTCACGGATAACCACCCGGTCGACGTTGCGGACCTCGCGCGCTTTGGCGGAGATGCCGAGCCGGCGGGCGGCGCCGACGAGGGCCAGAGCGGCCTCCGGGCCGGGACAGGTCACCTCCAGGGCCATCGACCGCCCTGGTTCCGTCAGCGATCCGTGGGCCAGGAACGCGCCCCGCCAGGCGGCGACGCAGTCACAGATGCCACCGCTGACCACCTGGGCCGGCAGACCACGCGCCGGGCGGCCGTGCGTGTCGATCAGGCCGGTCTGCCGCGCCAGGGCCTCGCCGTCCTTGACCACCCGGACGACGTAGCGGGTGCCTCGGCGGATGCCGGCACCGCTGACGATCACCAGCTCGCTGGGGTGGCCGAAGACCTCGCTGATCTCGGTCCGTAGCCGTCGCGCAGCTGCGCCCGTGTCGAGCTCGGCCTCGATCACGATCCGTCCACCGGAGATGTGCAGCCCTCCGGCGAACCGGAGGGTCGCCGCCACCTCGGACTTGCGGCAACAGGGTTTGGTGACCTTGATGGTCGCCAACTCTGCCTTCACCTGAGCCGTCATAGCCATTGACGCATGATGCCACGGCTGCGGCGATTCTCGTGTGTCAGGCCACCCAGGGGAGTTCGCAGGCTGAGACCGGGACGGTCAGATCGCCATGATCTCGGCGTACGCCGCGGCCAGTCGCAGCGGGTCGTGTCGGGGTGAACCGTCCCGCGCGGCCAGGTCGGCGACCACCACCCGAGCGCCGAGGGACTCCGCGTAGGACGCCAGGTGCTCGTCGTCGGCCGCGAAGTGGCTGTCGGCCAGGACGACGTCGAGCCGCAGGTCGGGCGCGTGCTCGGCCAGCAGCTCGATGTGCCGAGCCGCGCTGAACCCGGCCGTCTCGCCGGCTGGTTCGAGGTTCAGGGTCAGCAATCGCCGCGCACCGGTCCCGAGGATCGCGGCGGCGAGCTCGGGCACCAGCAGGTGCGGGATCACCGACGTGAACCACGAGCCCGGACCCAGCACCACCCAGTCGGCGTCCCAGATCACGGCCAACGACTCGGGGCAGGCGGGTGGGTCGGCCGGATGGATGTGCACCGAGCGCACCTCCGCCGTGGTCTTGGCCACCGCCGCCTGTCCGCGGACGAAGGAGATCTCGTCGGGGCGCATCGGGTCGAGCCCGATCACCTCCGCCTCGATCTCCAGCGGCACCGCCGCCATCGGCAGCACCCGCCCTTCCGCCTTGAGCAGCCGAGCGACCATGTCGAGCCCGGCCACTGGGTCTCCGAGCCGCTCCCACAGTCCGGCGATCAGCAGGTTGCCGATGGCGTGGTCACCCAGCGGTCCGGCGCTGGCGAAGCGGTACTGCAGCACGTCGGCCCAGACGCGACCCGACTCGTCGTCGCCGCAGAGGGCCGCCAGCGCCATCCTCAGATCGCCGGGGGGCAGACAGTTGAGCTCGGCCCGGAGCCGGCCGGACGAGCCGCCGTCGTCGGCCACCGTGACGATCGCCGTGAGCCGGTCGGTGACCCGCCGTAGGGCGCTGAGCGACGCGTACAGGCCGTGCCCGCCGCCGAAGGCCGCCACCGCGGGCCGCTGGCCCCAGACCGGACTGGGAGAACGGACGGACGAGCCACTGGGCCAGCCGAGTGGCGACGGCCCGCTGCGCCGCGAGCCGGAACGTTCGACGGCGGCCGGACCTCCGGTATCTGGTCGGCTCATTCGCGTCCGATGTCGCGGTGCAGGACCTTGGTGGGCATCCCGAGGACCCGCAGCCGACGGCCGAACTCCTCGGTCATGGCCGTGCTGCGGTGCTTGCCCCCCGTGCAACCCATGGCGATGGTGACGAACCGCTTGCCCTCGTGGATGTAGCCACTCGCCATCACCTGCAGTAGCTCCAACAACCGGCCGAGGAACGGCTCGGCGCCTTCCTGGCGCAGCACGTAGTCGCTGACGGGTTTGCTCAGGCCGGTCTGCGGCCGCAGCTCGGGGATCCAGTGCGGGTTGGGCAGGAAGCGCACGTCGACGACCAGGTCGGCGTCGACGGGGATGCCGTTCTTGAAGCCGAACGAGACCAGCGTGACGCGGAGCTGATCATTGGTGTCCCCGCCGTACGCGTGGGCCACCCGGGAGCTCAGCTGGTGCACGTTGATGGAGGACGTGTCGATCATCAGGTCCGCCGCAGCGCGCAGGGTCGCCAGGGTCTGGCGTTCCCGGGTGATGCCGTCCAGCAGCCGTCCGTCACCCTGTAGCGGATGTGGCCGGCGGACTGACTCCTGTCGTCGCACGATCACGTCGTCGGAGGCCTCCAGATAGAGGATCTCGGGCACGATCCCGGCCGCGGTCAGGTCGGAGAACATGGTGGGCAGCTGCTCGAAGAACGACCGGGTGCGGACGTCCAGCACCACGGCCAGCCGCGAGATGCCGCTGTGGCTGGCCTGGCGGCAGACCTCCGGCAGCACGCTGGGCGGCAGGTTGTCGACCACGTACCAGCCCAGATCCTCGAGCGCGTTGGCTGCGGTGGAGCGGCCGGCACCGGACATGCCGGTCACCACGACGAGGCGGAACGGCGGCGGGGGGACCTCGGTCGCGGGCGCCGGCTCGCGCTCGGAGTCGTCGGAGACGACGGGCTCGACCTCCGCATCGTCGGGGGTCGCAGCTGGCGGGCTCGTCGGCTCGACATCGGCGTTCATGGTGCTCACCTCGTCATTATCTCGGTCGGGGCCTGATCGTGGGTCGTCGGGCGTTCCCCTCCGCTCCGGATGGGCCACCTACTCCAAGATCTCGCCGGTGGCCGTGTTGACCGACTCACGCTGCGGCGAGGTCTCGAGCTGCTGCTTGATCGACAGGGCCGTCTTGGTGCCGAACCCGGGAACCGAGGCGATCTCTTCCACCGTGGCGGCCCGCAGCTTCTTCAGCGAGCCGAAGTGGGTCATCAGCGCCTTCCGGCGCACCTCCCCCAGCCCGGGAACCTGGTCGAGCAGGGACTCGACCATGGATTTGCTCCGCCGTGACCGGTGGTGGGTGATGGCGAACCGGTGCGCCTCGTCCCGGAGACGTTGGAGCAGATAGAGGCCCTCGCTGGTGCGTGGCAGGATGACGGGCTCATCGTTGTCGGGCAACCACACCTCCTCCAACCGCTTGGCCAGCCCACAGAGGGCGACGTCGGTGACGCCCAGCTCCTCGAGGGCCCGCGCCGCCGCCGCCACCTGCGGCGGGCCGCCGTCGACCACGACCAGAGCCGGGGCGTAGGCGAACCGACGGGGAGCGCCCGTGGTGGGGTCGATCAGGAGGGGGCCCTCGACACCGTGGCCCTTGCTACCCGCACCGTTGCCGCCCGCGCCGTTGCTACCCGCACCGTTGCCGCTCGCTCCGTTGCTACCCGCTCCGTTGCCGTCCGCACCGCCCGGACCGGCTCCGGTCAGGATCTCAGCCTGACCGTTGCCGGCGTGCATGGCCGCTTGGTCGTCGAGCAGCCGCCGAAACCGACGGGTGATCACCTCGTGCATCGACGCCACGTCGTTCTGCCCCTCGACGTGGCGGATCACGAACCGACGATATTCGCTCTTGCGGGGCAGTCCGTCCTCGAAGACCACCATCGAGGCGACCACTTCGGTGCCCTGCAGGTTGGAGATGTCGAAGCACTCCATCCGCAACGGCGCGGACGGGAGCTCCAGCGCCTCCTGGATCTCCTCCAACGCCTGGTTACGGGTGGACAGGTCACCGGAACGGGTCGCCTTGTGCCGGATCAGCGTCTGACCGGCGTTGCGGCTGACCGTCTCCATCAGCACCCGCTTGTCGCCGCGCTGCGGCACCCGGATGGAGACGGCGGAACCGCGCCGCTCGCTGAGCAGCTCGGTCAGTGAGTCGATGGACTGGGGCAGGGCCGGCACCAGGATCTCCCGCGGCACGGCGTCGCGGTCCTCGACACCGTCGTCGGACTCCGCGTACAGCTGCAGCAGGAACTGCTCCACCAGCTCCTGCGTGCCGCTCTCGTCGTAGCGGTCGGCCACCCAGCCCCGCTCGCCCCGGACCCGTCCGCCCCGGACGTGGAAGATCTGGACCGCGACCTCCAACGGGTCCTCGGCCAGCGCGATCACGTCGGCGTCGGTGCCGTCGCGGAAGACGATGGCGTTCTTCTCCATGGCCTGGTTGAGGGCCCCGATGTCGTCGCGCAGCCGAGCGGCCCGCTCGTAGTCCATCTCCGCGCTGGCCTCGTGCATCTCCCGTTCCAGCCGCCTGATCAGCGGTGCCGCATGTCCGGCCATGAACTCGCAGAAGTCCTCGACGATCTCGCGGTGCTCCGCGGCGTCGACCCGACCGACGCACGGGGCGGAGCACTTGCCGATGTAACCGAGCAGGCACGGCCGCCCGATCTGGCTGTGGTTCTTGAACACGCCGGGACGGCAGGAACGCATCGGGAACACCCGCAGCACGAGGTCCATGGTCTCCCGGATGGCCCACGCGTGAGAGTACGGCCCGAAGTAGCGGTATCCCTTGCGTTTGGCACCGCGCCCCACCATCACCCGGGGGAACTCGTCGGACATCGTCACGCAGAGCCACGGGTAGGACTTGTCGTCGCGGTATTTGACGTTGAACCGGGGGTCGTACTGCTTGATCCAGGTGTATTCCAGCTGCAGCGCCTCGACTTCGGTCTGCACCACGGTCCACTCCACCTTGGCCGCAGTGGTGACCATCGTCCGGGTGCGGTTGTGCAGCCCCCCGATGTCGGCGAAGTAGGAGTTCAGTCGAGAGCGGAGGCTCTTGGCCTTGCCGACGTAGATCACCCGTCCCTGGGCGTCCGAAAAACGATAGACGCCGGGGTCCTCGGGAATCGAGCCCGGCGCAGGACGGTACGAGGACGGAACAGCCACGTGAACAGATTAGGCGCGGGCACTGACAAGTCGAACTGCCCGCACAACGGTGAGCCGGCCGAGGGCCCGCCCTGGGACTACGCGGAGACGGTGATGGTGGAACCGGAGACGGTGGCCTTGGCCTCGGGCAGCGGCTTCGGGGCCGGGCCGGAGACCACGGAGCCGTCGCTGATGGAGAAGTGCGAACCGTGGCAGGGGCAGACGATCTCCTTGTTGGTGATCATGGTGACCGCGCAGCCCTGGTGGGTGCAGATCTTGCTGAACGCCTTGTAGCTGCCCTTCTCCGGCTGGGTCACCACGTAGGCGGCGTCCGGCATGATGATGCCGCTGCCGACGGGAACCTCGGCCGTCGACACGCTCGGACCGCTGGCTGACGGGGCCTTCGTCGATGCCGACGGCGCGGCCGAGGAGGACTCGCCGGACGCAGAGGGAGCCTCCGAGGTGGGTGCCGACGAGGACGGCGCGGTGCTGGCGGCGGGAGTGCTGCTCCCCCCCGCGCCACAGGCGGCGAGAGCCGCGGCTCCACCGCCGACGAGCGCGACCATTCCGACGGCCCTCAGCACGTGCCGCCGGCTGGTGCCCGACGGGGCCTGGAGGTGGGGTTCCGGCTGATCGTGCCGGTCAGCCTCGGCGTCGGGCTGGGCTTGCGGGTCGGGGGTCAGGGGTGACTGCGTGGGGTCTGACATGGGGGCCTCCGGCTCCGGGGAATGGGTCAGGTCAGTGCGATGACGATGCGACCATCGCGTGCGGTCGACAGCCTGCGCACTCTCATGGCCAGCCTGTACAACGTCATTGCTGGGTAAGACGAACTACGGATGCACTTCGTTCACGGCGACAGGGCTGCTGCCGCTCGTTCAGCTGGCCTTGCTGGTCATGACTCGGCTGGAGGCGCGCGTCGCGGCTGAGACCTGGGGGGCCGCCTTGGCTGCCGCGCGCCGGCGGGTGGCGGTCGTCTCGGGCGGGTCGGCCGCCGCCTTCTTCTTGGCCGCGGACGCCGCTTCCCTGGCCACCTTGGCCGCCGCCTTGATCGCCTTCTTGGTCAACGGGCGGGTCGGTCCCGGCAACGCCGTCTGCACGGGGCCCACCGGGACCTCGCGGCCCTCCAGGATCGGTCGCAGGAACTCGCCGGTGTAGGAGTCGGGGTGCACCGCGATGACTTCCGGTGGGCCCTCGACGATCACGCTGCCGCCGCGCACGCCGCCCTCGGGACCCATGTCGATCAGCCAGTCAGCGGTCTTGATGACGTCGAGATTGTGCTCGATGACCACCACGGTGTTCCCGGCGTCCACCAGCCGGCCGAGCACGCCGAGCAGCTTGCGGATGTCCTCGAAGTGCAGACCGGTCGTCGGTTCGTCCAGCACGTAAAGCGTCCGGCCGGTCGACCGCTTCTGCAGCTCGCTGGCCAGCTTGACCCGCTGGGCCTCACCGCCGGACAACGTCGGCGCGCTCTGGCCGAGCCGCACGTAGCCCAGACCGACGTCGACCAGCGTCGCCAGGTGGCGGGAGATCGCGGGCAGCGCGGCGAAGAAGTCGAGCCCTTCCTCGATCGGCATGTCGAGGACCTCGGAGATCGTCTTCCCCTTGTAGTGCACCTCGAGGGTCTCCCGGTTGTAGCGCGCACCGTGGCAGACCTCGCAGGGTACGTAGACGTCCGGCAGGAAGTTCATCTCGATCTTGATGGTGCCGTCGCCGGCACAGTTCTCGCAACGGCCGCCCTTCACGTTGAACGAGAACCGGCCCGGCTGGTAGCCCCTGACCTTCGCTTCGGGTGTCTCGGCGAACAGCCGTCGCACGTGGTCGAAGACGCCGGTGTACGTCGCCGGGTTGGACCGCGGCGTTCGTCCGATCGGCGACTGGTCGACGTGGATGATCTTGTCGATCTGGTCGGCCCCCGTGATCGACCGGTGCCGGCCGGGCACCTCGCGGGCGTTGTAGATGCGCTTGGCCAGCGCCGTATAGAGGATGCTGTTGACCAGCGTCGACTTGCCCGAGCCCGAGACGCCGGTGACCGCGATCAGGGTGCCCAGCGGGAAGGACACACTGACGTTCTGCAGGTTGTGCTCGACCGCGTTGTTGACGGTGATCTCGCGACCGGGTGTGCGGGCACGCCGACTGGCCGGCAGGGCGATCTGGCGCCGCCCGGACAGGTACGCCCCGGTCAGCGAGTCGGGGCTGTCGAGCAGCTCCTGGACCGGACCGGACACCACGACGTGGCCACCGTGCTCCCCCGCCCCCGGGCCGATGTCGACGGCCCAGTCGGCGGTCCGGATGGTGTCCTCGTCGTGCTCGACCACGATCAACGTGTTGCCCAGGTCGCGCAGCCGGACCAGGGTCTCGATCAGCCGGCGGTTGTCGCGCTGGTGCAGGCCGATGCTCGGCTCGTCCAACACGTACAGCACCCCCACCAGGCCGGAGCCGATCTGGGTCGCCAGCCGGATCCGCTGCGCCTCGCCACCGGACAGGCTGCCGGTCGGTCGGCTCAGCGAGAGGTAGTCCAGACCGACGTCCAGCAGGAACCTGAGCCGCTCGTTGATCTCCTTGAGCACCCGCTCGGCGATCTGCGCGTCACGCTCGTTGAGGATCAGACCCGAGAGGAACTGCGCGGCCTCGTCGATGGGCATCATGGCGATCTCGGAGATGTTCTTGTCGCCGACGGTGACGGCAAGCGAAGTGGGCTTCAACCGGGCGCCCTTGCAGACCTTGCAGGGCACCTCCCGCATGTACCCCGCGAAACGCTCCCGGGACGTGTCGGTCTCGGCCTCGGCGTGCCGCCGTTCGATGTAGGAGACGACACCCTCGTACTTGGCGTTGTAGCTCCGCTCCCGGCCGTACCGGTTCTTGTAGCGGACGTGGACCTGCTCGCCGACGCCGAAGAGAAGCACCTTCTTCGCGCTGAGGGACAGCCGGTGCCACGGGACCTTGGTGCTGAAGCCCTCGCTGATGGCCAGCGCGTCGATCAGCCGGATGAAGTAGTCGGCCACATGGGCCGAGGCCCACGGGGCGATGGCGCCCTCGGCCAGGCTCTTATCGTCGTCGGGCACGACCAGCTCGGGGTCGACCTCCATCTTGGTGCCGATGCCCGAGCACTCCGGGCAGGCGCCCCACGGACCGTTGAAGGAGAACTGGCGCGGCTCGAGCTCGTCCAGGGCGATGTCGTGGCCGTTGGGGCAGGCCATCTTCTCCGAGTAGCGCCGCTCGCGCATCGGATCCTTGGGGTCGAGATCGACGAAGTCCACCGTGACCACACCCTGGGCGAGGCCGAGCGCGGTCTCCACCGAGTCGGTCAGCCGGCGCTTCACCGTCGGCTTCACCGCGAGGCGGTCGACGATGACGTCGATGGAGTGCTTCTTCTGCTTGTCCAGGGTCGGCGGCTCGGTCAGCGCTATCACCTCGTTGTCGACCCGGGCACGGCTGAACCCCTGGCCGGCGAGCTGCTTGAACACCTCGACGTACTCACCCTTGCGGCCGCTCACCATCGGCGCCAGGATCTGGAACCGGGTGCCGTCCTCGAGGTCCATCAACCGGTCGACGATCTGCTGGGGCGACTGCCGGCTGATCGGCTCACCGCAGACGGGGCAGTGCGGGTGCCCGGCGCGCGCGAACAACAGCCGCAGATAGTCGTAGACCTCGGTGATGGTGCCTACGGTGGAACGCGGGTTGCGGCTGGTCGACTTCTGGTCGATGGACACCGCGGGCGAGAGGCCCTCGATGAAGTCCACGTCGGGCTTGTCCATCTGCCCGAGGAACTGGCGGGCATAGGCGGACAGTGACTCCACGTAACGGCGCTGGCCCTCGGCGAAGATGGTGTCGAAGGCCAGACTCGACTTGCCTGAGCCGGAGAGGCCGGTGAAAACGATCAGCGCGTCGCGCGGAAGATCGAGGGAGACGTTGCGCAAGTTGTGCTCGCGCGCGCCACGAACAATGAGCCGGTCAGTCACGTCGGTAATGGTATGTCGGGCCACTGACAGTTCTTGGATCGAGCCGACGCCGCGGACCGCCGCTCGTCCCGGCAGCCGAGCAGAGAATAGGGTTGTGCGCATGGACCCGGCGGAATCGACAGCGGACCCGGCCCCGCCCGGCAGCGAGCTCGACGCGCTGCGGGTGCTGATGATCACCGCCACCCAGCAGCTGTTGGGAGACACCATCTCGGTCACCGACGAGTCGTGGCGGGGTCCCAGTCGGCTCCCCGGTTGGACCCGCGGACACGTGGCTACCCACCTGGCCCGCCAGGCGGATGCGCTGGTTCGCCTCATCGAGGGCGCCCGATCCGGCGATCTCCGGCCGATGTACGACAGCTCGGCGCAACGAGACGCCGAGATCGAGGCCGGCGCCGACCGGACCGGGCTGGGTCTGCAGATCGACCTGGACACCTCGGCCGGCACGCTGTCGGAGGCGTTCGAGACGGTGGAGCTGGAGGCGGCCTGGGACAAGCTGGTCGAGCTCCGCGGCGGCGACGTCGCTCCGGTCAGGCTGCTACCGCTGGCGCGGCTGTGCGAGGTCGTCCTGCACCACGTCGACCTGGACATCGGTCTGGACATCGGCGACGTCGATCAGCCCACTGCCGACTGGTTGCTGGAGTGGCTGTCCTTCCGTCTCGGCCCCCGCGTTGGTTTCCCGAAGATCAACGTCCTGTCCGACTCCGGGCTCGCCGTGGTGGTGGGCCATGATGAGCAGGCCATCGACGTCCGCGGGTCCAGCGCCGAGGTGCTCGGATGGCTGACGGGACGTAGCACCGGAGAATCGCTCCGGGGCGCCGACGGACTCACCCTGCCGCCGTTCTGACCGCCGATCTTGTCAACCGCAACCGTCGGACCGAGCTCACGAAAGGACTCACCGTGGCGAACCTGGGACACGTCCAGAAGAGCGGGCCACCGCTGGTGGAACGTCTCTCCCCGACCGTGACGTTGACGAAGCTGTCGGTCGGTCCGATGGACAACAACGCCTACCTGCTGGCTTCGGGCGGTGGCGCGAGCCTGCTGATCGACGCGGCCAACGACGCCGAGCGGCTGCTCAGGATCGTGGGGCCGGCGAAGAAGCTGAACGTCATCGTCACCACGCATCGGCACGGAGACCACTGGCAGGCGTTGTCTGAGGTCCAGGCCGAGACCTCAGCCGCCCTGGTCGCCGGACGCCCCGACGTGCACGCCGTCGCCACCGGCGCCTGGGTCGAGAACGTACTGGGCGTCTGGGACGGGGACGAGGTCGCCCTGGGTGAGGAGTCCCTGGAGGTCATCGGCCTGGTCGGGCACACGCCGGGCTCCATTGCGCTGGTCTACCAGTCCCCCGGCCTGACCACCCATCTGTTCACCGGGGACAGTCTTTTCCCCGGGGGCCCCGGCAAGACGGGCTCGGCGGCGGACTTCAGCAGCTTGATGGACGATCTCGAGACCAAGGTCTTCGGTCGGTTCGACGACTCGACCCGGGTGCATCCGGGCCACGGTGACGACACGACCCTGGGCGATGAGCGCCCGCACCTGACCGAATGGCGCGCCCGGGGCTGGTGAAGCTCAGACCGCTCGAGCGGCGACGAGGATCCCGACCAGCTCTCCGTCGCCGAGCAGCCTCCCGATCAGCTGGGACTGTCCAGCTGCGGTCTGCCACACCGGGTCGTCACCGTACCGGCGCTCGAGTTCGGCCTCGATCTCGTCGGCTCGTTCCTGCCACAGCTGAGGTGTGGCGGAGAAGTCGGCCAGGCGTGCGCTGTTCTCCACCCGGAACCCGGCGTCGGCCAGCATCTCGCGGAAGGCCGCCTCGGTCGGAAAGGTGTTGCCCACCGGCTGGTCCGACAGCGGCGGTGCGTCAGCCACGAAGACCAGCATCCCCAGCCGCCCGGACGTGGTGAGGACCCGACGTAGCTCGCTGAGCAGCTGCGGCTGGTCGGCTACCGTACAGAGCACCCCCAGGCTCCAGGCCACGTCGAACGCCGCTGAGCCGAAAGGCAGCTCCGACGCCGCTCGGACCACCGGCAGCCCGAACAGACGCTGGGCGGCGCGACAGGCGCCGGCCTCCGGCTCGCTGAGCACAGCGACCACACCGACCTCCTCGCGGGCAAACCCGGCGGGACCGCCCACACCGGCCCCGCAGTCGAGCATCCGGTCGGTCGCGGCGATGTCCAGCTGGTCCAGGAGCCAGCGCAGGCTTGCCGGGCTGCCACTCCCCCGGCACCCGGCGGGCAGGTAGTGGTCGGGTCCGAGATCGAGCGCCACCTCCGCGGTCCAGCTCGCCACCGTGTCGAACTCGGCCTGCATCTCCTCGTTCATGAAGTCCTTCCGACGCCGCTCGTCTGCCTGATCCGGTGCCCGATCTCGGCCTGCACCGCCGCCGCGTACGCCGTACCGCGGGACGAGGCCATGCCGGAGAGATTGACGCCGACGACGCCGTCGACCGCGAGCAGCGACCGAGCCTCGGTCACTGCCGCCTCGATCCCGGCGGCCACCGGATCGCTCGCGGTCAGGACCGACGTCACCTTTGACGGCTCGATCTCCAGCCCGGGCAGGGCCGTCAGCACCGAGGCCGACCGGGAGTCGGTGTAGACGGCCACCGAGGCCACCACCGGGATGGTCAGCCCGGCTCGTCGGGCCAGGTCGAGGAAGGACGTGACCTCGGCCGCTGATCGCACGTGGTTGAGGACCGCGATCTGGGCGCCGGCCCGTTGCTTCTGCACCAGCCGGCGCGGTCGGAGCGCGACCGGCGGCGCGGTCGGCGTCTCCGCCACCGCGACCGGCACCCCGAGCGAGGCTGCGAGCGCGGCGAGTCGGGTACCGTCCAGGTCGAACACCTGGGTCACGTCGGGCCTCACGTCGAAGGCCCGGCCGTCACCGGTCACGCACAGCACCGTGGCCAGCCCGTCGTGGTGCAGGCCGTGCAGCTCCTGCTCCAGCACCACCCGATTGCGGTCGCGGCAGGTCAACGTCACCCATGGACGGGCGCCGACGTCGCTCAGCAGCCGGGCCAGCAGGGTGGGCGGGAAGTCGGGTCGGTCCTGGTGGTCGCCGACCAGCACGGCGTCGCAGCTGGGCGCGAGCACCCGAGCCGTGTCGGTCAGCGTCTTCGCGTCGGCCGGCGGAACGCTCAGGTCGGTGAGGACCAGCGGTACGGTCACCGGTACGACAGTCGGCTCGGACGCTGACCACGCCGCGGGTTCGGCCAGCGAACCGAAGGCACAGGCCACGTCAGCCATCTCGCACCGGCCGTCGGGGCGGACACCGCCGCACGGCCCGAAGACCATCTTCTTGGGACAGCCGGGGTTCCCCGACCGATTCGTCTCCAGCGCGGCATGCACCCGGCCAGGATGGCACGCCGTGGCCAAACCAGCTGCGGCCCTGCAACCGCAACAATCTCTCCGGCTACGGTGACTGCTGTCGGTCCCGCTCGCAGGATGGATGATGGGATGGAACGCGAGAGCTCAGAGAGGAGCGGTCATGCGCGCGGAGATCAGAGCCGGGGGCGGTGGCGCGACCTGCTGGAACGATGAAGCCATCCGGGCCTATGCCGACGAGATCAACGAGAAGGAGGACCGGCTCCGAGGGCGCAACCCCGATCTCGTGGTCATTCCCGGCCGGGTCAAGTGCTACGGCTGCGAGCTGCAGGAGTACCACTACGCGATGAAGTGCACGGCGGAGCTCACCAAGACGCTGTTCGCCGTCGAGGACGAGATCAAGCCCCGCCCCGCCGATGCCGTCGGGCTGCACCGGGAGATTCCGGGGCTGGCCACGACGAGGCCGGACGAGCTCAGTGAGACCCCCGGCCGCACGTCGACCGACGAGTCCCAGGAGCAGCCGACTCCGGCCAACAACTACCTCGGCGCCGACACCTCAGCGATCACGCCGCCGAGGCCCTCCGGGTTGCGGGGGCTGTTACGTCGAGGCAGCTGAGCCTCCACTCCGGGCCGGGAGGAGAGCCTGCCTCGGATGCATGCCTCTGGACATTCTTACTTGTCTGACGTACTTTTTACTCATGTCAGTAACAGAGACGGACAAGCCGCGGTCCGCCACCGCCGACGCTCGTCGCTCGCAGATCGTCTCGGCGACGATCGACGTCATCGCAGCCGACGGCTACGCCCAGGCCTCCTTCGCGCGGATCGCCGAGCGAGCCGGACTCTCGAGTACCCGGCTGATCTCCTACCACTTCGCCGGCAAGAACGAGTTGATCCTGGCCGTGGTCGAGCAGGTGCTGACCTCGATCGGCGGGGCGGTCGGGCAGCGGGTACGCGCCGAGTCGACGGCCGCGGGACAGCTCCGGGCCTATATCGAGGGCGTGGTGTCGTTCACGGCGGCACACCGCGACGAGATGCGGGCTCTGCTGCAGCTGGTCCTGGCCGGGGCCCTGCCCGGCGGTACCGGAGCCGATGAGGCCGTCCCTCCGCACCTGGAGCATCTCCTGCACCGGGGCCAGGAAGCGGGCGAGTTCCGCGCCTTCGACGCTCGAGTCATGGCCCTGGCGGTGCAACGAGCCGTCGAGGCCCTGCCCTTCGCCCTGGAGTCCGAACCTGACCTCGACTGCGACGCGTTCAGCCGTGAGCTGGTCACCTTGTTCGAGCTCGGCACCCGTCTCGAGCCGTCGTGAGCACTCCTGACGAGGTCGAGGCGCCCAGGTCCGGCGGTCCGGCAGGTTGGGCGACCGACGCCGCGCCCCACCGGCCCGGAGCTCGGAGCCAGCGACCCGGCCAGGTCGCGCTCCGGGCCGCCCTCGGCCTGGCCCTGCCGTCGGGGCTCTACTACGGGTTGCGCGCGGCGGGGTCCGGCATCTACCTCGCCCTGGTGCTGTCAACCATGCTGTCGGCGGTACCTGCCCTCTACTCGCTGGTACGGCACCGTCGCGTGGATGGGCTGTCCACGTACTTCACGGCCATGATGCTGGGCGGTCTGGCGGTGGCGCTGGTGCCCGGTAGCACCCGGTTCCTGCTCGCCCGCGAGGCGCTGCTGACCGGGGTCACCGGTGTCTGGTTCATCGTCAGCATCTGGTCGGGGCGGCCGCTGGCCTATCAGTTCACCAAACCCTGCTGGAGGGTCGCTTCCGCTGGCCGGCCCGCTGGGACGAGCTGTGGCCGAGATCGCCGCGGTTCCGGCGGATGTGGCGTAACTCCAGCCTGCTGTTCGGCGTCGGGCTCCTCACCGACGCCGGCGTCCGGGTGGTGCTCGCCTACACCGTGCGGCCCGATCTGGTGCCCGCCCTCGCGCTCGGGCTCTACGTGGCGACCATGGTCATCCTCAACGTCGTGGTCAACGTCTACTACGTCATCTGTCGGGTGCACGACCCCAGATCGCAGCTACGGCGCGGGGACCCGGTCACTCCTCGATGACCACCGGGACGATCACCGGGCTGCGCCGGTACTTCTGGTTGATCCAGCGGGAGACCGTGTCCTTGATGACGTCCTCGGCCCGTGACTGGCTCAGCGGTGAACCGTCGCTCGCCTTGGACAGGGCGCTCCGGATCGCCGGTACGGCGTTGGTGAAGTCGGAGGCGTCGGAGATGAACCCGTGCACGATGAAGTCCGGATCCTCGGTCAGCCGCCCGGTGGCCAGGTGCGCGATGGCCACGACCGTGACCACGCCCTCCTGAGCGAGCGTGCGACGCTCCTCCAGCGAGGCCTCGGTAGCCCCACCCACGATCTGGCTGTCGACGTAGATGTGGTCGGCGCGGACCGAGCCGACCTTGGTGGCCCGACCGTCGATCAGGTCGACCACCATGCCGTCCTCGCCCAGCATGACCCGGTCGTGCGGGACCCCGGTGCGTTCGGCCAGGGCTCCGTTGGCGTGCAGGTGACGCCATTCACCGTGCACCGGCATCACGTTGCTGGGTTTGACGATGTTGTAGCAGTAGACCAGCTCACCCGCACTGGCGTGGCCGGAGACGTGCACCTTGGCGTTGCCGGAGTGGACGACGTTGGCGCCGAGCCGGGCCAGGCCGTTGATCAGCCGGTAGATGGCGGACTCGTTGCCGGGGATCAGGGAGCTGGCCAGCAGCACCGTGTCACCATCGCCGACGCGGATCTTGTGGTCGCGGTTCGCCATCCGGGCCAGGGCGGCCAT
>JBBRYD010000031.1:0-34073 GCA_038238065.1 Propionibacteriales bacterium | reverse complement strand
GGTGGGTTCTTCAACGCCAACTCGTCGCACCCGTTCGAGAACCCCAGCCCGCTGAGCAACCTGTTCCAGATCTTCCTGATGCTGCTGATCCCGGTGGCGCTGACGCGCACACTCGGCACCATGCTCGGGGACCGCAAGCAGGGCAACGCCGTGCTGGCCGCGATGGCGATCCTGTGGGGCGGCGCCCTCGCGCTGACCACCTGGGCGGAGACCACCGGCCAGGGTCTCGCGGCGCATGCCGCGGGCGCGGCCATGGAAGGCAAGGAGACGCAGTTCGGCACCTGGGCCAGCGCCCTCTTCGCCACCAGCACCACGGGCACGTCCACGGGCGCGGTCAACTCGATGCACGACTCCATGTCGCCCGCGGGTGGCGGGGTGGCGCTGCTCAACATGCTGCTGGGCGAGGTGTCCCCCGGCGGCACCGGCTCCGGCCTCTACGGCGTCCTGATGGCCGCCATCCTGGCCACCTTCGTCGCCGGGCTGATGGTGGGACGGACGCCGGAGATCCTGGGCAAGAAGATCGGCGCCCGCGAGATGACCTACGTCTCGCTCTACGTCCTGACCACACCCGCCCTGGTGCTGATCGGAGCCGGGATCGCCATGGCGCTGCCTGGCACCCCCGACGCGATGAACAACTCCGGCGAGCACGGGTTCAGCGAGGTCTTCTACGCCTACGCGTCCGCGGCCAACAACAACGGCAGCGCCTTCGCCGGGATCACCGTGACGTCACCGTTCTTCCAGCTGACCCTGGCCGCAGCCATGCTGATCGGCCGGTTCCTGCCCATGTTCCTGGTGCTCGCGCTGGCCGGATCGCTGGCCGGTGCCCGACCGGTACCTCGAACGGCGGGAACGCTGCCCACCAGCAATCCCCTTTTCGTCACCCTGTTGATCGGCGTCATCGTGCTGGTCACCGGCCTGACGTTCTTCCCCGGGCTCGCGCTCGGGCCCA
The DNA here is from genome assembly GCA_038238065.1 of Propionibacteriales bacterium. Lineage (GTDB taxonomy): Bacteria > Actinomycetota > Actinomycetes > Propionibacteriales > Propionibacteriaceae > Microlunatus. Next base: position 33,124 of record JBBRYD010000031.1, on the reverse strand, counting down.
TCGCAGAGGCACTCTCATGAGCACAACCACCACCACCCAACCCCCCGACCGGTCCCCGGCCGTCCGGCCCGAGCACACCCCGCACGGACGGGTGCCGACCGGCGGTTCGCTGTTCGGCGGCCAGCTCCTGGCCGCCGTGCCGGAGGCCTTCCGCAAGCTCACACCCCAGCACCTGTGGCACTCCCCGGTGATGTTCATCGTCTGGCTGGGTTCGATCCTCACCACCGTGCTGGCCATCGTGAACCCCAGCCTGTTCGCCATCCTGATCGCCGGCTGGCTGTGGCTGACGGTGCTGTTCGGCAACCTGGCCGAGGCCGTGGCCGAGGGCCGCGGCAAGGCCCAGGCCGACTCACTCCGGGCCGCTCGGACCGACACCGTGGCCCGCCGGCTCGGCCAGGACGACGAAGAGCAGGAGGTGCCGAGCACCCAGCTCCGTCTCGGAGACCGCGTCCGGGTGGCGGCCGGCCAGGTCATCCCGGGCGACGGTGATGTGGTGGAGGGCGTGGCCAGCGTGGACGAGTCGGCCATCACCGGCGAGTCCGCCCCGGTGATCCGGGAGGCGGGCGGCGACCGGTCGGCCGTCACCGGCGGCACCACCGTGCTGTCCGACGAGATCGTCGTCCGGATCACCGCGGCTCCTGGTGAGTCTTTCCTGGACAAGATGATCGCCCTGGTCGAGGGCACCTCGCGGCGCAAGACGCCGAACGAGATCGCGCTGTCGATCCTGTTGTCCAGCCTGACCATCATCTTCCTGCTGGCCGTGGCCACCATCCAGCCCTTCGCCGCGTACGCGGGGCAGAAGCAGTCGGTGGTCGTGCTGGTGGCGCTGCTGGTCTGTCTGATCCCGACCACCATCGGCGCCCTGCTGAGTGCGATCGGCATCGCGGGCATGGACCGGCTGATCCGGGCCAACGTGTTGGCCATGTCGGGCCGGGCGGTCGAGGCGGCCGGCGACGTCAGCACCCTGCTGCTGGACAAGACCGGCACCATCACGTTCGGCAACCGGCAGGCGGCGGAGTTCTACCCGCTGGACGGGGTCAGCGCCGACGAGCTGCGGGACGCGGCCCGGCTGTCCAGCCTGGCCGACCAGACCCCCGAAGGCCGCTCCATCGTGACCCTCGCGCTCCAGCTGGGTGCCGACGACGCCGACCTGCCGACTGGCGCCTCCTTCATCGAGTTCAGCGCCCACACCCGGATGTCGGGGGTGGACCTGGCCGACGGTCGGGAGGTGCGCAAGGGCGCCGGTTCGGCCGTCCAGGCCTGGGTCGGTCCGCGTACGCCGGGGCTGGACACCATCGTGGACGCGATCTCCTCCTCCGGCGGCACCCCGTTGGTGGTCGCGGAGCGCCGCCACCTCGACGGCAGCGACATCGCCCGGGTGCTCGGGGTCATCCACCTCAAAGACGTCGTCAAACCCGGCATGCGCGAGCGCTTCGCCCAGCTCCGGGCGATGGGGATCCGGACGGTGATGATCACCGGAGACAACCCGCGCACCGCCAAGGCCATCGCGGCGGAAGCCGGCGTCGACGACTTCCTGGCCGAGGCCACCCCCGAGGACAAGATGGACCTGATCCAGCGCGAGCAGACCGGCGGCCGGATGGTGGCGATGACCGGCGATGGCACCAACGACGCCCCCGCGCTCGCCGCGGCCGACGTCGGGGTGGCCATGAACTCCGGCACGTCGGCGGCCAAGGAGGCCGGCAACATGGTCGACCTCGACTCCGACCCCACCAAGCTCATCGACGTGGTCGAGATCGGCAAGCAGCTGCTGATCACCCGCGGGGCCCTGACCACGTTCTCGATCGCCAACGACATCGCCAAGTACTTCGCGATCATCCCGGCGATGTTCGTGGCGGCCTACCCCGGCCTGGGCGCGCTCAACGTCATGCGGCTCGGCTCACCGTCGTCGGCGATCCTGTCCGCGGTCATCTTCAACGCACTGATCATCGTCGCGCTGATCCCGCTGGCGCTGCGGGGCGTGACGTACCGTCCGGCCGCCGCGGCCTCGGTGCTGCGCCGCAACCTCCTGATCTACGGCGTCGGCGGCATCATCGTTCCCTTCGTCGGGATCAAGCTCATCGACCTGCTCATCTCCCTCATCCCGAACCTCTAGAGAAACACGGATCGGCCTAGCCCATGTCTGACATCCTTCGCCAGCTCCTCACCGGTCTGCGCGCCCTCGTGGTGCTCACCGTCCTGCTCGGGATCGCCTACCCGGTGGTCGTCTGGGGGGTCGGCCGGGCCGCCTTCCACGACAACGCAGCCGGGTCGCTGATCGTCTTCGACCACGAGGTCATCGGGTCCAGCCGGATCGGGCAGACCTTCGACGGCAACACCTGGTTCGTTTCCCGCCCGTCAGCCGCCGACGACGACGCCCTGGCCAGTGGAGGCAGCAACGCCGGGCCGTCCGACACTGACCTGGTCGACTCGATCAACAAGGGCCGGGCGGCGATCGCCCAGCGCGAGGGCGTGTCCCCCGCGGACGTACCCCCCGACGCGCTCACCGCCTCCGCCTCGGGCCTGGACGCCTACATCTCGCCGCAGTACGCCGCAATCCAGGCCGACCGCGTCGCCCGGGCGCGGGGGCTCACGGCCGAGCAGGTGAGCGGCCTGGTCGCCGAGCACACCCAGGGCCGCACCCTGGGCTTCCTCGGCGAGCCTCGGGTCAACGTCCTCGAGCTCAACCTGGCGCTGGCTTCGACGCATCAGCGTGCACACTGAGGTCATGCAGGGTCCCGACGGTCACGCTGAGCACCGCACCGGCCGCGGCCGGCTCCGGGTCTACCTCGGCGCGGCTCCGGGGGTGGGTAAGACGTTCGCGATGCTCAACGAGGGCCATCGCCGCGCCGAGCGGGGCACCGATGTGGTCGTCGCCCTGGTCGAGACCCACGGTCGGGTCAAGACCGAGGAGGCCATCGACTCTCTGGAGGTGATTCCTCGCCGCACCGTCGACTACCACGGGGTGACCACCACCGAGCTCGATCTCGCCGCGGTCCTGGCCCGGCGCCCCGACGTCGCCCTGGTCGACGAGCTCGCCCACACCAACGTGGTCGACCCCGCCAGCGTGGGACCGAGTTTGTCCGGTGGTCACGCGAAGCGATGGGAAGACGTCCAGGACCTGCTCGACGCTGGGATCGACGTGATCACGACGGTCAACGTACAGCACCTGGAGTCCCTCAACGACGTGGTCGAGTCCATCACCGGTATCCGGCAGGCCGAGACGGTGCCGGACGCCGTCGTCCGCGCCGCCGAGGCGGTGGAGCTGGTGGACATGAGCCCCCAGTCGCTGCGGCGGAGGATGGCCCACGGCAACATCTACGCCGCCGACAAGGTGGACACCGCGCTCACGCGCTATTTCCGTGAGGGCAACCTGGCGGCGCTGCGGGAGCTGGCCCTGCTCTGGCTGGCCGACCGCGTCGACGAGGGGATGGACCGCTACCGGGACGCGCACGGGATCGAGACGACGTGGGCGACCCGCGAGCGGGTCGTGGTCGCGCTGTCGGGTGCGCCGGAGTCGTTGGCCCTGATGCGTCGGGCCGCCCGGATCGCCTCCCGCTCGGCCGGCGGGGAGTGGCTCGGGGTCTACGTCACCCGCAGCGACGGCCTCAGCGGCGTCTCCACCGACTCGCTCGAGCGGCTGCGGACGAAGGCCCACGACCTGGGTGGCTCCTTCCACGCCGTGGTGGCGACCGACGTGGCGGAGGGTCTGCTCGACTTCGCCCGCGGGGCCAACGCGACCCAGGTGCTGATCGGAGCCAGCCGACGCCGCCGCGTCGCCGCCCTGCTCAGGCCCGGAGTGGGTGAGATGATCATCGCCGAGTCGGGCGACATCGACGTCCACGTCGTCACCCACGACTACGCGCGACGCGGCGCGGGCCCTCGCCGGCGCCGGGCCCGGGTCAGCCGGCTACGGCTGGTCTGGGGCTACCTGATGGCCCTGGTCGGCGTCTCGGCGCTGGTCGGCGCGCTCTACGCCACGCCCAACCTGCACGGCCTGCCGACCGAGGCCATGCTGATGATGGCGATGGTGGTGGCCACGGCGCTGGTCGGTGGGCTGGCGCCGGCCATCGTCGCGGCGATCCTCGGCGGCGTCGCGCTCAACTTCTTCTTCATCCCGCCGTACGGCACCCTGACCATCGCTGACCCGGAGAATGTCTTCGCCATCGCCGTCTTCCTGGTCACCGGCACCGCTGTCGCCTTGGTGGTGGACCGGGCCGCGCGCACCACCCAGCAGGCCATCCGCGCCCGGGCCGAGGCCAATGCGCTGGCCGTGCTGTCCCACAGCCTGCTGCACTCCGGCGGAAGCCAGTCCCAGCTGTTGGCGCAGGCCTGCGAGGTGTTCGCGATGACCGGGGCGGCGGTGCTGCGCTCCGGCTCCGGCGGCACGGTGCAGGTCGAGGCCAGCTACGGCGACGCGCCGGCCACGGTGGACCAGGCCGATGCGGACATCGCGATCACCCCCGAGCTCACGCTCGTGTTCCGCGGCCGCCCGCTGCAGGCGTCGGACCGGAGCCTGCTGACCGCCTACGCCGCCCACTTCACGGTGATGAGGGAGCGCGAGCTGGCGCTGCTGGAGTCCCGACGGGCGGCCGATCTGGCTGAGGCGAACCGGACCCGGACGGCCCTGCTGGCCGCCGTGTCCCATGACCTGCGCAGCCCGCTCTCGGCCATCAAGGCGGCAGTCAGCAGCCTCCGCAACACCGAGATCACCTGGTCCGACGACGACGAGGCCGAGCTGCTGGCCGCCATCGAGGACTCTGCCGACCGGTTGACCAACCTGGTCGGCAACCTGCTGGACATGAGTCGGCTGCAGATGGGCACCATCAATCCCCTGGTGACCGATCTGGATCTGGGCAGTGCCGTCGAGTGGGCCCTGGGCCCGATCGTCGGCGCCGACGCGGTGGAGGTCGACCTGGATCCCTCGACGCCGCTGGCCGAGGTCGACCCGGGGCTGCTCGACCGGGTGATCGCCAACGTGGTCGAGAACGCGCTACGCCACACCCCGGAGAGCACCCGGGTGCAGATCCACAGCTCGTCGGGGACCGGCGACGACGACAGGGAGCGGGTCGCGCTGCGGATCACCGACCACGGGCCGGGCATCCCTCAGGCCTCGCGCGACGCGCTGTTCGCTCCGTTCCAACGCCTCGGGGACGTACCCAACGGTGACGGGCTCGGGCTGGGACTGGCGGTCGCGCGGGGGCTGACCGAGGCGATGGGCGGCACCCTGACGGCCGAGGACACCCCGGGTGGCGGGCTGACCATGGTCATCGACCTGCCGGCCAGTACGGTCGAGCCGAGCGCGACGGCCACACCGACGCCGACCTCGGTGTCGGCGTGACGTTCATCCTGGCCGTGGACGACGACCCGGCCATCCTCCGGACGCTGTCGATCAACCTCCGGGCCCGCGACTACGAAGTGGAAACCGCCAGGGACGGCCGGTCGGCGCTGCAGCTGGCCCTCGAGCGACCACCTGATCTGGTGCTGCTCGACCTCGGACTGCCCGACGTGGACGGGGTGGCGGTCCTCACCCAGCTGCGCTCGTTCTCCAGGGTGCCGGTGGTGGTGCTGTCCGCCCGGCACGAGTCCGACGACAAGGTGGAGGCGCTGGACCTGGGTGCTGACGACTACGTCACCAAGCCGTTCGGGATGGAGGAGCTGCTCGCCCGGATCCGGGCCGCCCTGCGACACAGCGCTCGCGACCTCCCGCCGGAGCGACAGATCGTCGACACCGCCACCCTGCACCTCGACCTCGGGGAGCAGCAGGCCCGACGGCACGGAGAGGTCGTCCACCTGACCCCCACCGAGTGGCGGCTGGTCGAGGTACTGACTCGACGCCCCGGCCAGCTGGTGCGTCAGACCGAGCTGCTGCGCGAGGTCTGGGGCCCGTCGTACCACCGGGAGACCAACTACCTGCGGGTCTACCTGGCCCAGCTGCGGCGCAAGCTCGAGGACGAACCCAGCCGGCCCCGGTACTTCGTCACCGAACCCGGCGTGGGCTACCGCTTCACCCCCTGACCCGTCAGCCGCGGCGCCGCTCGCCTGGCGATCCACCCGGTGGGTGCGTCACACTGGGGAGAGACGACTGGCCACCGCCGTCCCCTGTCCTGTCTGCCGCTCACCGTCCCGCATGAGATAGTGAGCAAGTTTTATGTTCGACCAGCACTATTCGTCTCCGTCGGCACCCCGGGTGCGACGGCTCCCCAGGAAGGGGTACGCATGAGTGGCAATGCGTCCTATCGGCTGCAGAACACGGCCGTGCTCTCCGTCTGCGCGGTCGAGGCCCCGATCGTGATGACGTCGGCCGCTTTCGACGATCGGCTGGCGGACACGTACGCGCGGACGGGCATGCGACCGGGGATGCTCCAGGAGCTGGCCGGGGTGCAGGAGCGGCGCTGGTGGCCCGACGACGTCAGCTTCAGTGATGCGGCCGCGATGGCGGGAGCCAAGGCGCTCGCCGAGGCGGGGATCAACCCGTCCCAGGTGGGCGTCATGATCAACACGTCGGTGTCGAGGGCCTACCTGGAACCCTCGTCGGCGGTCGCGGTCCACTACCAGCTCGGGCTGCCCAGCAGCTGTCTCAACTTCGACCTGGCCAACGCCTGCCTGGGCTTCGTCAACGGCATGCAGCTGGCCGGTGCGTTGATCGACGCCGGACAGGCCGACTACGCCCTGCTGGTCGACGCCGAGGGACCCGAGGCCCTCCATCGGGCCACGCTGGACCGGCTGGGGAGCCCGGATGCGACCGCTGCCGACGTCAAGGCCAACTTCGCCACCCTGACCCTGGGCTCCGGCTCGGCGGCGATGGTGCTCGGCCGAGCCGATCGTCATCCCGAAGGACACCGGGTGGTCGGCGGCGTCAGCCGCGCCGGCACCGAGCACCACGACCTGTGCGTCGGTGACCTGAGCAGCATGCGCACCGACAGCCGGGCTCTGTTCGAAGCCGGTCTGGCCCTGGCGATGGACACCTGGAAAGACGCCGTAGCGGACTTCGACTGGTCGGGCATCGACTACTTCGTGGCCCATCAGACGTCGGTGAAGCACATCGGCGCGATGGCCGCTGCGCTCGGGGTCGACGTCTCCCGCTTCCCGATGACCCTGCCGCAGTTCGGCAACATGGGACCTGCGGCGGTGCCCTTCACCCTGGCCCGGCAGGTCGACACGCTGCAGCCCGGGGACAACGTCTTGCTGCTGGGTATCGGCTCGGGGTTGAACACCTCGTTCGCCGAGCTCAGCTGGTGACTGACGCACCTCCCGTCGCCGCCCTCACGTTGAGCCGGCTCGGTGCTCTGCCCGGGCTCGATCCGGCGTGGTCGAGAACCGTCCGGACCGTCGATCCCGACGGCGTCAGCCGCTCCTGGCACGTGCTGGACAACAGGGTGGAACCCAGACACGGCACGATGATCTGCGTCCACGGCAACCCCACCTGGTCCTACCTGTGGCGTCGGTTCATCGCCGTGGCCCCGGCGGGTTGGCGGGTGGTGGCCGTCGACCAGCTCGGCATGGGGCTCTCGGAGCGCCTGACCACCCCGCGGACGCTGCCCGAACGGATCGACGACCTGGGTCGGGTCGTGGAGGCTCTCCGGGTGCGGGGCCCGGTGGTCATCGCCGCGCACGACTGGGGCGGCATCATCTCCCTCGGCTGGGCGCTGGCTCATCGCGACCAGCTGGTCGGGGTGGTGCTCACCAACACCGGCGTCGCGGTGCCGGCGGACTCCGCTCCCCCGGCGTTGATCCGACTGGCTCGGAGCCCGCTGCTCCGGAACGCCGTCTGCGTGCGGACGCCGACCTTCGTCAGGACCACCACCGCGCTGTCGCGTCCGGCCCTGCCGCGCGACCTGCAGCACGCGTTGGCGGCACCGTACCCGGACGCCGCGCGGCGCGGCAGCGTGGGTGACTTCGTGGCCGACATCCCGCTGGCGCCGGACCATCCCAGCCGACCGGCTCTGGACGCCGTCGCCGAGGGCGTGAAGTCCCTCGACGTGCCGGTGCTGATGCTCTGGGGACCCCGGGACCCGGTGTTCTCCGAACGCTATCTGCGCGACCTGCTGGAGCGGATGCCGCACGCTGACGTGCACCGCTACGCCAACGCGTCGCACCTGGTCACCGAGGACGCACCGGAGACCGCCGAGCACGCCTGGGATTGGGTCGCCGACCACGTGCCCGCACCTGTGGCCACGCCTGAGCCGGTCGAACCGACCACCGGTGGCGACCGGCCACCGATGCCGTGGGCAGCCTTGACCGACCGGGCCCAAGACCCGTCCACCGCCGTGGTCGAGCTCGGGCCCGACGGTCGACGCACCATCTCGTTCGCCGAGCTCGAGCAGACCGTCCGTGACCTGGCGGCGGGGATGAGCGAGGGCGGGCTGCGGGTCGGCGACCGGGTGGCCCTGCTGGTCCCGCCGGGGATCGACCTGACGGCTGCCCTCTACGCCTGCTGGCGGGTCGGTGCGGTGGTCGTGGTGGCCGACGCCGGCCTCGGTCTGAGGTCGATGGGTCGAGCCTTGCGGGGCGCCGGTCCCGACTGGGTGATCGGCATCCCCCGGGCGCTCGCTGCGGCCGCCGCGCTCCGCATCCCGGGGCGTCGCATCGCCGTCGGCCCGTTCTCCCGGGCGGGGCTGCAGCTGCTCCGCGCCGAGTACTCGCTCGAGCGGCTCGCCTCCCTCGGTCGGGGTCGTGACCTGCCGGCCGGGCCGGTCGACGACAGCGACTCGGCCATCCTCTTCACCTCCGGGGCCACCGGTCCGGCCAAGGGCGTGGTCTACCGGCTCGACCAGCTGCGGGCTCAGCTCGACCAGATCCGCACCCTCTGCGGCCTGACCACCGAGGACACGATGGTGGCCGCCTTCGCCCCGTTCGCGCTGTACGGACCGGCGCTGGGCATCGGCGCCGCCGTCCCGGACATGGACGTGACGGCGCCGGGCACCCTGACCGCGCCGGCCCTGGCCGAGGCGGCGCTGGCAGTCGGCGCCTCGGTGGTCTTCGCCTCCCCGGCGGCGCTGCGCAACGTGCTGGCCACGGCTCGGGAGCTGACCGAGCCGCAGCGCGCCGCCCTGGGGCGGGTCCGGCTGGTGATGTCCTTCGGGGCCCCGGTTCCGCTGTCGTTGCTGCGGGCCGTGCAGCAGCTGATGCCAGCCGCCGAGGTGCACACTCCGTACGGCATGACCGAGGTGCTGCCGGTGGCCGACATCTCCCGTCCGGAGATCGAAGAGGCCGGACCGGGGAACGGCGTGTGCGTGGGTCGAGCTCTGCCCGACGTGTCCATCGCCCTCAGCCCGCTCTCCCCGGGGGGCGTCGCGGACGGTGCCCTGACCGACCAGCCCGGCGTGACCGGCGAGATCCTGGTCGCAGCCGCGCACGTCAAGGACCGCTACGACCGGCTCTGGGCGACCGAACGGGCCAGCAGCCGGACCGCGGGCTGGCACCGGACAGGCGATGTGGGTCATCTCGACGACCAGGATCGGCTCTGGGTCGAGGGGCGGCTGGTGCACGTGCTGACCACCGCCTCCGGGGCGCTGACCCCGGTCGGGGTGGAGCAAAGGGTCGAGGAGCTGGACCGCGTCCGGGCCGCCGCCGTGGTCGGGGTGGGTCCGGTCGGGACCCAACAGGTCGTGGTGGTCGTCGTGCCCGCGCTCGGGTCGGCCCGCAGCGGCGTGCTGGCCGACCCGGAGCTGACCGCCGCCGTCCGGTCGGTGGCGCAGGCACCCGTCACCGCGGTGCTGACCACTGACGCCTTGCCGGTGGACATCCGGCACGCGTCCAAGGTCGACCGGGCCCGCGTGGCTCGCTGGGCCGACCGCGTCCTGTCCGGTCAGCGTCCGGGCCGGCCGTGAGGGTGCTGGTCACAGGAGCCAGCGGCCTGCTGGGCGCCGGCGTGGCCCGCGCCCTGGCCAGGCGCGGTGACCAGGTCACCGTGCTACAGCGCCGACCTGCGGGCCTGGGGCTCGGTGAGGTGCTGGCCGACGTGTCCGACGCCGACGCGGTCACGGGCGCCGTCGCCGGCCACGACGCGGTCATCCACCTGGCGGCCAAGGTCAACGTGGTCGGCGCGTGGGCTGACTATCGCCGAGCCAACATCGTCGGCACCGAAAACGTGGTCGCCGCCTGCCGGGCGGCCGGCGTGGCCCGGTTGGTGCACGTCTCGTCGCCGTCGGTGGCCCACGGCGGCGCCTCGCTCGTCGGGGCGGCGGCCGGGCCGGCGGACCCGGAACGGGCGCGCGGACCGTACGCGCGCAGCAAGGCGGTCGCGGAGCAGCTGGCGCTCGGGGCCGACTCCCCGCAGCTTGCCGTCGTGGCGGTGCGTCCGCACCTGGTCTGGGGACCGGGTGACACCCAGCTGGTGCAGCGGATCGTCGACCGCGCCCGCAGCGGTCGGCTCCCGGTGATCGGGTCCGGCGCGGCTCTGGTCGACAGCACCTACGTCAGCAACGCCGTGGACGCCCTGGTGGCCGCCGTGGACCACGCCGCCGACGGTCACGGCCAGGCACTGGTGGTGTCCAACGGTGAGCCGCGGCCGATCGCCGACCTGCTCGGCGACATCTGCGCCGCCGCCGGCGCCCCGCGGCCGAAGCGCCGGGTCCCCGTCCTGCTGGCCAAGACGGCCGGGACCGTCGCCCAGACGGTCTGGCCACTGCGCACACTGGTCGGCGCTGCGGCCGACACCGACCCACCGCTGACCCGGTTCCTGGCCGAGCAGCTCTCCACCGCCCACTGGTTCGACCAGCGCCATACCCGCGCCGTGCTCGACTGGTCGCCTCGGGTCAGCCTCGACGACGGCCTCCGGGAGCTGGCTCGCTGGTACCGACGCCACCCGAGCCGCTAGAGACCCGACGACCCGTCGGGATGGTCACCGGTCGACCCTAGGAGACGACCACGGCGAACCCACCCGGCTTCAGCGACACCGTCCCGGTCCCGGTCAGGTGCCGCTCGGACACCAACCGGCCGCGGCCGTCATAGGCCCGCACCGTCTGCTGCTTCCCGGTCGCACCCACCAGCACAGCCTCCCGACGCCGCGACGCCGAGTGCACCAGCTCGGTACTGCCGGCTGTCCCGGTCACACTGAGACGCGACACCAGCGGGCGTACCAGTAGCGCGTCCAGCTGGACGGTGCCGCGGGTCGCCGTCACCCTGACCGAGGTGGCCGAGCGACTCACCGGTCGGCGGAGGTCCTGGGGCAGCAGGGCGCCGGGCGCCGGGCTGGTCCCTTGGGCCCCGACGCGGTGACGAAGCCGACCGAGCGAGCGACCGTCCGAGCGCCAGGAGGACGCCGCGGTGCCCCGCTCCGCCAACCAGGACACCGGTTCGACCCAACGACCCTGCGTGGCCGAACCGAGTGCGATGGTCGCCCGTTCCCGCCGGTCCAGCGCGAGGACCTGCCCGCCGCCGTACTGCGACTCACCGGTGTACGCCGGATCTTCGGTGACGACACTCCCGGTGGTCGAGGCGGACGTTTCCGCCTGCACGACCCGGAGCCCGTCGCGGCCCTGCACCTCGGCCACCCCCACGGCACGCGCGCGCACGGCCGGGTGGCCGTCGAGCGCGATCATGGTCAGCAGCCCGTGGATGGTGCTCTCGGCGCCACTGTTGCGGTTGATGGTGCCGTCGGTGGCCAGGCCGTCGAACGTCACACCCGTGGCCGGGTCGTACATGTCCGCTCCGGCGCGGTTCGCCCCGAAGAACCAGGCAGCGGCCAGGCCGGCCAGGTCCTGCATCCCCCGCCGCATCGCCACGTCGCCGGTGGCCAGCAGCGACTGGACCCGTGAGTCCGCACCGTAAGCGATCTGGGTCTGGTCAACGGGCGTGGGCTGCCACCCGTTGTCGGGGCCGCCGCCGGTCAGCAGGGTGGTGTCGAAGGTTGTCGCCTCCCGGATGGCCGGTTGGAGCAGCGCGGGTCGGTCCAGTGCGGCTGCGCTCCGCGACAGGGCCGCCGCGGTCTGGGACGCATAAGCGTGCCAGATCGAGCGAGACCCGGTCGAGGGCAGGATCGCGCCGTACGGCCACGACTGGGCGTCGCCGGCGGACATCTTCGCGATGCCATCGGCCAGCTCGGACAGGTCGCGCCGCGCGGCTCGGTCGCCGGGAGCCGCCTGGACGTAGGCGCTGAGACCCAGGACCGCCTCGGCGGTCACGTCGGCGCCGTTGATGATCAGCCAGCCGGGCAGCCGCACGCCGTCGGTGACCACGTACTCGCCGTAGTGGCTCAACACGTCTCGGTCCAGGGCGCGCAGGCTGAGCTGAAGCCGTCGCTGCAGGAACCGGGCGAACGCTGGGTCGGTGCGCCGGAACGCCGCGTACCCCTCGCCGAGCGCCCACAGCGTGCGTGCCTGCCAGTAGCTCGGGCCGGAGTCCGACGGGTCGGGCTGCTCCACCGGTTTCGCGCTCGGGTTGAGGTCACCGTCGGGTTGCATCCAGAGCACCGACCGACCCGCGTTGCGGCCGGTGGTGGTCTGGAAGTAGGCCACGGAGCGGAGCAGCTGGTAGGCCTTGTCCCGGCTGGCGGTGGCGTGCGTTCGCTGGTAGTCCCGGAGGTAGACCACGGCCGCCCGGGTGATGTCGTCGCTGTTGAAGGCGCCCTGGTCGTAGTCCCCCGTCTTCGGGTTCAACGGCCCGCCACCGACCCGCGCGAAGGTCCCGCCGTCCCGCGCGTCGGCGTAGGTCCACGGCACGGTCAGGTCAGGTTCGGCACCCAGCCGGTACGTCGTGTGGCCGGTGACGGCCGGTGGCGACACCTGGTCGAGCAGGAAGTCCAGGTGGGCCAGGTTGGTGAGGGGCCTGGCCGCGGCCGTCGCCGTCGTCGGCACCGCCGAGACGCCGGCGAAGCTGAGGCAGAGCACCGCGACCAGCGTGACCGCCCGAGCCAACAGGCTCGGTCCCGGCCGGGAGTCGATCCGCGTGCGCGTCGTCGTGCTGAGGACGCTCATCGGTCGCGCCGTACCAGACGCGCGATCCCGATCTGGGAGTCGGCCATGCCGTAGAAGACGAAGTGCTGACCGTCGATCTCCTCGATCGCGGTCGGGAACACCACGTTGGGCACGATGCCGTTGCGCTCCTCGGGGGTCTCCGCGGTGAGCAGCGGCGCACTGGAGCGCTGCAGCACCTTCCACGGCTGCTCGGCGTCCAGGATCATGCCGCCGGCCGCATAGTTCACGTTCTGCTGCTGGTCGAAGGCGCGGGCCAGGACGCCGGTGACCCCGTGGTGCAGCAGCAGCCAGCCCTCGGGGACGCGCAACGGTGGCGGGCCGCCCCCGATCTTGAGCTGCTCGAACGGATACTGAGGTCCCGCGACGAACCGGTGCTGGCTCCAGAGCGTCAACGCACGTGCGTCCTGCTGTACGTCGGCCAGCGGCACGAAGCTCATCCAGATGCTCTGCCGAGACTCGGCCAGGAAGGCGGGCGGCAGGTTGCCCTCGCCCGGCCGGGTCTCACCGACGTCCCACATCGGTCGGTGCAGCACGGCCAGGCTGAGCACGCCGTCGGGCGCCTCCACCGGCTCGGGGAAGAAGCAGGTGTCCTTGTTGTGGAACAGGTTGAGGTCCACGTCCTGGTCGTCACAGTAGCGGAACAGCACCGGCCCCAGCCGGGTCCAGCTGAGCAGATCGGTCGAGGTGGCGATGGCCGTCCGCGGTCCCAGCGGCCCGTACGCGACGTAGGTCATCACGTAGAGACCGATGGCCTCGATCCGGGTCAGTCGAGGATCCTCGGTGCCGGCGTTGTGCGCGCCATGCTCCCAGGAACGGCCGGGCTCCAGGGCGATGCCGCGGCGCTCGACCGACCGTGGGACTCCGTCCACCACCTGGATCTTGGCGAGCCCGATGCGGGAGACGTTGCCGACGGCCACCAACCGGGGCAGCAGGTACAGCTCGCCGCCCGGCGCGCGACCGGTGGCCGGGTTGAGCACACCTTCGGCCTCCAGCTCGTTGCCGGGTTCGGGCGACATCAGCAGACCGGCACGGACCAAGCCGTACGGAAAGTCCTGACCCGTCAGATCGGCCGCGGTGCCGTGGTCGGGGGTAGCTGTGGTGGTGTCTGAGGTGGTCATGGTTCCTATCCCTTGACGCCGGAGCCGATATCGGACGCGACGAAGTAGCGCTGGAAGACGATGAACAAGGTGACGACAGGGGCGGCGAGCACGACCGCACCGGCCAGGGCCGCGCCGAACGGGTTGGCCGCCGTGCCGGCCACGTTGGAGATGTAGTTGGCCAACGACACCGCGAGCGGTTGCATGTCCTGCTGCTTGGTGATCAGGAACGGCCACAGGAACTCGTTCCAGGGGCCGATGAAGGTCAGCAGGATGACCGTCACCAGCGCCGGACGTACCAGCGGCAGGGCGATACCGGTGAGCAGCTTCAGCTCCCCCGCCCCGTCGATCCGGGCCGCCTCGAACAGCTCCTTGGGCAGCTGCAGGAAATACTGCCGGAAGATGATCACCGCGCTGGAGTTGATGGCGAACGGCAGGATCATGCCGAGGTAGTTGTCGGCCAGCCCGTAGTTGCGCGCGATCAGGACGTAGAGCGGAATGATCAGCAGCTGGAAGGGCACCACCTGCACGAGGAGGCACAGGCCGAAGGTGACCCCGCGCCCGCGCCACTCGAGCACGGCCAACGCGTAGCCGACCAGCACCCCGAACACGACCGTGCAGACGATCACCCCGCCGGTGAAGATGCCCGAGTTGACCAGGCCCGAGAACAGGTGGATCCGGGAGTTGACCGCCACGTAGTTCGCCCCGGTGACGTTGCCCGGGTTCGGGAACGCCCCCGCCACGCTGGAGTCGGGCGACTGCTGTAGCGAGCCGATGATCATGTAGTAGAAGGGGAACAGGAAGAGCAGCGCTCCGAGCCCGAGCACGACCCCCCGCAGGACGGTCTGGAAATTCCTCACCTAGTCGTTCCCTCCGGCGAAGCGGTTCTGCAGGAACGCGATGATCAGGGTCCCGATCACCAGCAGGATGCCGATCGCGGCGGCATAGCCGGGATGGCCCTGCTCGATGCCCTGCTGGTACATGATCAGCACCGGCGAGGCCGATGCCCCGTTCGGACCACCGCCTCCGGTCAGCAGATAGGGCTCGCTGAACAGGTTGGCGCCGGTCACCGTGGCCAGCAGCAGCACCAGCACCGTCGCCGGCCGGACCCCCGGCACGGTGACGAAGACGAACTGCTGCAGCCGGCTGGCCCCGTCGGTGGACGCTGCCTCGTAGAGCTCGTTGCCCACATTCTGCAACGCGGCCAGGTAGAGCAGGATGTAGAACCCCAGCTGCTTCCAGGTGACGTAGAACGCGATCGACGGCATCGCCCAGAACTTGTTGATCAGCCAGGTCGGGTTGGGCGCGATCGAGCCCAGCAGGTTGTTGACCAGTCCGTTGCCGCTGAACAGGAACAGCCAGACCGCGATCACGGCGATGCTGGCCGACACGTACGGGACGTAGAAGGCGACCCGGAGGAAGGTCCGCAGGTGCACCACCCGGTTGAGCAGGTTGGCCAGCACCAGCGACAGGAACACCGTCAACGGCACGTTGATCACCAAGAAGACGCCCACGTTGACGAACGACCGCCGGACCGCGGGGTCCTTGATCGCCGTGGCGTAGTTCTCCAGCCCGACGAACGGCCGCGTGACGTTCACCCCGGGGGCCGCGAAGAAGTAGTCACGAAACGACATGTAGCCCGCGAAGACCAGGGGGTAGGCGAAGATGAGCAGCACGAACACCAGATAGGGAGCGCTGAACAGCAGACCCAGCGGGTTCTTGCCGAACAGGCCCTTGTGCTGGGGCTCTCGTTTGAAGGTCTCCGCCGGCTCGGCCACGTTCACCGAACCGTCGGGCGTCACGACGGCAGACATCGGGGGTGACTACTCCGCCGCCAGCTTGGTGACCTTGTCGGCCGCCGCGTTCAGAGCCGTGGGCACGTCGCCCTCACCGGTGATCACGGTCTTGGTGTAGGCGTCGCGCAGGTCCTGCAGCATCTCCACGGTGTGCGGCCCGGCGGGCACCTCGACGGTGCGGGAGGCCTGGCTACCGAACAGCTTGTAGGCCGGGTTCTTGGCGAAGTAGTCGGCGTAGGTGCTGGCCACGTCCTTGCGGAGCGGCATCTGGCCGGTCTGGGTGAGCAGGGCGCTGTCCTGCTCCTCGCTGGTGGCGAACTTGAGCACGTCCCAGGCGGTGCCCTGGTTCTTGCACGCGGTGAACAGGCCGATGTTCTTGGCGTCACTGAACGACCACGTCTGGTCGGCCGTGATGCCCTTCGAGGTGGGAACCGGGACCACGCCCCAGTTGACCTTGCCCTTGTAGACCGCCACAGCCCACGGACCGACGATCGCCATGGCGGAGCGCTTGTCGGCGAACGGGTCGCCCTGCAGCTTCTCCTTGCCCGACAGCCCGTTGCTGTAGAGCGACTTCCAGAATTCGGCCACGGCGACCCCGGAGGCGTCGTTGAAGGTGGCCACCTTGTCAGTGATCAGGCCCTTGCCGCCGGTCTCGGCGGCGTAGAGGGGCATGAAGTCGAACTGGCTCTGGAAGAACTCGCTGGTCGGCGCCGGGTTGATGGCGTACTTCGCGGCTTTCGAGCCGACCAGCGTCTTGGCGGTGGCCAGGAAGTCGGCGTAGGTCGACAGCTTGGGTTTGTCGGGATCCAGGCCCGCCTTCTTGAAGAGGTCCTTGTTGTAGAACACCATCACCGGGTTGGACTTCCACGGCAGCTGGTAGTAGCCCCCGTCGGTCGCCTTGTACTGCTGCGCGACGTCGCCGCTGCGAGAATCGACGTAGGCCTGGCCGTCGGGGAAGGTGCTGAGGTTCACCAGGCCTCCCTGGCGCTGGAACTGACCGACCGCCGACGGGGCGGTGTTGAGCACCAGACACGGTGCCGTACCGGCGGTGATGGCGGCCCCGATCACCTCTTCGCTGCTGGTGCCGGCCGGTATCTCCTGGCCGGTGACGGTCTGGTCGGGGTTGGCGGCGTTCCACTTGGCCACCATCGCCTTGCCCCACGCCACCTCCTGCTCGTTGTTGGAGTACCAGATGGTGATCGGCCCTTTGGCGGTGAGGGCGGCGTCGCCACCGCCGCCGCTGCCCCCGGAACCGCAGGCGGCCAGCGACAGTCCGAGCGCCACGGAGGCGGCCAGGACCTTGATCAGACGTGAAGTGCGCTTGCTCGGTGACACAGGTGCTCCTAGAACGTTCGTTGCTGCAGTGGGTTGGGGGTGCTGAAATCTGGGGTGTCGTCGCGGGGCCCCGGTCGGGGCGGTGGAGCCGTGGAGTGGCCGGGCATCAGCTGAGCGGGTGGGAGCTCGACATCGTCGGCCTTTCCCTCCGCGATCAGGGTGAGCAGCGTGCGCGCCGCGGCCGCGCCCCACGCATCGGGGTCCGCCTGGATGGTGGTCAGGGCCGGAAAGACGTAACGTCCCATGTCGATGCCGTCGAACCCGACGATGGACATGTCCTGGGGCACCCCGATCCCACGGGCGTGCAGGACTCCGAGCCCGGCGATGGCCATCGGGTCGTTCGCGTACACGATCGCGGTCGGCGGGGTGGGCCAGTCGAGCAGCAGCCGGGTCGCGACCGCACCTCCGGCGGCCGAGAAGTCTGTGGTCAGCACCCCGGATCCGTCCAGCTCCGCTTCGGCCATCGCCCGCGCGAACGACTCCGCGCGTCGGGTGCTGTGCAGCATCAGGGGGTCGCCCGCCACGTGGGCGATCAGCCGATGACCCAGCTTGACCAGGTGGGCGACCGCCTGGGCGATGCCGGTCGAGTCGTCGAGGTTCACGCTGGGGAACGGCGCCTGGACGTCGGGATGGCCGATGGTGACCGCCAGCAGTCCGAGCTCGGTCAGCAGCGGGATGCGGAGGTCGTCGTGGCGGAGGTCGGTCAGGAACACCCCGTCCACCCGGTTCTCGTCGCTCAACGTGCGGTAGGTGCGCGCCTCCGTCTCCGGGTCCGGCACGACGCTGAGCACCAGCACCCGGCCAGCCCGGGTGAGGACCGACTCCACGCCGGCCATGAAGGCGGGGAAGAACGGGTCGGCCGCGATGACCTGAGGTTCCCGGCGGATGACCAGGCCCAACGCGTAGGAGCTCCGGGTGGCCAGTGACCGCGCCTTCATGCTGGGTCGCCACCCCAGCTCGGCCGCCGACGCCAGGATGCGCTGCCGCGTGTCTGCGGCGACCCCCGGGCGGTCGTTGAACACGAACGACACCAGACCCTTGCTCACGCCGGCGTGCCGCGCGACGTCACTGATCGTCGGCTTGCCCTGCCTGGCCGCCTGTGCTGGTCCGACCACGTCGTCGCTCACCGCCTAAACCGGTTTAGAGTCAGGACATTATACCGGTTCAGGTAGTAGGTCAAGCACCTGTGGGGTGCGACGCTAGGGTGAGGCCATGTCGGAGCGCCCTCTCATCCTGCCTTACGACGGAGCCACACCGCAGGTCCATCCCGACGCGTGGCTGGCACCGAACGCGACGGTGATCGGCGAGGCCCAGATCGACGAGCTGGCCAGCGTGTTCTACGGCGCCGTGGTCCGCGCGGACATGGCGGCCATCCACCTCGGGGCGGGGAGCAACCTGCAGGACAACGTGGTGGTGCACACCGACACGGGCTTCCCGACGATGATCGGGGCCGGCGTCAGTGTGGGTCACTCGGCCGTGGTGCACGGCTGCACCGTCGAGGACCACTGCCTGATCGGGATGCACGCCACCGTGCTCAACGGGGCCGTGGTCGGGACGGGCTCACTGGTGGCGGCCGGAACCGTGATCCTCGAGGGCACCGTCGTCCCGCCCCGCTCCCTGGTGGCCGGGGTGCCCGGCAAGGTACGGCGCACGCTCAGCGACGAGGAGTTCGACAGGGTGGTGCAGAACGCCCTGACCTACGTCGAGCTGTCAGCGAAGCACCGCGACCTGGGCTGATCGGGCTGACCGGACTGACCGGACTGACCTGAATTACGGATGCTCGACCAGGGCTGCCCGTTATTGAGAACCTCGACTTGTGAATGCTATCCAAGTTCCCTGTTGGCATTCCCGCGCTCGATGGATGAGGGTGGAAACCATGGAGTTCACACAATTAGGCCGCACCGGCCTCAAGGTTTCCCGCATCATCCTCGGCACCATGAACTTCGGTCCTCAGACACCGGAGGCCGACTCGCACGCCATCATGGACTCTGCCCATGAACAGGGCATCAACTTCTTCGACACCGCCAACGGCTACGGCGGCCCCAACAACAAGGGCCGCACCGAAGAGATCGTCGGCCGCTGGTTCGCCTTCGGTGGCGGCCGCCGTGAGAAGACCGTCCTGGCTACCAAGATGTACGGCGACATGGGCGACTGGCCCAACGAGGGCAAGCTCTCGGCGCTCAACATCCGACGCGCTCTGGACGCCAGCCTCAAGCGCCTGCAGACCGACTACATCGACCTCTACCAGTTCCACCACATCGACCGGAACACGCCCTGGGACGAGATCTGGCAGGCCATGGAGGTGGCCGTCGCGCAGGGCAAGATCATCTACAACGGCAGCAGCAACTTCGCTGGTTGGCACCTCGCCGACGCTCAGGCCGCCGCAGCCAGGCGCAACTACACCGGTCTGGTCAGCGAGCAGTCCATCTACAACCTGCTGGTGCGCGACGTCGAGCTCGAGGTGCTGCCCGCGGCGTTGCACTACGGCATCGGCGTCATCCCGTGGTCCCCGCTGCAGGGCGGTCTGCTCGGTGGAGTGATCAAGAAGCAGAACGAGGGCGTCCGGCGCCTCGAGGGCCGCGCGGCCGAGGCCGTGGCCGCCCATCACGACCAGATCGAGGAGTACGAGAACTTCGCCGAGGAGCTGGGCCATGAGCCGGGCGACCTCGCGCTGGCTTGGTTGCTGCACCAGCCGGCAGTGACGGGTCCGATCATCGGTCCGCGCATCCAGTCCCAACTCGACGGCGCCGTTCGGGCCGTCGACATCAAGCTGGACGCCGATGCGCTGAAGCGTCTCGACGACATCTTCCCGGGCCACAAGACCGCTCCCGAGGACTACGCCTGGTAGGTCGTCGGTAGCAACCAGAACAGGTTAAAACCTCTAGCGCCACCTGCTGTGAGCAGGGGCGCTAGAGGTTTCCCCCATAATGCCCAGACGGTCCACGTCCGCACACGCCCTCCCCCTGAGGAACGTTTCGGACGCCTGGTTTTCCGGAAGTCTGAGCGAATCAGTGCTGGAGAACCAACCCTGACGCTTGAAAGGTCAACGTAGTAGTCGTCACCGCCGCTGTCGATGAGTCCCGACGCGATTGTCTGCTATTGGCCATGGCAAGAACAGGACAGTCCTACCGGTCAGGCCGCGCCCTTCGACTGGACGGGCGCAGAGGCGGCGCCGACCACGTCCCGCGGCAGCGCGAACTGCTTCAGCAACGCAGTAGCCGCCGCGCTCGGCTTGGGTGGCACGGCCGCGGCCACCCGCCACTCCAACCGAGGATGGTGAACGGGCACGGCGCGCAACGTCGCCGGGCGTTTGCGCGCGAAGTGCTCCGGCACGATGGCGACGCCCAGCTGGTGACCCACGAGGTCCAGCAGCGTGTGCACGTCGTTGACCTCCATCGACACCCGGTGCTTGAGCCCGAGCGCGGCGAAGGCGTCGGTGGTCAACACCCGGGCGCCCCACTCGGGCAGGAAGCCCACCAGGGACTCCCCCATCAGCTCGTCCAGCTCGACGGAGGAACGGTCGGCCAGCCGATGGCTGGGGTGGCACAGCAGTACGAAGGACTCCGACCACAAGGGCACCAGGTCGACGCCACGCGTGGTGGCGTCACAGACCGCCACCAGGGCCAGATCCAGCTGGCCGCTCACCAGCCGGTCCATCAGGTTGGTCGAGCCGTCGAAGGTCAGCCGGACCTCGACGCCCGGGTGCAGGGTCCGGAAGCGGCCGAGCTCCTCCGGCAGGTTGAGCACCCCGAGGCACTGCTCGGTGCCCACGCTCAGCGTGCCGCTGAGAACGCCTCGGATGGCCGCGACGGCGTTCTTGGCGGCCGCAGCACTGGCCACGGTCCGCATCGCCTCGGCGAGGAAGGCCTGCCCCACCTGCGTCAGCTCGACCCGTCTCGTGCTCCGCACGAACAGATCGGCACCGAGCTCGGTCTCCAGGGCGCGCACCGACGCCGACAGGCCGGACTGCGAGATGTGCAGCAGCTCCGCGGCACGGGTGAAGTGCTGCTCGTCGGCGACGGCGATGAAGTGTTCTAGCTGGCGGAGCTCCACATCGAGGATGGTAGTCCAGATCTCGGGCCGGCTCGGTTTCACAGCCCCCTCACATCTCTCGCAGATGCTGCGCACCGGCGGCGGGCCGATTCTCGATCTCAGAGACATCCCAGGACGAGAGGACCCACACCATGGACACCGTGACCGTCGGCGCCGGCGTACCCGAAGGCCGCTTATCGGCAGCTTCGCTGCCTGCGACGCGCACCCGGCGGTGGACCCGGGTCGCCGGAGCGGGCCTGCTGGCCACGGTGTTGAGCGTGACCACCGTATCGGTGCGGACGGCTCGGGCGGCGGCTCCAGTCACCACCTCGTCGATCACCACGGTGGACCGTGGGACTCCTATGCGGGCCGCGGAGGCTACGGCGGTTCCGACCCGAGCGGGGCGCAGGACCAGATCCCCTGGGGCAACGCGGGCAGGGCGGGCAGGGCGGGCAGGGCGGCGACGGTGGACTCTGCCCGGGCCACCGTCGCGCAGTCCGCGGGCGTCGTGCTGATCGACACCGAGCTCGGGTACCAGAACGCCTCCGCCGCCGGCACCGGGATCGTGCTGACCGCGAAGGGCGAAGTGCTGACCAACTACCACGTGGTCGCCGGCGCGACGAGCGTCTCGGTCGTCGTCGCCAGCACCGGCAGGACGTACTCGGCGTCCGTGGTCGGGGACAGCCAGACCGGTGACGTGGCTCTGCTGCAGCTGAAGGGTGCCTCCGGGCTGACAACGGCCACCATCGACGACGACACCGTGGCCCGCGGCGACGCCGTGCACGCGGTCGGCAACGCCGGCGGGACCAACAGCCTGACCGCCGCTGACGGCACGGTCACCGCGCTCGACCAGGACATCACCACCGAGAGCGAGGGCTCAGCGGCCGGTGAGGACCTGACGGGCCTGATCGAGACCAGCGCCGACGTGGTGGCCGGCGACTCCGGAGGTCCCCTCTACGACCACGAGGGCGAGGTCGTCGGTATCGACACGGCTGCCTCGACCGGCGCCGAGATCAACGGGTACGCCATCCCGATCGACGACGCGCTGTCGATCGTGCAGCAGATCAGGTCCGGTGCCGAGACGCGCAGCGTGCGGATCGGACCCGGCGCCTTTCTGGGCGTCGAGGTCAGCCCGACCGCCTTGTCGGCCGACGACCTCTACTCAGGCTGGGACACCGGCGGAGCCGCCACGACCGCGTCCGGAGCCGTCGTGGCCGGGGTGATCGCGGACGGCCCGGCTGCGAACGCCGGCCTGACCGTCGGTGACGTGATCACCGCCGTGGGCCGCACTCCGGTCGGCACCGCCGACGAGGTGTCTCGTGCGTTGGCCACCCATGACGCGGGAGATCGGGTCCGGATCATTTGGACCGACAGCCAGGGTCAGACCAGGTCGGTCAGCGTCACCCTGGCCACCAGCCCAGTGGTCTGAGCCGCAGAGGCCGACGCTCAGACGCCCAACAGGCTGCGGATCTCGTCGGCGCTGAGGACGGCATTGGACATGGCGTCGTCGCCCAGCACGGAGTTGAACAGCTCGGCCTTCTTGGCCTTCAGCTCCATCACCTTCTCCTCGATCGTGCCCTGGGCGACCAGCCGATAGACCATCACCGTGTTGCTCTGACCGATCCGGTGTGTCCGGTCGACGGCCTGGGCCTCCGCAGCCGGGTTCCACCAGGGGTCGAGAACGAAGCAGTAGTCGGCCTCGGTCAGGTTGAGCCCGAAGCCACCGGCCTTGAGGCTGATCAGGAAAACGGTCTTCTGCCCGCTCTTGAACTGCTCGATCACGTCGGCGCGGTGTCGAGTGCTGCCGTCGAGGTAGGCGTAGCTGATCCCGGCCGCGTCCAGCCGGTCCTTCACCCGGCCCAGGAAGGTGGTGAACTGGCTGAAGACCAGCGCTCGGTGCCCCTCCTGCACCACCTCGTCGAGGTGCTCCACCAATACGTCGATCTTGCTGGCCGGCACGCCTGCGTACGCGTCGTCGACCAGGCTCGCATCCAGGCTGAGCTGGCGGAGCAGGGTGAGCGAGCTCAAGATGGTAAAGCGGTTCCTGTCCAGGTCTTCGATCAGGCCGAGGATCTTCTGCCGTTCCCGCTGCAGATGTGTCTGGTAGATCTTCATGTGCTTCGGCTGCAGCACCACGTCGATGACCTGCTCCTGTTTGGGCGGCAGCTCGGTGGCCACCACGTCCTTAGTCCGTCGGAGCATCAGCGGCCGGATCCGGCGCCGGAGCTGAGCCAGCAACACCGGGTCCTGGCCCCGTTCGATGGGGCGCCGGTAGAACTCCGAGAACCGTTCCGGGTGCGGGAAGAGTCCCGGCGCGGTGATGGACAGCAGGGCCCAGAGGTCCATCAGACTGTTCTCCAGCGGCGTGCCCGTGATCGCCAGCTTGAACGGCGCCGGGATCCGCCGGGCGCACTGGTAGGTCTTGGCTCGGTGGTTCTTCACGAACTGGGCCTCGTCCATGACCAGGCCGGTCCACGGTGTGCTCTGGTAGGCGTCGACGTCGATGCGCATCAGGGTGTACGACGTGACGACCACGTCGGCGCCCTCGGTCAGCTCGGCCAGCGGCAGCCTGGCCTTGGCCTGCGAGGCCTCGATGGTGACCACCTTCAGGCTGGGAGCAAAACGCATCGCCTCACTGGCCCAGTTCGAGACCACGCTGGTGGGCGTGACGACCAGGAAGGGCGGGGCCTGCGGCTCCTCCAGCCGGGCCCGACAGATCAGCGCGAGGGTCTGTAGCGTCTTGCCGAGGCCCATGTCGTCGGCCAGGATCCCGCCGAGTCCGTGCGACCAGAGAAACGCCAGCCACTGGTAACCCTCGACCTGATAGGGCCGGAGCTCGGCCCGCACCGTCTCCGGCACCTCCACAGGGTCGATCGAGGTCACGTTGATCAACCCGCCGACGGTCTTGGTCCAGCGGTCGGACTGTTCGATCACCACGCCCAGCTGCAGCAGCTCCTCCCAGATTCCTGCTTGGAACCGACTGATCCGCAGACCTGGACCGTGGTCGTCGCGCTCCTGCAGCGACCGTGCCTCCTCCATCAGGCTGCGCAGCCGGACGAACGCCGGCCGGTCGAGCGGCAGATAGACCCCGGTCTCAAGGATGAGGAACTCGTCGCCACGGTCGAGGGCCTTGAAGAGCTCGTCGAAGGGGATCACCTCGCCGTCCAGCGACACCTGGATCTTGAGGTCGAACCAGTCGGAGGTCTCGTCCTGCTCAACCGTCGACAGCTCGACCAGCGCATCGGTGTCGACCCGGCGGTAGTCGAGTGGGGTCCCTTTCGTGGTGATGACCACGCCGGCGGTCTGCAGTGCGGGCAGCACCTGCTCGACGAAGAAGACGACCTGCAGGTCCGCCAACAGGGCATGGGCCGCGGGCCGGGGTGGCTCGGGGCTTCGACGCGTCCGCTGGGTGTCGGCCAACTGCGGCAGCCGGTCGTACGGCAACGACAGGGCGGCCAGCAGCAGCGCCTCGCCGGCCGCGTCGCGAAGGCTCGGCCGCTCGAGTGGCGCGTCCAGGTCGAAGCGGTGGTCGGTCTGCCCCACCCGGTAGTCCCAGCCCCAGTCGAGCCGCAGCCGGTGGTCGGGCTTGAACTCGCAGGTCAGGGTGAGGACCGGCGGGGCCAGCTCGGGCAGCGTCACCGAGCCGTCGGACGACACCACTGTGGCCTTGTGCTGCAGCTGTGGGTAGTAGTCGTCGAGGAATCTGACCTCGTCACGGGCCGGGATCTGCACCGGGCGAGCGTCGACCACGAGCTGGCGCAGCTCACGGCCCAGCGGCTCTGCGAGCGGGACGAGGCTCAGCTCGCGGTGCGGCGAGGTGCCCGAGCCCGGAGCGTAGGAGAAGATGCCGTGCGCCGGGTCACCCAGCAGGCCGGTGGCTGACAGGTCGAGCACCCGGTCGCCCAGCAGCACGCGTGGCGTCAGGGTCATGCCGCCGCGAGAGCGTCCGGCGTCCAGCACCAGCGCCGCCTGCTCGGACACCAGCTGGACGGGATCGTCGCCGGGGCCGGGCGAGACCAGGGTCAGTCCCACGTCTGCGGCCGAGGCGAGCAACGACCACAGCCCGCCGCCCACCGTGCTGAGCGAGATCCATGGAGACCTGGGGTAGACGAACCGGGCGCCGGGCCCGGTTGACGCTCGGACCTGCAGCAACAGGTCGCGCTGCTCGCCCGGATGAGCCCGGGTGACGTAGTCGAGGTCGTCCCAGCCGATGCCGCTGCGGATCCACTTGCCGCTCTTGCCCCGTTTGACCGGACGGACCCTCAGCTCACGGCGGCCCGGATAGCCGCGGTAGGCAGGGACCTCCTGCACCTCGAACTCCAGGCCGAGCGGCACCACCGCGGTGACCGGGGTGGGGTCGGGGGCCTGGACCAGCCGATCCAGCGCCCGCTCCCAGCTGGGCCGGTCGAGCTGGTCGGTGATGGCGCGCAGGCTCCGAGCCACCAGCAGCACCGCCGCCGCGTGCTTGCAGTCCAGCGCCACCGGGCAGGAGCAGTGCCCCCGGTGAGCCGTGGGGATGCCGGCGTCCGGGTCGGCCAGCCGCACCGTGGTGGAGTAGGCGTCGCGATAGCTGCCCCGGACCTGTCCCGAGAGCGTCAGGCCTTCCTGGTCGAACTGCACGTCGCTGACCCGGCCGGTGCGGGCATAGACCCGGGCCCGGGCCAAGGCCTCGTGCCCGCACATGGCGACGATGGCCTCGTCGGCCAGCAGCGCGGTCCAGCGGTCGGCGGCCATGAGGGGATGCTAATCCTGACGTCTGACAAACCCCAGCGCGGCGACGGCTATCCCGCCTGCCTCGCCAGCGCGGCGACGACTATCCCGCCTGCCTCGCCAGCTCGGCGACGGTGGCGTGGGCGCCGCGGGTGTACAGGGAGTCCAGCGCCTCCTCGTAGACGTGGACGAACCGGGGGTCATCCACGATGTCGCCGAACAGCTCGCGATTGTCGACGAAGGCTGTCCGGTCGGCGTGCTGGGTCTTGGCCGTGGCGGTCAACGAGTCGGCCAATCGGTCCACCACCTCGATGGGCTGGCCCTGCTCGTCGGTCCCCTCGGCGTAACGAGCCCAGCTGGCCACGATGGCGGCCGAGATGCGGATCGGCCGGTCGTTCGCCAGGTTCTCCTTGATCACCGGCACCAGCCACTTGGGGATGCGGTCCGACGACTCCAGGCACAGCCGGGCGATGGTGTCCTTCACCTCGGGGTTGGAGAAGCGCTCGATCAACGTATGGATGTAGTCCTGCAGGTCGATGCCGGGCACCGGTCGCAGGGTGGGGATGGCCTCAGTGTTCCAGTAGTTCAGCAGGTACTGCTGGAAGTCTGGATCCTGCGCGGCCTCATGGGCGTACCGGTAACCGCTCAGGTGGCCGAAGTAGGCGATCGCCTGATGGCCCGCGTTGAGCAGCCGGAGCTTCATCAGCTCGTACGGCTCCACGTCATCCACCACCTGGACGCCGGCCTCCTCGACCGGAGGCCGACCCGCCACGAAGGCGTCTTCGAGCACCCACTGGAAGAACGGCTCGGCGACCACCGGCCAACCGTCGTCCACGCCGAACTGCTGGTGGATCTCGGCCCGGTCCTCGTCGGTGGTGACGGGGGTGATCCGGTCGACCATCGAGTTGGGAAAGCTGGACTGCTGGTCGATCCAGTCAGCCAGTTCGGGGTCCTTGGCCCGCGCGAAGGCGGTGAACGCCCGGTGCGCGACGTGACCGTTGCCCTGGATGTTGTCGCAGGACATCACGGTGAACGCGGCGATGCCACGATCGCGGCGTCTCCGCAGACCCTCGGTGACCAGCCCGAACGTGGTCTTCGGCACCGCGTCCTGCTCGAGGTCGGCCAGCACGCCGGCGTGGCCGAGGTCGAACTCGCCGGTCACCGGGGAGATGTTGTAGCCACCCTCGGTCACGGTCAGCGAGACGATGCGGGTCTGCGGGTCGGCCAGCTTCTCGAGTACCACCTCGGTGTCGTCCGGCGCGAACAGGTACTCCACGATCGAACCCACGATCCGGGCCTCGCGGGAGCCGTCGGGCGCCTTCTCCACCAGCGTGTAGAGGCAGTCCTGACGGCCCATCACCTCCTGCATGCGGCGGTCTCCGGGCATCAGACCGACCCCGCAGATGCCCCAGTCCGTGGCCAGGCCGGCGTTGAGCAGCCGGTCGATCACGAGGGCCTGGTGAGCCCGGTGAAAACCGCCGACCCCGAAGTGCACGATGCCGGCAGTGACCTGCGACCGGTCGTAGCCCGGCACCTGGACCGCGGGCCCGGCCGACCGGACCAGGCCCGGCTCGGCTGCCGAGTGCTCGCGGGCGGTGGGTTCGTTCATGGTGTCTCCAAACGGCCGTTGGTTGGATCGTCTCGTCGACGGCTGACGCTCGCCGATCGGATCACGTTATCGACCCCGACCTGAGTGATATCGCCGGCCCGGGGATATAACTCATGAAGGTGCGGCGTCGCAACGATGCCCTCGCACGGGCCCGACCGGCCCGACTACGGATGGAGGATGGATGAGCGAATCCACACAGGGTCCCGGCGAAGATGCGGCCGAGGTGGACGGGCCCGCCGACGCCGGTGCAGAAGGTACGCCCGGAGCCACCGACGGCGGTGCCGACGGCGGGGCTGACGGCGGCGCCGAGGGACCGGCCGACGCCGGCGCTGACGGTACGCCTGGAGCAACGGACGGCGGTGCCGACGGCGGGGCAGATGGCGGCGCCGACCAGTCCTGATCTGCCGCTGGAACCGGGCTCTGCGTCGAACGACGCTGACGAGCCCGAACGAGTGCCCGGGCTGATGTCCGGGCACTCCATGCTGTCGCGGCTGGTCTCGGTGTCCCCGGCGGAGTTCGCCCGGGACCACTGGGGCCGGGCCGCGCTGCTGTCACCGGCAGACGATCTGCCGGAGCCGTTCGGCGATCTGCTCGGCTCCGACTCGGTCGACGAGCTGCTCTCCGAGCGCGGGCTGAGAACGCCGTTCCTCCGGGTCGCCAAGGTCGGCGTGACGTTGGGCGACCAGGCGTTCACCGGACCCGGCGGTGTCGGCGCGGGCATCGCCGACCAGGTCAGCGACGACAAGCTGGTCCGACTGTTCGCCGACGGGTCGACCCTGGTGCTGCAGGGGCTGCACCGCCTCTGGCCGCCGATCATCCGGTTGTGCCAGGAGCTCGCGTCGGAGCTGGGGCATCCGGTGCAGGCCAATGCGTACGTCACGCCGCCGCAGAACCAGGGCTTCAGCGACCACTACGACGTGCACGACGTCTTCGTGCTCCAGCTCGAGGGCGAGAAGAAGTGGACCGTCCATGCGCCCGTGCTGGAGTCCCCGCTGCGCGACCAGCCCTGGAGTGACCGGCGCACCGCCGTCGAACGTCGCGCTCACGACCAGCCGCTGCTGGAGACGGTGCTGCACCCGGGTGACTGTCTCTACCTGCCGCGCGGCTTCCTGCACGCGGCCGAGGCCCTGGGCGGAGTCAGCATGCACCTGACCATCGGGGTCCACGTCTGGACTCGTTATGCGCTGGCTGAGCAGCTGATGAAGCACGCCCTGCGTGAGGTGGCGCAGGACCCTGCGGTCCGGAAGTCCCTGGCGTTGGGTACGTCCTTCTCCGACGGCGGCAGCACCCGTGCTGACGTCGAGTCCGTGCGGGCGGCCCTGGTCCAGGCCGTCGAGCAGATCGACCCCGAGGCCATCACTCTGGCGATGCACCGCCAGGCACGCGGCACCTCGCGCGCCGCTCCCGTCGGTCCGCTCAAGGCGCTCCGCGACGCGGCCGACCTCACCCCCGCCACGACGATCGCGATGCGTCAGCACGTCGAGGCGACGCTGGAACACCCGTCCGGGAGCCGCATCGTGGTACGCAGCCGGGCCGGGGACTTCACGCTGCTGGAGGACGAGGTTGCCCCGACCACGAGCTTGTTGGCCTGTGGCTCGATGGCGGCCGGTGATCTCGGCCTGGACCTGGCTCGGCGCCTGATCCTGGCCGGGCTGGACGTGACGGGTTGACTCCCCAGACGAGGGCGGCACCGTTCAGATGCGCGACGGCAGCCCGTGAACGGACCGACCCACAGCTGGGTACGGCCCCCCAGGCCCGTCGCTGGCTGCTGATCGAGCACCGCGGCCCGTGGCAGGTCGACGCGCTGGCCGGCTCGGGGATCGCGCCGGACATAGCTCAGCTGATCGGGCGTACGTCCGCGGCCGCAGGCGCCCGGCCGCTGCTCATCCGTCGCCCGGGACGGAGCGACCCGGGCCGACCTCGTGCGTGGGCGGTGGCCTACGGACGGGGGGTCACCGTGTGGGGCAGCTGGTCTGTCGACGACGACCTGGTGGCGGCCACCGAGGCACTGGCGGCGCCGACACCGTCGGCGACCGCCTCGGCCGACCCGCTGCTGCTGGTCTGCACGCACGGCGTCCATGACGCCTGCTGTGCCCTCCGCGGTCGCCCGGTGGCCGCCGCCCTGGCCGCCGAGTGGCCGGCGCAGACCTGGGAGTGCAGCCATGTGGGTGGCGACCGCTTCGCGGCCAACATCGTGCTGCTGCCCGACGGGGTCTACTACGGCAACCTCGAGCCCGCGAGCGCGGTGCAGACCGTACGAAATCATCTGCGCGGCGAGGTGGCCGTCGGGCACCTGCGCGGGATGACCCTGGTGCCGCCACCCGCACAGGTGGCGATCGGCGCCGTCCACGATCGGTTCGGTCCGCTGGCCGCCGGCGACGTCACGGTGACGCGTTCGGAGCAGAGCTCGCCCGGAGTCTGGGAGATCGAGCTGGCAGTGCCGGTGGCCCAGCTCACCGCGATCCACGTCACCGTGACCTCCGCTCGTCGGGAACCGTCGCAGCTCACCTGCCGAGCGGGCGCAGCGACCCCAGCGACGCAGTACCGGGTCGAGCAGCTGACGGTCGGCTGAGCCCCCCCACCCCCCACCCCCGACCAACCGCAGCCGCACCCTCTGCACTCAGCCGCACCGTCTGCAGGGGGTGCGTCGAGTACGAACTGATGCAGCTGGGAGCGTCGATGCACGGTCTTGGTCCGTGAAGCGGTACTATTCAACTAGACAAGCGCGCATCAAGCGCGTCCACAGGTCGTCTGCTTCTGCGCCAACGAGCTCCAGGTTCGGAGATTGGCGCTTTCAGCTCCGGGAACACCGTGAGCGGTCCTGCATTTGCGGCCAGATCAAGCTTTGAGGATCTTCGTGCCCCAGCAACACCCTGTTCAGCCCGTTATGCCTGCCCAAAAGGCCTCCACCGGATTCGCCCATCTCGGCGTGCCTGCTCCGGTGGTCGCCTCCCTGGAGGCCAGCGGTATCTCCACCCCCTTCCCCATCCAGACCGCGACCCTGCCGGACTCACTGGCCGGGCGCGACGTGCTCGGCCGCGGCCGTACCGGCAGTGGCAAGACCATCGCCTTCGCGATCCCCACCGTCGCCGCCCTGGCCACGTCCAAGCGGTCGCGGCGTCCCAACCAAGCCCGCGCCCTGATCCTGGTGCCGACGCGTGAGCTCGCCAACCAGGTGCAAGAGGTCATCGAGCCGCTCGCAGCCAGCCTCGGTCTGCGCACCATGACCATCTTCGGGGGCGTCGGTCAGGGCCCCCAGGTCGCGACCCTCCGCAGGGGTGTGGACATCGTGATCGCCACCCCCGGTCGGCTGGAAGACCTGATCAAGCAGCGCCACGCGCGCCTCGATGACGTCGAGGTCACCGTGCTGGACGAGGCCGACCACATGGCCGACCTCGGCTTCCTGCCGGCGGTCAAGCGTCTGCTCGACGCCACCCCTACGTCGGCCCAGCGACTGCTCTTCTCGGCCACCCTCGACCGCGGCGTCGACGTCCTGATCAAGCGGTACCTGAAGAACCCTGTCACCCACTCGGTCGACAGCGCCGCCTCCGAGGGGCCGCAGATGCCGCATCACGTGTTCAGCGTCTCCGACAGCCAGAAGCTGTCGGTCGTCCTCGAGCTGGTTTCCGGCCAGGGCCGCACGCTGGCCTTCACCCGGACCAAACACGGTGCCAAGAAGCTGGCCAAGCAGCTCACCGAGGCCGGCGTACCGGCCGTCGACCTGCACGGCAACCTCTCCCAGGGCGCTCGTCAGCGCAACCTCGCCGCCTTCGGTGAAGGTTCCGTCCGGGTCCTGGTCGCCACCGACATCGCAGCTCGCGGGATCCACGTCGACGACATCGCGCTGGTCGTGCACGTCGACCCGCCGGCCGAGCACAAGGCCTACCTGCACCGTTCGGGCCGTACGGCGCGCGCGGGCAACGAGGGCATCGTGGTCACCGTCGGCACACCCAGCCAGGCCGGCGACGTGCGGACGTTGATGCGTCAGGCGTCGATCAAGCCGCAGGTGCACAACGTGGTTCCCGGCGCTCCGGTGATCGTCGAGGTCACCGGTCCGACCGCGGAGTTGGTCGCTCCGTCCCTCGTGCCGAGCAGCAACACCGGCTCGCGTCCCGCCAACCGTCGCCCCTCGGGTGGACGCTCAGGCGGTGGCCGCCCACCGGGTGGCTCGGGACGCGCCCAGGGCAGCGGTGCCCGGCCGCAGGGCAGCGGTGCCCGGCCGCAGGGCAGCGGCGCCCGGCCGCAGGGCGGCGGTCAGGGCAGGGGGCAAGGTGGCCAGGGTGGCAGCCGTGGCCGCACCGCGACTGTCTACAGCACGAGCACCGGCTCCGACCGTGGGGCAGCTGACTTCTCGTCCAGCCGGCGCCGCTCTCGTTGACCTCAGGGGACGTCAGCGCTGACGTCCCACGAAGGGCTCGCCCAGCCACGACACGCCGGGAGAAGAGCCGGATCAGTGCCCAGTGGGCGTTCAGTGGGCGCGCCGGCCGTTCCCGGGGCTGACCCTGGTCCGCAACGGTACCGTCACTTCATGGGGACACCGATGCTCGTGCTGGTCAGTGGTCCGGCCGGATCGGGGAAGACCACCTTGGCGCACCTGCTCGCACCCATGATCGGCTGCCCGCTCGTCTCGCGCGACGAGATCAAGGAGGGGATGGTGCACGCCAACCCCGGGTACCGGCCCAGCCTGGGCGACGCCCTGACCCTGCGCACCTACGATCTGTTCTTCACCACCATCGAGCTGCTGGTCGGGCACGGGGTGAGCGTGCTGGCCGAAGCCGCTTTCCAGGACCGACTCTGGCGACCGAAGCTCGAGCCGTTGCTGACGACCGCCGACGTGAGGATCATCCGCTGCGAGGTCGCCTCTGACGTCGCCCGGGACCGACAGCTTCGCCGACTCGACCAGACCACCACCAGATCCGCGCACGCCGACCGCGACTGGATCGGCCGGAGCGGAGCGGCCGCCGACTTCGTCCCGTTGACCCTCGACGTGCCGACGCTGCGGGTGGACACGTCCGACGGCTACCAGCCGGACCTCGCCACCGTGGCTGCGTTCGTGGGCGCACCGGGCGACGTGGGCTGACCTCGACGGATGGTGAACGGAAGGATCGACCAGTCATCCGCGCTGTCGCCACCGCGTCACGCCTGGCGTTGGACCGTCGTTGTCGATGACTGGTCGTTTCTTCCGTCTCCCTGAGCGCAAGCAGCAGCGGCAGGCTGAGCAACCGCAGTCGTCGTAGCGCCTGACCGCCCGTCGGGGCCGGACGGCGGTCAGGGAGACTGACCCCATGACCTCCCCCACCCGGCTGTCAGTGCTGCTCGCCGAACCCATCGCCACCATCGCCCCCGCCCTGCACGGACAGTTCGCCGAGCATCTCGGCGAATGCATCTATCCCGGCATCTGGGTCGGCCCCGACAGTTCCATCCCCAACTCCGACGGCCTCCGGCTCGACGTGATCGAGGCGCTCCGGCCGTTGCAGATCCCGGTGCTGCGCTGGCCCGGCGGCTGTTTCGCCGACGACTACCACTGGGATGACGGCATCGGTGACCCGGCCGAGCGGCCCAGCCGGCTGAACACGCACTGGGGCATGGCCCAGGAGACCAACGCCTTCGGCACCCACGAGTTCATGG
>JBBRYD010000030.1:0-34417 GCA_038238065.1 Propionibacteriales bacterium | reverse complement strand
GACCCCAGACAGACTACTCGGGTTCTCCTGAATACCCGGGCTGGCGTCGTCCTGACCCCGGGGCCGGGGTCAGGACGTCCAGGCCCGCCACAGGCTCGCGTACTCACCGTCCGCGGCCACCAGCTCGTCGTGGCTCCCCAGCTCGGCGACCCGGCCGTCGATGACCACGGCGATGCGGTCGGCGTCGTGCGCGGTGTGCAGCCGGTGCGCGATGGCCACCACCGTACGGTCCTCGAGGAGCGCCGCCATCGATCCCTCCAGATGCCGGGCGGTGCGTGGGTCGATCAGCGACGTGGCTTCGTCCAGCACCAGCGTGTGCGGATCGGCCACCACCAGCCGGGCCAGGGCGACCTGTTGGGCCTGAGCCGGGGTCAGCACCAGGTGCCCGGCTCCGACCACTGTCGACAGCCCGTCGGGTAGTCGCTCGACCCAGCTCCAGGCATCCACGGCCTGCAGCGCCTTGATCACGGTCTGCTCCGTCGAGGACTCGCGAGCCAGGATGATGTTGTCCCGGATGGACCCGACGAACACGTGGTGCTCCTGGGTGACCAGCGCCACCTCGGTGCGCAGCACGTCCAACGGCAGCTCCGTCAGCTCCACCCCGCCCACGGCCACCGAGCCGGTCCGAGGTCCGTTGATCCCCGACAGCAGCCGACCCAGCGTCGACTTGCCCGACCCGCTGGGGCCCACGATCGCCAGCCGCTCACCCGGCTGCAACCCCAGGTCGATGCCATGCAGGACGTCGTGGCCCTCCCGGTAGGCGAACCGCAGGTTGTGTCCGATGATCTGGTTGCCGTGCGGCAGGGTCTCACCAGGCTCCCGGTCCTGCGGTACGGCGGCGATCCCCAGCAGCCGGGTGGTCGAGGCGATGCCCACCTGCAGCCGGTCGACGTTACGGATCAGCCGGTCGAGGGGCTCGACCAGCAGCTGGATGTACAGCGTCGCCGCCGTGACCTGGCCCAGCGTCACCCAGCCCCGGGTGTAACCCACGGCGCCGAGCAGCAGCACCAGCACCAGCGGCACGTTGTAGGCCACGTCGATCACCGCGAAGAGCAGGTTGCGCAGCGACATCGTGTAGCGCTCGGCCTGCGACGAGGCCGCCATGTCGCTGTCGCCCAGCTCCACCCGGCCCCGCTGCAGGCCGAGGGCCTCAACGGTGCGAGCACCTTCGACGGTCTCGGTCAGCGAGGTGTTGATGTCGGAATAGCTGCCACCCTCGGTGATGTAGCCCTTCGGAGCCCGGTGCAGGTAGCGACGGACGCAGAAGACCAGCAGCGGAGCCGAGAACAACAACGGCAGCGAAAGGAACGCCGAGTTGTAGACCATGGCGGCGACCGTCAGCAGCGTGGTCACGGCACCGACCACCGCCTCGGGCACGCCGTAACGCACGCTCTCGCTCATGGTGCCGACGTCCCTGGTCACCCGGGTGACCAGGTCGCCCGAACTGGCACTCTCGACCCGACCGAGCGGCAGCCCGAGCACCGTGGTCACGACGTACTCCCGGGCCGAGGCCAAGATGTCCTGTCCGAACACGTTGGCGGCCCAACGGGCAGCGAAGGAGAGACCGGTCTGCACCACCACAACGCCGGTGACCGCCAGGGCCAGACCGGTCACCTGGGCGCCGAGTGTCGCCGGCCGGGCCGCCTCGTCGACGACACGACCGAGCAGTCGCGGGACCGCGAGGCCAGCGACCGCCGCTGCTCCGTTCAGCACCAGCAGCGCGATGAGCATGGTCCGACGGGACCGCAGCAGGCCGGACATGAAGCCGATCACCGCTCGCGCGGGGGCCACGGGCAGTCCGCGCTCGGGGTTCATGGCCGAGGCGAAGAACTCCTCGGCGCGCCGTTCGCGCAGCAGGTGTCGACGCTGCCACTCGCGCGTCCGCATCCTGACCGTCCCGACACCGGAGGGGATCAGCGAGTCGGGGAAGCGGGGGGTGGGCGGGCCGTGGTGCCACGTCTCCTCGGACCCGTCCAGTCGGGTCTTCAGGTCAGACATCGCTCTCCTCCAACGTTCGGGCCACCACCTGGCGATATCCAGGGCTGACCCGCAGCAGTTCTTCGTGTGTTCCGGTCTCGACGATGGTGCCGTCGGACATGAAGGCGACCCGGTCGGCGTAGTGCAGCCAGAGCGGTGACACGCTCATCACCACCGTGGTCCGGCCCCGACGGGCCTCGGTCAGCCGCTCGGCGATCAGCGCCTCGGTGTGCGCGTCCACGGCCGAGGTCGGCTCGACCAGGATCAGCATCTCAGGGTCCAGCGCCAAGGCCCGAGCCAGCACGACACGCTGACGCTGGCCGCCGGACAGCCCTCGTCCCCGTTCCTCGATCCGCCCCTGCCAACCTCCGACGAGCGACTCGAACACGTCTTCCGCTGCCGCCAGGTGCAGAGCTCGCTCGGCCTGCTCGCGGGTCAGGGTGCCGTGCGGGTCGACGGCTGACTGCAGCGTGCCGGCGAAGACCAGGCTGCCCGTGTCGCTGACCAGGATGTGTCGCCGAACCGCGTCGATGTCGACGTCCGCCAGGTCGACCGGACCGACCCGGACTCCCCAGCGGCGCTCGGCGATCTCCCGGTCGCGAGCCGCCAACCTGGCCCGGGCTTCGGCCTGGCGAGCACGTTCACGCTTGGCGGCCCGCCCCTTGATGGACTCGTCGATGTCCAGACTGATCGGGTCGTGGTCGGTGGCCAGGTAGCGCCCGAGCCGGTCGGCCAGCGCCGCTGAGTCGTCCGGCAAGGCCGACACCACGAGGGTGAGCTCGCCGGACCGTGCAGTCAGGCCTGATGCGTCGTCGTGCAGGTCAGCCCCGAGCGGCAGGCGGAGCGACTGGTCCGGAGTGGCCCACGGCGGCTGCTGCGACAGCACAGCGATGGTCTTCCGCGCCGAGACCAGCCCCCGCACCCACTTCTGCACCAGCTCGAAGAAGGTCTGGATGGGCCAGATCATGAACACGGAATAGCCGAAGAAGCTGATCAGCTGGCCCACGCTCAGGGCGCCCTCGGCCACCTGCCGGGCCCCCATCCAGGTCAGGGTGACCAGGAACAGACCCGAGAACAGCACGCCCGCGGACTCCACGGCGGCCTGCCAGTTCCCCGCCACCACGCCGGCGCGACGCACCTTCTGGGACTGTTCGGCATAGTTCGCCGCGAACGTGGTCTCGCCGCCGATGCCACGCAGGATCCGGAGACCGGCCACGATGTCGGTCGCCATCGAGGTCAGCTCCGAGGACTGGCTCCGCTCCATCGACTCCCGACGTTGCAGCGGTTTGAGCAACGGGGTCACCATCAGCACCAGCACAGGGGCCGCGATCAGCACCACGACGCCCATCGTGAACGAGGTCTTCAAGATGATGCCGGCCACCACCAGATACGCGACCAGGGCTCCGACCGCGCGGGTCAGCACCTCGGTCAGCCCACCGAACTGGTCGGAGTCGCTGGACGAGACGCTCAAGATCTCACCGGTCGGGGTCCGGCGGGGCAGCACGTGGCCCGTCTGGGTGGTCTTGCGGGTGACCAGCTGCATCACCGAGTACATCGCGACGAGCCACGCACGCACGATCACGGTATGGCCGATGATGTTGGCGCCGGCCCCGAGCAGGATCATCGCTAACAGGATCGCGGCCAGACCCAGCACGGTGGCCAGGTCGTGCGCGATGATGCCGTCGTCGACGATCCGACCCACCAGGAAGGGGCCGATCGCCCCAGGGACGAACGCGAACATGGCCGCCAGCGAGCCGACGACCAGGGTGCTGACCTGCTGCCAGAGGATCCAGATCAGGAACCGGCTGGGGGTACGCGTGTCCGGGTTCGAGAAGTCGCGCGTGAACCGACCGCGACCGTGAGGGGGATGCGCAGCCGAGGAGACGGGGAAGTCCGGGATCACCGGCGGGAAATCGTGCATGACCATCCAACCCTATGCGTCGGCTATGACACTCTCCACCGCTTTTCTCTCCCGCCCGGGCTGCCGGCAAACCCCGATCCACGCCGCGGCCGACCGAGGAGAAATCTGTCGGACCCCACACCTAGGATCGAGTCATGCCGAGCCCACAGAACCCCGAGTCCGAGCCGGACGGTCAGCCCCAGGCGGTCGCCGGAACCACCGAGGACGGGCGGGTCTTCGTCGTCAGCCCCAACGCGATGGCGGTCGAGGGCCCTCCGGCCGACGAGGTCGAGACCGGCGAGGACGTCCCGACCCGGTCGGTCACCGACATGGTCGAACAGCCGGCCAAGGTGATGCGGATCGGCAACATGGTGCGCCAGCTGCTCGAGGAGGTGAAGTCCGCGCCGCTCGACGAAGCCAGCCGGCAGCGGCTTCGCGCCATCCATTCCGCCTCGATCCGCGAGCTCAAGGACGGACTGGCGCCGGAGCTGGTTGCGGAGCTCGACCGGATCACGCTGCCCTTCAGCGAGAACGTCACGCCGAGCGACGCCGAGCTCCGGATTGCCCAGGCCCAGCTGGTGGGCTGGCTGGAGGGGCTGTTCCACGGCATCCAGACGGCGATCTTCGCCCAGCAGATGGCAGCTCGGGCCCAGCTGGAGGCGATGCGTCGTGCCCTTCCACCGGGCCCCGGAGGCGGCGGGCCGGAAGGTCATGCAGCCCATGCCGCAGACGGTTCCGACGGCATGTACCTCTGACCCTCGTCGGCCGGCGACACCTGCGCGTCCGTTGACCTGAGAGGGAACCGGGCCGCCCGGGCGGTCGTCTCATGCAAGCCCGATGAGACGCCTACCGGATGGAGAGCCCGCCATGCCAGAGAATTCCTTCACGACCACCGGCTGCCTCACGGTCCCCGGACTGTTCCAGGACCCGCTGTTGGAGGAACCGCCGACGATGAGCGCGGCGGCCGACGTACGTCGCCGACACGCCGACCTCGAGCGTGCGGCGGAGCAGCTGTGCCTTGCCTGCCCGTTGCTCCAGCCCTGTCTCTACCGCGCCG
The DNA here is from genome assembly GCA_038238065.1 of Propionibacteriales bacterium. Lineage (GTDB taxonomy): Bacteria > Actinomycetota > Actinomycetes > Propionibacteriales > Propionibacteriaceae > Microlunatus. The sequence continues at coordinate 29,483 of JBBRYD010000030.1, read as the reverse complement.
TGGTGCAGCACGACGTGGCCGGTTACGTCGCCGGGACCACTCAGCGGCAGCGGTCTCTGCTGCGGACCCAGCTCGGCGTGCTGGTGGAGCCTGAGGATTTCGACGCGTTGGCCGGCGTCGGCCGGACCCACCGACAGATCGACCACGACGAGGTCGTCCGGCTACGGCGGACGAACCCCGACGAAACCCTGGAGCAGCTGGCCCACCGACTCGGCTGCTCTCTCTCCACCGTCAAGCGCCATCTGCGCCATGAGCGTCGCGCGCCGGGCGGCCGGGCCGCCGTCCGCCGGCTGGCGCCGACGCAGAGTCAGGTGACGGAGGCCTCCGCGCAGCTGGCCGGTCGGCGCCGGGTGCCGGATGACGTCGCAGCCTGACCGTGCCCGGTCAGCAGAACCAGCGCACGAGCTCAGCCGCCGTGCCGCCGTCGTCGAAGCGGCCGGTGACGTGGTCGGCAGCGCGCTGTACCTCCGGCGGGGCATCCCCCATGGCCACGCCACGGCCGGCCCAGCTCAGCATCTCCATGTCGTTGCGACCGTCGCCCAGGGCCAGCACGTCTTCCTGGCTCACCCCCAGCTGTTCGGCGATGTCGGCCAGCGCGGCCGCCTTGTTGGCGCCGTCCGGCGCGATGTCCAACCAGGCACTCCAGCCCACGAAGTAGGTCACCCCGTGCAGTCCGAGATGGCCGGCCAGATGGATGAAGTCCTCGACCGAGCTGTCGGGGTCGCGCAGGATCACCCGCGTCACCGGTCGTGAGCTGAGCGACACAGCGTCCTCGATCGTCATCTCCCCGGTCAGGTCTCCGCCGGGGAACGGACCCGACAGCCGGTAACCGCGACCGATCTCCTCGACCGCGATCAGCGTGCCAGGCGCGATCTCCTGCACCTTGGCGATCACCTCCGAGGGATCGAAGGTGCTGGCCTTGATGATCTCCAACGGTGGATAGCGCACGATCACCGCACCGTTGGAGGCCACGGCCGGGCCGGGAGGCAGGTCGAGCTGGTCGAAGATCGGCTGGGTCCCGTGCCAGGCGCGTCCAGTCGCCAGCACGACCGGCACCCCGGCGTCCACCACCCGGCGGATGGCCCCGTGGATGTCGTCGGGCATGATCCCGTAGTGGTCGACGATGGTGCCGTCGATGTCCAACGCGACCAGCTGGGGACGCCAGCCGGGACGATGCGGAGAGGTCACCGAGGGGCCGTGATCGGCGAACCGAGCGAAGGGGCTGGACTCACTGCAACGGGGTCAGCTGTTCGCGGCCACCCAAGTACGGGCGTAGCGCCCCCGGGATGCGCACCGAACCGTCAGCCTGCTGATGGTTCTCCAGGATCATGACGATGGTCCTGGTCATCGCACACAGCGTCCCGTTCAGGGTGGCGACCGGTGCCGTACCGGCGTCGAAGCGGGACCGGATGTTGAGCCGTCGCGCCTGGAAGTCGGTGCAGTTGGAGGCGGAGGTGATCTCCCGGTAGCGCTCCTGGGTCGGCAGCCAGCCGTAGCAGTCGTACTTGCGGGCCGCGCTGAGGCCGAGGTCGCCGCCGGCCAGCTCGAGGACCTGGAAGGGGATCTCGAGGGCGGTGATGAAGTCCTTCTCCCACTGCAGCAGCCGCTGGTGCTCCGCGGCCGCGTCCTCGGGAGCGCAGTAGACGAACATCTCCACCTTGTCGAACCAGTGCACCCGGAAGATGCCCCGGGTGTCCTTGCCGTGGGACCCCGCTTCGCGGCGATAGCTCGGGCTGTATCCGGCGTAGCGCAACGGCAGCGTGGTCTGGTCGAGGATCTCGTCCATGTGGTAGGCGGCCAAGGGCACCTCGGCGGTGCCGACGAGATAGAGGTCGTCCTCCTCGAGGTGGTAGACGTCCTGCGCCGCCTGGCCGAGAAAACCGGTGCCCTCCATCGCCTGTGGCTTGACCAGCGCGGGGGGGATGACCGGGGTGAACCCGTTCCGGATGGCGGAGGCCATGGCCAGGTTGACCAGGGCCAGCTCGAGCTCGGCCCCCTGACCGACCAGGTAGTAGAAGCGGGAGCCCGAGACCTTGGCACCGCGTTCGGTGTCGATGGCGCCCAGCAGCTGACCCAGCTCCAGATGGTCGCGCGGTGTGAAGCCCTCCGAGGCGAAGTCGCGGCGTTGGCCGTTGGTCTCGACCACCACGTAGTCGTCCTCGCCACCCTCGGGCACCCCGTCGGCCACCAGGTTGCCGACCTGACGCAGCATGGTGTCGAAGGTGGTCGAGATCTCGCCCTGAGCCGCTTCCGCCTTCTTGACCAGGTCGGCCAGATCCTTGGTCCGGGTCAGCAACCCAGCCCGCTCGGCCCCCTGTGCGCCGGGGATCTGCTTGCCCAGCTCCTTCTGCTCGGCGCGGAGCTCCTCGAAGCCGGCGATGGCCGCGCGGCGTGCATCATCGGAGGCGATGAGGTCGTCGACCAGGGACACCGACTCGCCCCGGGCCCGTTGGGAGGCTCGTACGCGGTCAGGGTCGGTCCGCAGCACCTTCACATCGATCACGGGCCCAGCCTAACGACCCGCTCGGACCCTGGCACATCAATAGGTGCGCCCGTCTCCTGGGCGGTCAGCCGGCACCGAGGTCGCAGTGGTCGGAGACCAGTCGGCTGGATGGAACAATTGGCCACTATGGCGCGCAGGTTTGGTACGCGGTCGACGATCCTGCTGATCGTCGGCCTCTTGGCCGCGTTCGCCGGTCTGACCTACCTGGTGATCGCCCGGCCGGAGATCCGGAGCCTCGACCAGGACACCCTGGCGCCCGTCGTGGCTCCCGGTTCGGCGCTCGCCCAGATCTCGTCCGCCTTCGCGCTGCTGACCTGGCCCGGCCTGGTCTACGCCGCGCTGGTCGGCATTGCGCTGTGGGCGCTCCAGCACCGCCTGCGCCAGCTGGCCACGGCCCTGGTGCTGATCGTGCCTGTGGGGTGGGCCGGAGCCTGGCTCCTCAAGCTGCTGATCAAGCGACCTCGACCCGAGCAGGCGCTCGACGTACTGACCTCGGCCGGCTACTCCTATCCCTCCGGCCACATGGTCGCGGTCACGGCCGGCGTGATTGCCGTCGGCGCCACGTTTGCCGTCACCCGACAGAGCGTCCGGGCCAAGATCGGCTGGCAGGTCAGCGCGGTGGGGATCGTGCTCGCCGTAGCCGTCGATCGCTGGATCACCGGCGCCCACTACCTCTCCGACATCCTCGGGGGCATGCTCTACGGAGCGCTGGTGGCGGTGGTGGCCCTGAAGGTGTCGGGGGTCTCGGTACCGGTGCCGAGCGAGCTGGTGCAGGAGTACGTCCGCAGCCGGACCTCGGACGTGGTGGCCGGCGAGCCGCTGAAGCGCTGCGCCGTGATCTACAACCCGACGAAGGTGACCGACTGGCTGACCTTCCGCCGCCACGTGGAGTACGAGCTGCAGAGCCGGGGCTGGGACAAGGCGCTGTGGCTGGAGACCACCGTCGACGACCCAGGTCGGGCGATGACGGCGCAGGCAGTCGCGGAGCAGGTGGACCTGGTGCTCGGGGCCGGTGGCGACGGCACCATCCGCGTGGTTTGCTCGGGGTTGGCCGACAGCGGCATCCCCTTCGGCCTGATCCCGGCCGGCACCGGCAACCTGCTGGCCCGCAACATCGGTATCCCGCTGGATGAGGGCGCCGCCCTGGACGTGGCCTTCGACGGCTACGACATGCCGATCGACCTGGTCAAGCTGAGCGTGGACGGTGGCGAGGCCGACCACTTCGCGGTGATGGCGGGCATCGGGATCGACGCGATTATCATGCAAGCCACCAACCAGGACCTGAAGCGAGCGGTCGGGTCGGCGGCGTACTTCGTCGCGGCGGCCCAGAACGCCAAGCACCCCGCCCTGCACGCGACCATCCAGGTGGACGATGAACCGCCGTTCAAGCGTCGGGCGCACGTGATCGTGGTCGGCAACGTGGGCTACCTGCAGGCGAACATCCCGTTGATCCCAGACGCCAAGCCCAACGACGGACTGCTCGACCTGCTGGTGGCCTCACCACGCGGCCTGTCGGACTGGATCAAGATCACCACCCGGGTGATGACCCGGCAGCGCCGGACCGACGACCAGCTCGACCGGCTGACGGGCCGCAAGGTGCGGATCACCGTGGAGGAACGCGACCAGTACCAGCTGGACGGCGACACCGTCGGAAAGTGCTCATCGATGACCGCCGAGGTCGTCCCGGGGGCCCTCAACCTGCGGGTGCCCCGTTCGGTCAAGCGCAACGCCCTGCCCACCGCGGCCGAGGCGGCCGAAGCCGGTGCCGGTGCCGGTGACGTCGAAGAGTCGGACACGATGGCCCAGCCGCGCCGGCAGAGCCGTTCTACCCGGACAACTGACACCTGACCCAGGAAGTTTCGCGGGCTGAGTGACCGATCCCCAGGTAAACCTGGGAAACAGACAAGCCGGGATCAGGGCTGGCGGAGACCGGCGAGCCAGGCGGAGGCGTTCGCGTAGTCGGCGTTGGACGTGCCCACCCGGATCAACGGTTCGGCCTGGTCGGCGCGGGGATAGCTGCCCAAGAAGACCACGTCGGCACAGATGCGATGCAGGCCCATCAGGGCCTCGGCCAGCCGCGCGTCGCTGATGTGGCCCTCGGCGTCGACGGAGAAACAGTAGTCCCCGAGGGTCTTCTTGGTCGGCCGGGACTCGATCCGACAGAGGTTCACGCCGCGGCTGGCGAACTGCTCCAGGATCTCCAGCAGCGCGCCGGGGTGGTCCTCACGCATGAACAGCACCAAGGTCGTCTTGTCGGCTCCGCTGGGCGCCCCGACCTGCCGGGGGCGGGACACCAGGACGAACCGGGTGACGGCGTCGGGGTTGTCGGCGATGCCCTCGGCCGCTGCCACCAGACCGTTCAGCTCGCCGGCGATCCTGGCACAGATTGCTGCGTCGAAGCGCGAGCCCGCGGTAGCCACCTCGACCGCAGCGCCCGCGGTGGATCCGCCCTCGGTGATGGCCGCCCCCGGCAGATGGGAGACCAACCAGTCGCGACACTGCGCAGCGGCGTGCGGGTGGGTCAACACGTTGCGGATGTCGCCCAACGCCGTGCCGGGACGGACGAACAGGGTGAACTGGACCGGCAGCAGCACCTCGTTGGTGATGACCAGCGGTTCACCGTAGGTCAGGTTGTCCAGCGTGGCGGTGACCCCACCCTCGACGGAGTTCTCGATCGGCACCAGGGACGCCGCGACCTCACCGTCCCGCACGGCCTGCAGTGCCTGGGCCACCGTCGCGTACGGGATCGGTTCCCCGGATCCGGCCGGCAGCGTCAGCAGCGCCTGGTGGGTGAAGGTGCCGAGCGGCCCGAAGTACCCGTACCCCTTCTCGGTCAGCTCCGCCGACGTGGTGGGCACGGTCGCTGTCGTTGGGGGGGTTACTGCGGGCACCCGGTCAGGTTAGCCGCACCCGGCTGACCGGCCGGGCCTTTCTCACGCAGCCTCGACCCGGGTCGACCCCTGCTCGAAGCGCTGCGCCGCTCGTTCGCCGGACTTCACCACCGGCACGCTTTCGGTGGCCAGCGCCAGCCCTGCCGGCGGCATGGCTACGTACAGGGTCTCGGCCCGGTCAATCAGGTAGGTCTCGTGCCACACCCCGACCGAGCCAGGCACCCGCCGGGCGCGCCGGTTGAACGCTGTCCAGGCCGGCCGGTGCTCCGCATCCCGAGCGCTGGCGTAGGCGTAGAGCTTCTCGTGGGAATCCCAGTACTGGACCAGCAGCGGTCCGCCGGCACCGAACGTGAGCCGATACCCCAGCAGGCCGGAATCGGGGTCTCGGGACAGCTCGGCGAGCATCTTGGGCATAGCCATGAACGTCGGGAGCCAGGCATCAGGGCGCCAGGGCTTGTTGATCCGCATCCCGATCAGGAAGACCACCAGCTCGCCCGCGTGACGATGGGTGGTGCGACCCGGGTTGACCTGTGGCATCGTTTCTCCTTTGATAGACAGTGTGACTCTCCAATAATGGAGAGTGATGATATCTACTGTCAAGGAGTCACCGGTGCGGATCTCGCAGCTGGCCCGCGAAGCCGACGTGCCTGTGGCGACGATCAAGTTCTACCTCCGGGAGAAGCTGCTGCACGACGGCGAGCTGACCTCGCCGACGCAGGCGCAGTACGACGAAACTCACGTGCAACGGCTCAAGCTGGTCAGGGCACTGCTCGGCCCGGGCGGGCTGAGCATCGCCGCCACCCGTGAGCTGCTGGCCGCCCTCGCCGCGCCCCCGGAGGCCCTGCATGACCTGCTGGGCATTGCCCACCAGGCGGTGAACCCACCGGCGCCCGACGGTCTTGACCTCGTTCCGGCTTATCAGTTGATGGGGCGCTGGGGTTGGCGGATCCACGAGAAGGACCGGGACAGCCAAGCGGCTCTGGCTCGGGCACTGCAGGCGCTCGATGACGCCGGCTTCGACCTCCCCGAGGGGGCGCTCGACCTGTACGCCCGGGTGATGAAGGACATGGCCGAGGCCGAGGTGAGGGGGGTGCCGACCGACTCGGTCGAGGCGGCCGTGCGCTACGTGGTCCTGGGCACCGTGCTGGTGGAGCCGCTCCTGCTGGCGCTACGACGGCTGGCTCAGCAGGACGCCTCGAGCCGACGGTTCGGCGCGGATGCCACGTCTGCGGGCGCAGCGCCGCCGGAACGTGCGGCAAAGTGACCGCTCGATGGCGTGAGCGATACGATCCCGCACTCGAGGGCCGTCGAGTGGGCACTTCGCCGCGCCATGGTCCGGTAACGACCGGCTGGCCCCCGGCACAGGGCGGCGATATACGAGACTGACGCCATGACTGTGACAGACGCGTTCATCGCGGGACTGCCCAAGGCCGAGCTGCACGTCCATCACGTGGGGTCAGCCTCACCCCGCATCGTCTCCGAGCTGGCCGCCCGGCATCCCGGAGTGGTGCCGAGCGATCCCGATGAGCTGGCGCGCTACTTCACCTTCGACGACTTCGCCCACTTCATCACCGTCTACCTCTCGGTGGTGGACCTGGTTCGCGACGCCGAGGACGTCCGGACCCTCACCTACGAGGTGGCGGCCGAGATGGCAGGTCAGAACATCCGCTACGCCGAGCTGACCGTCTCCCCGTACACGTCGATCGTCCGGGGCATCCCGGCTCAGGAGTTCATGGCCGCGATCGAGGACGCGCGGGTGGCTGCGGAACGGGACTCCGGCATCGTGCTCCGCTGGATCTTCGACATCCCCGGCGAGCTGGGTATCGAGGCTGCCGAGGGCACGCTGCGGGCGGCCCTGGACCACGGACCCTCCACCCTGATCGGATTCGGCCTCGGCGGGCCGGAGATCGGTGTGCCCCGGCCGCAGTTCAAGCCGTACTTCGACCAGGCCCGTGCGGCCGGGCTGCACAGCGTGCCGCACGCCGGTGAGACCACCGGTCCGCAGACCATCTGGGACGCCATCCAGCAGCTGGGCGCCGAACGGATCGGGCACGGTACGTCCGCGGCTCAGGATCCGAAGCTGCTGGCCTACCTCGCCGAACGCCGCATCGCGGTCGAGGTGTGTCCGACCTCCAACATCGCCACCGGCGCGGTCGCCGTGCTGGCGGAGCACCCCCTGAAGGCGATGGTCGACGCCGGCGTGGCCGTGTCGATCAACTCCGACGATCCGCCCATGTTCTCCACCTACCTGAACAAGGAGTACCAGATCGCAGCCGGACTGCTGGATCTCGACGCTGCCGGCGTGGCCGAACTGGCCACGGCTGCCGTGACGTCTTCGTTCCTGGACGACACCGCGAAGGCGGCGCTGACGTTGGAGATCGACGGCTATCTCGCGCTGGCCACTCAGCCGTCGATCTGAGGGGCGGGACATCGGGGACCTGAGCACTCCCGTCGTGCGCGGTCACGCGATGTGAACCCTTGTCAGACCCGCAGAATCAGGTCGCCATCGCTTGCCGCCGCCGGCGCGACGGAGGATTGTGTGCCCTATGGCATACGAGCCTGATGTCGACGCCGACATGGCACTGAGGGACGGTCGGACGATCGCGTTCTGTCAGTGGGGGGACCGCGACGGGTGGCCGATCTTCCTGTTTCACGGGGCGCCCGGATCGCGGCTTTTCGGCCCAGACTCGACCGCGACCGCGGAGGCCGGCATCCGGTTGATCACGGTGGACCGGCCCGGCTACGGACGATCTGGCCCCAAGCCGGGCCGGCAGATCCTTGAGTGGCCGGCCGACGTCGAGGAGCTGGCTGCGGCCCTCGACATCGGGGAGTTCGACGTTGCCGGCCATTCCTCGGGAGGACCGTACGCGCTGGCCTGCGCGTATGCGTTTCCTGAGCGGGTCAAGCGAGTGGCGTTGATCAGCTGCGTCGCGCCCTACGCGCAACCTTCATCGGAGCAGGCTGACGATGACGACCGGTTGACCGCACTGGCCCGGCAGGATGTCGGGCGAGCAGCGGACGAGATCGCCACCTCCGCTGCGTGGCTGGTCGACACTCCGGATCGTTTCCTCGACCTGCCCCGGCCGGAACCGGACGTGCAGCTGCTGTCGGACCCGGCAATCCGCACCATGTTCGTCAGTACGATCCGGGAAGCAGTCAAGCAGGGAGTCGCCGCGTACGGCTGGGACTGTGCCCTGGAACGTCGACCCTGGGGCTTTGCCCTGGACGAGATCGGCGCAGACGTGTGGATCTTCCAGGGTGACCAGGACCGCGGGGTGCCGCCGGCACAGGCCCACGCTCTGGCCGCGACCCTCCCCGCCAGTCATCTCAGGCTGTTCCCTGACGCGGCTCACGGACTCATCCTCGCCGGCTGGAGCGACATCCTCGGCGACCTCCTGACTGCGCATCGGGGTGTCGGTAGTGGCAGGAACGGCTGATGAGCAACGTCGATGTCGCCCAGGAGGGTCTGGCGGCGTGAGGTCCCATCGCTCAGGCGGCGGCCGGCACGGCCACTGCGGCTGAGGTTGCGGTGTGTGCCCATTGCGCGTCGTTCATCCGCGCAATTCGGATCCCGAGGTAGCCGAAAACGACGGTGAAGGCGGCCAGACCGCCAACTTCGAGCGCAGTCGAGCTGATCGGGAGAAGGTGCATCAGGACAACGACCGTGACCAGAGCTGGCCCCCACCCACCGAGAAGTCCGGTACGCCATGCCGCCCACGACATGGCGACCACGCCGAGGCCGAAGCACATGATCAGCGGAAAGGCGATTGCGGTCAGCGCGGGGAGGGCGCTGAGCCGGTCCACGAAGGCCGCCATCTGTCCCGGGTCACCGCCGGGAAGGGCGAGCGTGACCAGGTAGAACATCCCGATGGCGAAGTGTCCGAAGCCGCCGAGGACGCCGAGTGCGGCCGCCGAGGTCGCGATGGCCGCCCCTCGGCCCCTCGCCAGATGCACCAGGCCCGCTACGGCCGGGAACATCAGCAGGCCCGACACCATGAGCAGTACCGCAGAGGCCAGTAAGGCGTCCGCCTGTTCGGTGGCCGCGACGTACATCAGGTCTCCGGTGCCGCCGGGCGCGGGATTGATCGGTGCCTGCACGAGGAGCAGCAGCGGGAAGGCGGCGAGGGCCGCGGCGGTTGTGTAGTGGTGGATGTGTCGGGTGGTCAACGCATCGGTTCGGTCGGTGGTGCTCATGGTTCCTCCTGCGCTCGAAGTTGCCGGCGGTGCGCCGGCCCGAGAACCACGGTGGCGCCGCGGTCAGCGAGACCGCGTCGGCAGCGCGAACGTTCTGCCATCAGCCGTTGTGATGACACGATGACCGGTGCCTATCGTTCGGCGGACGGACGCGGTGAGCTGCTCTGCGCCGTAGGCTGAGGTCATGCTCCGGTGGGCGCCCCGCCCCGTAGACCTGGTCGTGGCCGGCGTACTGACGATCGGCACCCAGGTCGAGCTCTGGTTGGGCTATGAGCCGGAAGTCTCACGTTCGGTACTAGCGGTGTGCTACGGGATCGGAACGGTGGCCGCAGCCTGGCACCGGGTCGCGCCGCTGGTGGTGGTGACCGTCAGTCTCACCGCGCTGGTCGTGGTACCCGGCGCGCTGGGGGTGGACCCAGGGAACTCGTTTGGCTGGCTGGTGACTGTGATCGCTTTGTTGGTCTCCGTCGGCTACCAGGCCAGGCGACCGGTGCTCCACCTCGCCGTCGCCGCCGCCCTGGTCTCGCTGAGCATTGTGCTGGAGAAGGGGTTCGTGCTCGCCGACCTCGTGTTCGCCTGGCTGATCCTGGGTGCGCCATGGCTGGCCGGCCACTCGATCGCCACTCGCACGATCCGGGCCGAGTTGGCGGAGGAACGGGCTCAGCGGGCTGAACAGGACGTGCAGTGGCGGATGGACGCCGCCGTCACGGAGGAGCGGCTGCGGATCGCCCGCGAGCTGCACGATCTCACTGCACACAGCATCAGCGTGATGGCGTTGCACGCCGGCGGGGTGCGTCGGCTGCTGCACGACGACCAGGCCGCCGAACGTACCGCTCTGGAGACGGTAGAGCGCACCGGTCGGGAGTCGTTGGCCGAGATGCATCGGCTGCTGGGGGTGCTTCGCTCCCCCGCGGCTGTCGGACCGGTCGAGCCCGACGACCCTAGGGAGCCCCCCGCCAGGCTGGCCCACGTCGAGCAGCTGATCAGGTCCGCCCGGCAAGCGGGTGTCGACGCGCACCTACAAACGGTCGGAGACGTAACACGATTGCCGGCCGGGGTGGACCTCGCGGCGTACCGGATCGTCCAGGAGGCCGTCACCAACGTCCTGCGCCACGCGTCGGCGACCAGGCTCGACTGCGTGATCGGCCTCGGGCAGGGCGAGCTCCGGTTGGAGGTCATCGACGACGGTCGCGGACCGGTTTTGCGACGGTCGGACGGGCACGGCTTCACCGGCATGCGAGAGCGGGTGCAGATGTACGGCGGTTCACTCGAGGTCGGACCGCAGCCAGGTGGAGGATTCGCGGTGCGGGCTGTGCTGCCGGTTCCGGAGCTCGACCAGAGCCGGGTGGACGTGGTGCCGTGATCTCGGTCATCCTCGCCGACGACCAGTCCATGGTGCGAGCCGGTCTGCGACTGATCCTGTCCGCCGAACCAGACATCAGGGTGGTCGGCGAAGCCGCTGACGGTGTGGAAGCCGTGACGGCCGTGCGCCGGCTGCGGCCGGACGTCACACTGATGGATGTCCGGATGCCGCGGCTGGACGGCATTGCTGCGACCCGCCAGCTGCTGCAGAGCGGACTTGCACCCACTCGGGTGGTTGTTCTGACCACCTTCGACGAGGACTCCTACGTCTACGAAGCCCTTCGCGCGGGAGCGAGCGGTTTCCTGCTCAAGAACGCGCCGCCCGAAGATCTGGTGCAGGCCATCCGGGTCGTCGCCGCCGGGGCGGCTCTCCTCGACCCGGCCGTCACTCGACGGGTCATCGAGCAGTTCGCCAGCACGCCAGCCCACCCACAGCAGCCGCCCGAGGTCGGTCGGCTGACCGAACGCGAACTCGAGGTGCTGCATCTGTTGGTCCGGGGCCTGTCCAACACCGAGGTGGCCGCGACCCTGGTGGTCAGTGAAGCTACCGTGAAGACCCACGTCGCCCGAGTGCTCGACAAGCTCAAACTACGGGACCGCGTACAGGCTGTTGTCTACGCGTACGAACACGGCCTGGTCCGACCCGGGGCCGACCGGCCCGATCCCACACCTCCCCGAAGGTCCGCGGCCGGCTCGGGGCCGCTTCGGCCGCCGCCGAGTCCCCGACATGACGAGAGGTGAGCGCGGACATCGCGAACAGCGGTGACGGCATCGAGGTGGTTGGGCGAGCCAGCACCAACGGAGCTCTACCCGGACAACTCTCACTCCGAGGCCGAAGTTTCCTGGGTGAGGTGACGGTTCCCCACGTTTACCTGGGGAACCGACGGCTGCCCGACGACGCCCCGACGACGCCCCGCTAGCGGCCCTTGGCCGGCACGGGGACCTTCGCCAGGGACGGTGGCTCCTGGTCGCGAAAGGGAAAGAGCTCCGGCCGGTCAGGTTTGCGCCACCACATCACCACGGCCACCAGCACCGCGATCTGGACGATGGGCGAGAGCGTGTCGCGGACCCGGTTGGCGGTGAAGTCGAGCACCGGGCCGACGTCGAGTGCCCTGCCCGGCACGTAGGCCAACGAGAGCGGCGCGATGCGCATCAGCATGATCCGGTCGAGCTTGCTGGCCGCCAGCACCCCCAACGGCATCCAGGCGATCAGGTCGTACCAGGACAGCGTGTACATCGAGGTGATCAGCCAGGCGACCGACAGCACCAGAGCGGTGCGCACGGCGATACTGAGCGGGTCGAGCTGGGGATCCGCCCCGACCGGCAGTCCCGGGACGGCGGTCCAGCCGATCACCTTCGACAGCATCCAGCCGATCACGAACAGCCCGGCGTAGGAGATGACGCCGGTGACGATCTTCGCGTGCACACCGGTGAGGAACAGGTTGAAGAACCGGAAGATGGGGTTGGCCCAGGAGCCCACCGAGACGTACCCCCCGTTCCGGAGAACCTGGAAGAACGCCGTCGGCGCCCAGATCACGTAGGCCAGTGCCATCGGGATCGCCGCCCCGAAGCACAGCAGGAGCGCCTTCTTGGGTTCTCGACGGTAGGCCCACAGCATGGCCAGCCCCCAGATCCCGATGCTCAGCTTCGCGCAGCCGGCCAGCCCGATCCCGATACCAGCCGCGAACGGGCTCTTCCGCATCAGCATCAGACCGATGACGGCGAACATCACCGATAGGGCCTCGTTGTGCGCGCCGGCCACCACGGCCCAGATCAGCACCGGGTTGGCGATGGTCAGCAGGGTCGCCCTGGCCTGGCGCTTCGGGTCGCCGTGCGCGAGCATCACGACACCGGCGCAGGTGATGATGAACGGGACCACCGCAAACACCTGCAGCCAGAACACGATGTCGTGCATGTTCTCCCCGCCCCAGCGGTTGGCCAGCAGCTGGGTCCAGGAGGTGATCGGGCCATAGACGCTCGGCGTATCGGTCCACGGCCGCTCGGTCCAGCGCAGCACCGGGTCGAACTGGCCTCGGAACACCTCAGCCGGCGTGATCTCGTACGGGTTGCGCCCGATCGCCTGGAGACGCCCGTACGCGGCGTACATCAGCACGTCGGCGGAGGTCATCGGGGGCACGGTGATGGTGACCAGGCTCAGGGCGGTGCCCAGGGCGAACAGCCGGCGCAGGTGCGGCTGCCATCCGTCGGCCAACGCTCGCAGGCCCACCCACAGACCGACGGCGCCGATCGCGATGGCCGACCAGATCACCGCCGACACCACCCACTCGTTCGGGACGAGGATCCCGGTCGGCAGATACCAGGGCGGCAGGAAGGTCTTTCGCGGACCGAGGGTGAGCGTGACCGCCGAGGGTCCCAGGGCTCCGACGAGCCAGGTCAGAGCGGTGGCGCCGATGATGCCGACGAGAGCCCAACGGTGGTCGCGGTGCCAGACCGTCGGCCGGTAGCGGCGGTGCGGCGGCCGGGCCGGGTTGCCCCGGCTGCGAGACCGTTTTCGGCTCGAGCTCATCGTCGACACCCGGCCACGGCGCACGCGGCTACGGTCATCGCTTGAACCGCTTGAGCAGGCCCTGCACGCCGCCGGCGTCCTTGAAGTCCTTGATACCGGCCTGCACCAGCCCGCGGGCAGCCAGAGCCCGGGTCACGTCGCGGAGTTGCTTGGCCCGGTGCAACTGACCGGCGAGGTCCGTGCCGGTAGCCCGGTGCTGCAGGTCGATGTCGATCTCCTGGACCGTCAGACCGGCCCGCAGGATGTCGATGGTCATGCCCACCTCGATCCCCCAGCCGGCCGCCAGCGGGCTGGCCAGCTCGAAGGCGCGCCGGGTCAGGCAGCGCTGGCCGGACAGGGGCGCGCGCGGGGTCCAGCCGGTCAGCTCGGTGATGCCGCGGATGGCCGTCGACATCACCAGACCGAACCCGCCGGGATCGCCGCCGGTCGCCGTCCGTTGGACGGGCAGCACCCCGATGGTGAGGTCGGCCCGACCCTCGACCACGGGCCCGATCAGCGGCGCACAGTTCGCCGCGGTCTCGGCCAGGTCGGCGTCCAGCAGCAGCAGCGCGGTCGCGACCGGGCGGTCGTCACGTGCCTCGAGCACCCCGAGGGCGTTGACCGCCGACTCGACCGCCGCAGCCTTGCCCCGGTTGCGGTTGTGCGTGACCACGATGGCGCCGGCGGCCGAGGCGTGCGTACCGGTGGCGTCGTCGCTCCCGTCGTCGCAGACGATGACCACGTCGACGTGAGGCAGCGACCGAGCGGCGGCCACGGTCGCGGCGATGCGCTGTTCCTCGTCCTTGGCCGGGATGATGCAGGCCACGCGGACCGGGCTCGGATTCACCCGCCCAGGCTATCCCGCGGTGCCAGATAGGGTCTGGTGCATGTCAGACACTTCTCCGAGCGGGAACGCCGGGCCGGCCGGTGTCCGAACCGAGGTCGGCCGGCTCCGGACGGTGATGCTGCACCGCCCGGGCAACGAGCTGCGCCGGCTGACCCCGCGCAACAACGACGCTCTGCTGTTCGACGGGATCCCCTGGGTCGACCGCGCCCAGGAGGAACACGACGCCTTCGCCGACGCCCTGCGCAGCCGGGATGTCGAGGTGCTCTACCTCAGCGTGCTGCTGGCCGAGACCCTGGCCGACGTGTCGGCCCGCGCCCAGGCGGTCGACCTGACCCTGACCGAGCTGCGGCTGGGCGACCACCTGCGGCGCCACCTGCGGCAGCACCTCAGCGAGCTGAGCCCCGACGACCTGGCGGCGGTGATGATGGAGGGGATCCGCAACGACGAGGTCCGCGACCGCGGCGGTCTGGTCACCGCCCTGCTGCACCCCTACGACTTCCTGATCGCGCCGCTACCCAACCTGCTCTTCACCCGCGACTCGAGCGTCTGGATCCGCGACCACGTCACCGTCACCTCGCTGGCCATGCCCGCCCGACGCCGGGAGACCCAGCTGACCGAGCTGATCTACACGTTCCACCCCCGGTTCGTCGGCGTCGCCCGCATCCACGGCTGGGAGAGGGAGCACCTCGAGGGTGGCGACGTGATGGCCCTGGCCGACGGCGTGCTCGCGGTCGGCGTCGGTGAGCGGACGACTCCGGCGGGGGCGGAGCGGCTGGCCCGGTCGGTCTTCGACCTCGGCCTGGCCCACACCATCCTGGCCGTGCCGATCGACCAGGACCGCGCCACGATGCACCTGGACACCATCTGCACCATGGTCGACACCGACGGCATGGTGATGTATCCGAACGTCGCGCACCGGCTGGCCGCCACGCTGGTCCGTCCGGGTGAGGGCCGAGATCTGGTCATCGGCCAGCCGCGACCGTTCCTGGAGGCCGCGGCCGACGCGATGGGGATCAGCCGCCTCCGGCTGATCGACACCGGGCTCGACCCGGTCACCGCCGAGCGCGAGCAGTGGGACGACGGCAACAACACGTTGGCGATCGAGCCGAAGGTCGCGATCGCCTACGAACGGAACACCGAGACCAACGAGCAGCTGGAGGCCGCCGGCATCGAGGTCATCGCCATCGCCGGCTCCGAGCTGGGCTCGGGCCGAGGCGGGCCACGCTGCATGTCCTGCCCGATCTCCCGGGACCCGATCAGCTAGCGAACCGGTTTCGCCGACGCCGCGTTCAGGCGGTCCGAGCCGGCCGAAGGCTCACTCCGTCGTGCAGCGTCAGTGCCGAGCTCGGACCAGCCGGCCGAGGAGGAACATCACGATCCCCCCGACGGCGATCGCGGCGACCGACGAGCCCAGCCAGACCGGCGCGACGAACCCGATGGTCGCGGCCACCCAGGACCAGAAGGCTGACCAGCCGGCGACCGTACCGGGATACACCAGCTGGTAGGCCACGAAGCCGCAGGCCCAGGCGATCACCGGGACGACGCGCAGCGTCGACCGGTCGGAGACGTCCCAGCGCTGCCCACTGACCGCGAAGAAGTCCACCGCCGCTACCGCGAACAGCGGCACGAACACGGAGCCGATCAGGTAGAGGAACGACTGGTACTTCCCGAAGTCGAGCAGCCCGGCCAGCAGGGTGGCGGTGATCCCGATCAGCAGCGCGACGTAGCGGCGGTCGAGGCGGGGGAACAGGTTCTGCACCGACATGGTGGTCGAGTAGACGTTGGCGAAGGCCTCGTCCACCTCGTCGACCAGCAGGATGGCCAGGGCGATGGCCCCGGCCGGCAGCGCCACCAGGGCCCCCAGCACGTCGGTGGCGCCCAGGTTGGCCACGGCGAAGACGCCCAACGCGTAGTAGGCGACGGCTGCCGCGCCGTAGCCGAGCGAGCTGCCCCAGAAGGCGGCCGACCGGGTCCGCGAGTGTCGGCTGTAGTCCGCGGCCAGCGGGGCGAAGGAGATCACGCCCGCGACGGCGAGGTCGACGGCCGGCCAGAAGCCCAGCACACCGCCCGTCGGGATCGGCTGCCGCGGTTGCATCAGTACCTCGACGAACAGGAACACCGAGGCGGCCAGCACCAGCCAGACCATCACCTTGCGGAGCAGCTTGACGCTGCCCAGCGGCCGGATCGCCATGGTCGTCGCCACCACGCCGGCCAGGATGACGAACGGCCAGCGCCAGGCGTTCCCGACCACCGCGACCGCGGCGGTGGAGATGACGATGATCTCCATCGTCGCCCAGCCGACGTTCTGGGCGATGTTGAGCAGCGTGGGGGCCACCGACCCGCGGCGCCCGAACAGGCCGCGCAGCGCGACCATGGCCGGTGCCCCGGTCGTCACCCCGAAGATGGCCGAGGCACCGAGCAGCAGCGCGCCGATCGCGCACCCCACGACGATCGCGGCCAGCGCCAACGGGATGGAGCCGGTGGTGGCCACCACCAGAGCGCCGGTCAGCGGACCGAACAGGCTGATCCCCAGGTTGGCCCACATGGCCAGCTGGTCGGTGAAGCCGAGCGTGCGCGGCGGCTCGGTGGTCAGGGTGAGCGGTGCCTCGACCGAGTCGGCGCGGCGCGCGAGGCCGGGGCCGGAGGTGACGGAGGCCTTGGACGACACCGACATGCGACTCACTCCCTACGCCGGCATTACCCGGTCAGGTTCGGTCGGTCGGCGAACCCGCGCCGGCTGGCGCACTCCGCCCTCTCAGCCCACCACGTGGTGCGAGCTCCCGAAGGTTGTGGCTCACACGGTACCCGATCGCCGTCCAACCCTTTCTAGTACGCCGCCTTCCCCTATGACCGGTCCGGGTGTCAGGATGAGCCGGCGGGGGACCGACCACTCACGAAGAGGTACACCAGATGAGCCGACCGATCCGTCACCTGATGTCCGTCCTGGCCGTCACGGCCACCCTTGCTCTGGTGGGTCCAGGGGCCGTGGTCACCGCCGACGCGTCCACGCCCCAGACATCGACCAGGTGGCGTGCCTGCGACAAGTCGTTGGACGGGATCAAGACCACGCTCGCCAAGACGCAGCGGACGGTCACCATCGTCAACCAGACGTCCAAGACCCACGCTCGCGTCTCCTTCTGGGTCCGCACCAACAGCACCTGCTCGCTGACCCGCAAGTTCCTGACCAGGACCGCCCGGTTGGGCTACGGCGGCACGGTGGACGGGAAGAAGCGGAAGCAGGGCACCGGCACCACGCCACGCGGCACCTACACCATGACGCAGGCGTTCGGGAACGGGTCCGAGCCGCCCATGTGGCTGCCGTACCACCGGGTGAAGAAGGGCGACTACTGGGTGGGCGACAACAAGAGCAGGTACTACAACTCACTCCGCAACAAGAGCCAGGGCGGCTTCCGCTACCGGCTGCCGTCGTCCGACATCAACGGCTCGGAGTATCTGCCGAGCTATACCAAGCAGTACCGCTACGCCATCGTGGTCAACTTCAACCGGGCGCCGGACACGAAGAAGACCTACCGGGGGACGGGCATCTTCCTGCACGTCAAGAGCTCGGGCGCCACCGGCGGCTGCGTGGGCATCACCAAGACCCAGATGCGGACGGTGCTGGCGTACCTGAAGTCGGGCGACAGGATCACCATCGCCGCGTGACCCGGCCGAGAGCCAGCGGGCTCAGGAGACGAGCGGCCGGCCTTCGCTGGCCCAGGCCTGCACGCCGCCGTCGAGGTTGAGGACCTCCTTGCCCTGGGCCAGCAGATACTGGGTCACCCGAGCGGATCGGCCCCCGACGTGACAGACGCAGACAACGTGGTCGGACACCTCGGCCAGCCGGGCCACGACCTCGTCCATCGGGATATGGGTCGCGCCGTCGATCCGGCCCTCAGCCCACTCGTCGTCGGTCCGCACGTCCAACAGCATCCAGCCGTCGTCCATCTTGGCGGGCAGCTCGGCCGAAGTCACGCGCGGTACGTCATCGAGGAACATGGTCCCATTGTGCGTCCTTCCGACCCAGAGCCTGTGCGCGCGCTCGCTGAGCCGGTCGACGGGCTACTTCAGCAACCGCGACAGCCGCCGGTCCGCCAGCAGCTTGCCGCCCGTCTGGCAGGTCGGGCAGTACTGCAGGGCGGAGTCGGCGAAGGAGACCTCCGCAATGGTCCCGCCACAGACGTCGCACTTCTCCCCCTTGCGACCGTGCACCCGGAGCCCTGACTTCTTCTCGCCCTTGAGGTCGGCCGCAGCCAGCCCCTCGGCGCGCTTGATCGCGTCGGTCAACTCGTTCTTGATGGCGTCGAAGAGGATGGTCAGCTCATCCTCGGTCAACCCGTTGGACGGCTTGAACGGGCTGAGCCTGGCCCGGTGCAGGATCTCGTCGGAGTAGGCGTTGCCGATCCCGGCGATGGTCCGCTGGTCCTTCAGCACCCCCTTGAGCTGGGACCGCCCGGCGGCCCGGAGCAACGACGCGAGCATCTCCCGGTCGAACTCCGCAGTGAGCGGATCAGGCCCCAGCGTGGCCACGTGCGGGATGAGCTGCGGATCGGTGACCACGTAGACCGCCAGCTTTCGCTGGGTCCCGGCCTCGGTCAGGTCGAATCCCGACGCGTCGTCCAGCACCAGGCGCAACGCGAGCGGTCCCTTGCCCGGACGCGCTGGTGTGTCAGGGATCGACGTGCGCCACCGCAACCAACCGGCCCGGGCGAGGTGGAAGACCACATGCAGCCCCTGCGCCGAGATGTCGAGGAACTTCCCGTGCCGCATGACCGACTCGATCTCCAGCCCCGCCAGGGCCGACAGCGGCGGGTCGTACGTCTTGAGCGCGCTGAAGGCGGCGAGCTCGACCCGCGCGATGGCGTGGCCGACACATTTCTCGGTCAGGAACCGGGCCAGTGACTCAACTTCGGGCATCTCGGGCACGGTCCCTAGTATCCCGCGCTCGATCAGATACCGGGGCTGGGCCAGGCCGGGGTGGCGAGCTCGAGCGCGACGGACAGCCGGCGCAGGTATTCCGCGCGTGGAATCTCGATCGCGCCGAGGGACTCGAGGTGGTCGGTCTGCCACTGGACGTCGAGGAGGCGACCGGCACCGCCGGCGTGTTGCAGGTGCTGGACCAGGCCGACGAGGGCGGCCTTGGAGGCGTCCCGGCCGATGTCGGGGCGGTGGAACATCGACTCGCCGGCGAACAGGCCGCCCAGGCTGATGCCGTAGAGACCACCGGCCAGCTCACCGGCCCCGGTCCACGCCTCGACGGAGTGAACGTGTCCATCTCGGTGCAGCTGCCCGTAGACGGCGCGGATGTCGCGGTCGATCCAGCTGCCTTCGCGGCGCGGGTCCGCGCAACCGTCGAGGACGGCCCCGAAAGCGGTGTCGATACGGATCTCGTAGCGCTTGATCATCTTGCGCAATGATCGGGTGATCCGCAGTCCGTCCAGCGGCAGGACCCCACGGTGCAAGGGGGAGTACCAGCCCATCAGGTGCTTGCGGCTGGGCATCGGGAAGACCCCGCTGCGATACGCGGCCAGCACCAGCTCGGCGTCGAACTCCCGGGAGACGCCGATCAGGTCGCTCGGGCGCCAGCCGGCCGGCGGTCCGAACGGGGAGTCGTGCACACCGTCGATTGTGCCCGCTCGGGCGGCTCGACCTCCGCCGGGAGGGTCAGGGGCGGTTCGGGGTCCGGCCCGGGGCCGTGAGGTGAACCAGGCCCGGCCCCGCACGTACGCTGGGAGCGAGCAGCTGCCATCTCGCAGCATGGGGAGTCTGGAGGCGACATGGCGACAACACCGGGAGTCATGGGCAAGATCTTGGCCCGAGGAATCGGCCCCGTGGCAGCCCGGATGGCTCCGCAAGCCGCGGGCGGGACACTGCGTCGGGTGCTGGAGATCGCCATCGACGGAGTCGGGAAACTTCCGAGCGCCAAGCAGGTCGCCGCCAGGTCGTTGGAGCGCCATACGGGCTCGGAGGACGCCGCGATCGACGCCATCGTCGACTCGCACGTCCGGCTGGCCTCGGCGCAGGGATTCGTCACCAACCTCGGCGGGCTGGCGTTGATGCCGGTCGCCATCCCGGCGAACCTGACCGGCGTGGCCGTGCTGCAGGTGCGGATGGTCGCCGCGATCGCTCACCTGCGGGGCTACGACCTCAACGACGACCGTGTCCGCACGGCCCTGGTCATGTGCCTGCTCGGTGGCGAGCAGATCGCCCGCTTCATCCTGGAGGGCAAGCTGCCCACCTCTCCGATGGCCGTGGCCACCGCGCCGGTCTTCGACCCCGACCTCGATCGCCAGGTGGCCGAGGAGGTCGTCGGCGATCTGATGGCGCGGATCGGCGGCAAGAACCTCGCCCTGATGGTGACCAAGCGGGTGCCGATCGTCGGCGGGGGCATCGGTGCCGTCATGGACGGCTTCTCCACCCACCAGATCGGCAAGTACGCCAAGGGCGAGCTGGCCCGCCGGCGCGCGCTGCTCAGCTGATCCGCCGCGGCGTCGAAGCCGGCGCCCGGCACCCCCGAGGTCACCTCGTGATCTGAGTCTGCGGCGTCGGTCGGTACCTGAACTGTCACGAAGTTCACATGTCCTTGCCCACGTGCCCTACCCTGGCTTAGGTTAGCCAAGGCTTCCCTTCCGTCGGCCACTCGTGCGGAACTCTCACAAGGACACCTGATGCTGGGCAATTTTCTGATCGGACTGCGAGAAGGCCTAGAGGCCGCCCTCGTGGTCAGCATCCTGATCGCCTATCTGGTGAAGTCCGACCGGCGACACCTGCTCCCCCGCATCTGGCTCGGCGTCGGCGTGGCCACCGTGGTCTCACTGGCATTCGGTGCCGCGCTCACCTTCGGGCCGAAGGGACTGAGCTTCGAGGCCCAGGAGCTCATCGGTGGCTGGCTCTCGATCGTCGCCGTGGCGTTCGTCACCTGGATGATCTTCTGGATGGCCCGAGCCGCTCGCGGGATGTCCAGCGCTCTGCGCAGCCAGGTGGATGAGGCTGCCGACGGTGGCCGTTGGTCGCTGACCATCGTAGCGATGCTCGCGGTCGGCCGAGAAGGCCTGGAGACGGCGCTGTTCCTCTGGGCCGCCACCCAGGCCACGGCGCGGGAGTCCGGCGCCACCGCCGTGCCGCTGATCGGGGCCGCGCTCGGTCTGGCCGCCGCGCTCGCCCTCGGCTACCTGATCTACCGGGGAGCCCTCAAGATCAACCTCACCCGCTTCTTCACCTGGACCGGTGCCTTCTTGATCCTGGTCGCTGCGGGGGTGCTGGCGTACGGGATCCACGACCTGCAGGAGGCTCGCCTCCTGCCCGGTCTCCACACCCTCGCGTTCGACGTCTCGCGCATCATCCCGCCGACCTCGTGGTACGGGACCCTGCTCAAGGGCGTCTTCAACTTCTCCCCCGCCACCACGAAGCTCGAGCTGACCGCCTGGCTGCTGTATTTCCTGCCCGTCCTGGCGATCTTCATCGTGAAGGTCCGGCAGCGTTCACATCCTCGACCCGGGCCAGCCCCTGCACCAGTAGCGGCAGCGTCGATAGCCTCTGGAGGCCATTCCTCATGACCCACAGTACCAACCGGCGATCCGTCGCCGCGTGGTCCGTGTGTGCCGTGCTCGCCCTGCCGCTGCTGGCTGCGTGCACGGACAACGCCCCGAGCGGCAGTCCGGCCGGCGACTCCGGTGACGTCCGGGCCCTGACGGTGGCGGCGAGCGACACCGCCTGCACCATCTCGTCGGGCACGGCCCCTTCGGGACACCTCACCTTCACCGTCACCAACACCGGCACCCAGGTGACCGAGTTCTACCTGCTGGCCGAGGACGGCCTACGGATCGTCGGCGAGGTGGAGAACATCGGCCCCGGGCTCTCCCGCGACCTGGTGCTGACCGCCGCCCCGGGCACCTACTTCACCACGTGCAAACCCGGCATGGCCGGCGACGGCATCCGCTCCCCGTTCGTGGTGTCGAACTCCGGCGCGGACCTGGCGCAGGGGGACGACAAGGCCCTGCGGTCCCAGGCCAACACGCTGTACGCCGCCTACATCAAGGACCAGTCCGAGCAGCTGCTGGCCCAGACCCAGAAGTTCCGCGACCTGTACGTCGCCGGCAAGGACGAGCAGGCGCGCGCCCTCTACCCACGGGCCCGCAAGCACTGGGAGCGGATCGAGCCGGTAGCCGAGTCGTTCGGTGACCTCGACCCCAAGATGGACCTGCGTGAGGCCGACGTCGAGGGGGGCACCTGGACCGGCTGGCACCGGATCGAGAAGGACCTCTGGCCCGAACGCGCCGAGAGCTACCGCCCGCTCGATCAGGCCGGCCGCAAGAGATACGCCGACCACCTGCTCGCCAACACCCGGGACCTGCAGCAGCGCACGCTGACCGTCACCTTCACCGCGGACCAGATCGCGAACGGCGCCAAGGGCCTGCTCGACGAGGTGGCCACCGGCAAGGTGACCGGCGAAGAGGAGTACTGGTCGCGCACCGACCTGTGGGACTTCCAGGGCAACGTCGACGGCGCCCGGGTCGCCTTCGAGGGTCTCCGACCGGTGCTGAAGAAGAAGGATGTCGCCCTCGACCACCAGATCGACGAGAAGTTCGTGGCCCTGCAGAAGCTGCTCGACCAGCAGCAGAAGGGGGACGGGTTCCGGTCCTACGACGATCTCAGCAAGGAGCAGATCAAGGCTTTGTCCGACGCCGTGAACGCGTTGTCCGAGCCCTTGTCGAAGCTGACTGCCGCGGTGGTCTGACGTCTCCGACCACCCGAACGGACTGAGAGAACGATGACCGACCCCACCGCCGCGCCAGCGACTCCGTCGTCCCCGAGTGCGGAGACGCTGTCGAGCGCCCCGGTCCGGCCACCGCGGCGCGGCGTCAGCCGACGCGGTCTGTTGGGGGCCGCCGGTGCCGGAGTCGTCGGCGTCACTGCCGGAGTCGGGGGGTCACTGCTGGCCGGCGGTCGAGATGTGGCCGGCCCGTCAGCCGTCGCCCCGGGACCGGTGGTCTACCCCTTTTACGGCACTCACCAGGCGGGCATCACGACCCCCGCTCAGGATCGGCTGCACTTCGCCGCTTTCGACGTGACCACCGACTCACGCGCCGAGCTGGTGGAGCTGTTGAAGGAGTGGACCGACGCCGCAGCTCGCATGACCCAAGGCCAGGGCGCCGGGGCCTACGGCGCGACGTCCGGTCCGTACGACGCCCCGCCGGACGACACCGGCGAGGCGATCGGGCTGCCGGCCTCCGGCCTGACCCTGACCTTCGGCTTCGGGCCCACCCTCTTCGAGCTCGACGGGACCGATCGCTTCGGGCTGGAGACGAAGCGACCGCAGGCGTTGACGCGGCTCCCGCACTTCTCCGGCGACAGTCTGGACCCGCAACGCTCCGATGGTGATCTCTGCGTGCAGGCCTGCGCCGACGACCCGCAGGTCGCGGTGCACGCGATCCGCAACCTGGCCCGGATCGGGTTCGGCCGGGTCGCCATCCGCTGGTCGCAGCTGGGGTTCGGCCGGACGTCGTCGACCTCCACCACGCAGACCACGGCCCGCAACCTGTTCGGATTCAAGGACGGCACCGCCAACCTCAAGGCCGAGGATCCGCAGCTGCTGGACGAACACGTCTGGGTGTCGGGTGGCGCCGAGCGTCGGGCCGCCTGGTTCGAAGGTGGCTCCTATCTCGTGGCCCGGCGCATCAACATGACCATCGAGACCTGGGACCGGCAGTCGCTGCGCGAGCAGGAACACGTGATCGGACGCAGCAAGGCCGAAGGCGCCCCGCTGGCGGGAGGCACGGAGTATGCGGCGCCCGACTTCGCTCTGCTCGGCAGCGGCCAGCAGCCGATCATCGCGAAGGACGCCCACGTTCGGCTGGTCCATCCCGACCAGAACAAGGGCGTTCAGATGTTGCGTCGGGGCTACAACTTCGTCGACGGCAGCAACGGTCTCGGCCGGATGGACGCGGGGCTGTTCTTCATCGCCTACGTCCGCGACCCCCGCACCCACTACATCCCGATCCAGGCCAAGCTCGGGCTGCAGGACGGGATGAGTGAGTACCTGCAACACACCGGTTCGGCCCTGTTCGCCGTGCCGCCCGGCGCCCAGCCGGGACAGCACCTCGGTCAGGCACTCTTCAGCTGACCGACCGACCCGGTGACCGTGTCGCGGGGTATGGTCGGGGACTTCCGAAGGGAGACCGATGACGTCCAACGCACCACCGATCCGCATCGCCGCGGTCGGCTTGGACCACGCACACATCTTCGGCCAGATCGGTGGGCTGCTCGAACAGGGCTGCGAGCTGGTCGGCACCGCCACCGAGGACGACACCTCCGCGATCGCGACGGAGGTTCGCCGGCGCTGGCCCGACGTCCCTGCCGTGGCGGATCCGCAGCAGCTGATCGAGGACGACACGGTCGATCTGGTGGTGACCGCGGCTGTGCCGGATCGGCGAGGCCCGATCGCGCTGGCGGCGCTGGCCGCCGGCAAGGACGTGGTGACCGACAAGCCGGGTTGCACCACGTTGGAGCAGCTCGACCAGCTCCGCGCCGCCGTAGCGTCCAGCGGCCGCTTCTGGTCGGTCACCTTCTCGGAGCGGTTCGAGGTGCGCGCGGTGGCCCTGGCCGGGGAGCTCGTCCGAGCCGGGCGTATCGGCGCGGTCGTCCAGACCCTCGGGCTCGGGCCCCACCGGATCGGCTCGCATCTGGCCGGCGGCAGCACCCGACCTGACTGGTTCTACGACCGAGCCCGCTACGGCGGCATCCTCAACGACATCGCGTCCCACCAGATCGACCAGTTCCTCTGGTTCACGGGCTCGACCAGCGCCGATGTCGTGTCCAGCACGGTGGCCAACTACGCCCATCCGGAGACGCCCGGGCTGCAGGACTTCGGTGAGGTGCTGCTGCGGAGCGAGTCCGCACAGGCCTACATCCGCTGCGACTGGTACACCCCGGACGGGTTGCCCGCCTGGGGAGACGGCCGGCTGATGATCCTGGGCACCGAGGGCTATCTCGAGCTCCGGAAGTACGTCGACATCGCGGGCCGACCGGGCGGCAACCACCTCTTCTGCGTGGATCAGTCGGGCACCAGCTACCTGGACGCCTCGGACGCACCGCTGACCTACTACGCCGACCTGGTGCGGGACGTCAGGGAGCGGACCACCACGGCCTGCCCGCAGGAGCACACGTTCGAGACGATGCGACTGGCGCTGCTCGCCCAGCAGCGAGCCACCCTCCGCGGTCATGCCGTCTGAGCCGACTCTCGGCTCTCATCGACTGCGGTCTGCTGGAGCGGAGTCGTCATGGTCTTCTCCACTCGGGTCGGGATCGGCCGCTTGGCCCTGACGTCTCTGCTGTAGGGCACGCCCCGGATGCCGCGGCCCACCCACGGCGCCAGGTAGTGGACTGCCCAATCGAGGTCACCGGCCAGCTGTTGGTGGGGTCGACGGACCACCGTCTCAGTCTCCAACGGCTCCGACCACGACTCGTCCATGCCGTCGACCCCGAGTCGCCAGGCCAACGCGGCCGCCACTCGCTCGTGGCCCAGCGGGTTGCCGTGCAGCCGGTCCTCGAACCAGAGCCGAGAATCCTCCACCATCGGATACTGCTGGAAGTCCATCACGAGGACGTCGTAACGGTCTGCCTCGGCCCGGATGATGTCGTTGAGCAGGAACATCCGCTCCCGCAGCCGACGCCCCAACGGGTTGATGGCGGTGGGGTCGGGCATGGTGAAGGTCAGCACCGTGATGTCGGACCCCCGCGCCTCGCCGAACATGGCCACGTAGTCGGCCCGTATCGCGGTGAAGTCGCAGCCCATCGCGATCACGTCGTTGACGCCTCCGAAGATCGTCATCAGGTCGGGCTGCAGGGCGAGGGCGTCGTCGAACTGGGTGTTACGGATCTCGCTCAGCCGGAGGCCGCGGACGGCGAGGTTGGCGTATTCCAGCGGCTCGTCCTGACCGTTGGCGATGTGCTCGGCGAGCCGGTCCGCCCAGCCGCGGTAGCCACCCTGCGGGTCGGGGTCTTCGAGGCCCTCGGTCGTGGAGTCACCGATCGCGACGTACCTGTGGAACTTTGTCACACCTCGATTGTCACTCACCGACGAGAGGTGAAGAGTCAAAATGCACATCCCTGACGCCGATCGGCTCCGAATACGATGAGAAAGGGAGGAGTCGATGTCCAGGCAGTCGCACGACGCAGCTTTTGTGGCGCTCGCCGCCTCGTCCAGGCCGCTGCTGCTGGGGGTGGCGCAGCTGATGTTCGGGCGCGCCGACCGCGCCGAGGACGTGGTGCAGGTCGTGCTCGCCAGGCTGTACCGCGACTGGCCGACCGACGCCGACCCGCACGATGTGGCCTTGTGCCAGGTGCTTCACGCCCACCCCGGGCAGTTCGAAGCGCCATGGCGGAGTGGCCCCGACCACTTCGAGCTGATGGACGCCTCCCCTGATCAACCGCTGCGGACGGCGGGCCTGATCGCCGACCTAGCCGATCTGGGCGACCAGTCGCGACGGGTCCTCATCCTCGAACGCTGGGTCGGGTTGTCCAGGCCACGGATCGCTGACCTGCTCGGCCTGCCGACCGCCGAGGTCGCGGTCCTGTCCGACGAAGCACTGACCCGGCTGGTGGCCTCGGACCCCGATCGCCGGTCCGAGGAGGAGCTCACGGCCCAGCTTCGGGCGGTTCTGCCGCCCCAGGAGCCACCGACCGACCCCGTCGTCGACCTGGCTCACGGGCGTACCCTCGTCCGGCGGCGGACCGGGAGCCGACTGCTGGCTGCCGCCGCCCTGGTGCTCGTCGCCGTGCTGGGGCTCACCCAGATCGGTCCGCGGCTGCAGCCCGAGCACAACGAGGCGCGCGGCCCGGTGCCGGCCCCGGCTCCTCGGACCGTCGGTTGCCACACCACCGACGCCGACTGCCGATCGTCGGTCCTCCGTGCCTGGCGGACCCAGATGGCTGCCGTGACCAGCTCGTACCTGGATCCGGAGGGTGGTTACTTCTCCGGATACACCTACACCGCCGACGACGATCTCTACGAGACTCCCGACTTCTTCAGTGGCGGTGGGGGTGCCCTCGGCTTCGACATGTTCAAGCTCGGAAGCGGATCCACCGACGTCTACGTGCAGATCGCCACCGCATCGAGGTATGCGCTGCGGTGCGGGGTGACGACCCACCACACCTGCACGACGGTGCACTACATGGACGGCAACAGCTTTGCGCTGACCGACACCTCGGAGGCGGCCAACGGCCTCGAGGTGCAGTACGCCCCGACCGACGACACCGTGATCACCGTGGTCGCGCGCAGCACCTCCGGCGGCCTCAACCTGGAGGTCACCCGAGGTCAGCTGGTGCAGCTGGCCCAGGACGACCGGCTCCGGTTGCCGACGCTCTAGCCGGATCGGCCCCGGCGGGCACTGAGCGTTCGGGCCGGGTCAGCCGCCCGCCGTCCTAGACTGCGACGACGACGAAGAACGCCGGAGAAGGGACGCCGTGGTGTTGAGGTGGCCGGACACGGCGCCCGCTGCGGGCGCGGTGGTGCTGCGGCCCTTTCGCGCATCCGACCTCCCGTTGGTCGCCGAGCTGTCCACCGACCCCTACCTCCCCTTGATCGGCTCCATCCCGGCCGACTACAGCGACGAAGCCGGACTGGCCTACATCGCGCGTCAGCACCAGCGGCTGCTCGACGGGACCGGCTACTCCTTTGCCGTCGCTGATCGCGTCGACGATCAGGCCCTCGGCGGGGCCGGTCTATGGCTGCAGGAAACCGGGAGGACGGCCTCGTTGGGATATGCCGTGGCCCCGAGCGCCCGCGGTCGCGGGATCGCCACCGATGCCCTGACCGCGCTGACGGCGTTCGGCTGGACGCTGGCCCTGGATCGGCTGGAGCTCTACATCGAGCCCTGGAACACGGCTTCGCTGCGCGCGGCGGAACGTGCCGGCTACCGGCGCGACACGCTGCTCGTGGGTCACCTGATCGTCGGCGGGACTCGCCGCGACCTGCTGCGATATCTGCAGGTCCGGCCGCAATAGGCGTATCCGGCTGACCGGGGCGACCGGCTCCGGTCAGCGGTGCTAGGCGTTCTGCTCGTCCCGGAACTGCAGCCAGTCGCGAGCCAGGGCGAGGTCGAAGTTCTCCCGACCGTCCGTCCCCATGGTGATCAGCCGGGTGCCCACCCCGACCAGCGCTTCGCCGACCTCGTCCGGGCCCTGGCCACCGCAGTCGGCGGACCGCTCGATCGCGCCGGGGTCGCGCCCCAGCTGGGCGCACCAGCTGTCGAGGACCCCGTTCTTGTGGGTCAACGTCTCGGCGTCTCCGAAGCCGTGCCAGATGTCGGCGTGCTCGGCCACCAGGCGCAACGTCTTCCGCTCGCCGCCGCCGCCGATCAGCACGGGCACCTTGCGGGTCGGCGCCGGGTTGAGCTTCGACCAGCGGCTCCTGATCCGCGGCAAGGCGTCCCCGAGGGCGGCGATCCGACTGCCGGCCGTGCCGAACTCGTAGCCGTACTCGGTGTAGTCACGCTCGAACCAGCCGGCCCCGATGCCGAGGATGATCCGGCCGCCGCTGATGTGGTCGAGGGTGCGGACCATGTCGGCCAGCAGCTCGGGGTTGCGGTAGGAGTTGCAGGTGACCAACGCGCTCAGCTCCACCCGTTCGGTCTGTTCGGCCCAGGCGGCGAGCATCGTGTAGCACTCGTAGTGCAGGCCGTCGGGTTCGCCACTGAGCGGGAAGAAGTGGTCCCAGGTGAAGATGATGTCCACCCCGGCCTGCTCGGCGTCGTCGACGGCTCGGCGCAGCGTCGCGTAGTCGGTGTGCTGCGGTTGGAGCTGCACTCCGATGCGGACGGGACGGTTGGCGTAGGGCTGCTCAGTCATGAATGCTCCTCGGTCCGGGACTCGTCGACGACACTAGTCCAACGACCCCCGCAGCAGGCTGTTCCGACTGTGCGCGGCGTTGCCGTCGAGCGGCTCCAGCGAGATGTCGACGATCGTGTAGCCGTCCAACCCGCCACCCGAGATCACCGGCACCGGATAGCTTCCTCGACCATCGGGCGGCAGGACCCCCAGCGAGATCATCCGCTGACCGTCGATGTTGATCAGCCAGAGTTCCTCGAACCCGGTGCCCCCGCGGTCGGCCGTCGCCGAGACCGAGAGCTGGGCCACTCCGTTCTTCTGGATCAGCTCGGCTGTTCCCTGTCCTGCCTTGTCCGG
>JBBRYD010000029.1:0-34582 GCA_038238065.1 Propionibacteriales bacterium | reverse complement strand
CGACGCGGGGGCGCTCTTCATCCAGCTCGATCTCCCAGTCGTCGTCGAGCAGTGCGGTGACCGATGCGGGCCAGACGTAGTCGGCTGGGTCGAAACCGTCATCGCGCACCGGCTGGTGCTGCATCCCCGCATGGTGCACCAGGAGCAACAGTCCGCCAGGAGCGACCGCCCCCAACAACGCGCGCTCGGCGGCGGCGTCGGGAGTGCGCAGCAGGGCCGGGTACTGAGCGGAGACGAGATCGAACGACGACCCGTCGAGCCCGGCCTCCACCAGTCCGGCGTGGATCCAGCGAATGGCAACCCCGGCGTCGCGCGCGTGCCCGGCCGCCCGCTCCAGCGCCACGCCCGAGACCTCGAGCGCCGTCACAGCCCAACCTCGGCGGGCGAGCCACACAGCGTCCGCGCCCTCGCCACAGCCGACGTCGAGCACCCGCCCCGGCGCGAGTCCGGCGACCTCCGCGACGAGCGCACCGTTGGGGTCACCGCTCCACAGCCGCTCCTGCTCGACGTAGCGCTTGTCCCACTCCGCCCGGACAGCTGGGTCTCCGATATATCCGTCGGTAGCCGGGGAAGCATCGGACGCGGGCTGGTCTGCTGCGGTGTCATCGCTCATGTGGCCATCGTCACCCGCCAAGACCGGTCACAGCAATCCGGTTGCTGCTCCGGCAAGTCGTCCGCCGTACCGGAGGCGGAAGGCTCATCAGTCTGCAGAACTCGATAGAGCCAGTCGTCGATCGCCCGCGATCGGCGAGCCCCACCAGCTCCACCTCGCCGGCGGAGACCGCGACGGGTTCGCTCACCGCGCGGCGCCGTCGCCGTCCGTCGGCCAGGCGGCCGCCCAGGAGCCGGAGCGCAGCAGCCGATCGACGGCCCCCGGCGCCAACACCTCGTCGATCACCATGGCGGCTGCGCCGCGGACACCGGCCAACATGCCCAGCGCCGTACGCCGGAGGTCGAGGCGCTCGCTCGACCCGGGCAGCGCGGTCTGGTACAGACCTTCGCGGATGCCGGCGAACAAGGGGGCCTCCGCGTCGGTCAGGTAGCCCCAGGTGATGATCACCCCGGGGTTGAGCAGATTGACCACCGAGCCGAGGACCGCTCCGATGTGACGGCCGGCCTCCCGGATCGCCAGCACCGCTTCCGGCTGCCCGAGGGAGGCCAGGTCGACCACGTCGGACACGTGGGCCACGTCGAACCCGGCGGCCGTCAGCGCCTTGACCAGAGCGTTCCCGCTCGCCACGGCATCCAGGCAGCCGGTGCTGCCGCAGCTGCAGGGGACTGTCGAGCCACTGACCTTGAGGTGGCCGAGCTCGCCGGCTCGGTCGCTGATGCCGTGGATGGGCTTGCCGTTGACGACGATCGAGGCGTTGATCAGCGTCCCCAGCTTGACGCAGACGAACGTCTCGATGTCGGGCCAGCCCTTGCGACGCTCCGCCAGGGCCAACAGGTTCACGTCGAGATCGAGGAACACCGGGGCGCCGTACCGCTCCTCGAGGGAGTGAACGACATCGGCGCGGTCCCAGGCCACCCCAGGGCGGCCGAGCGAGCGGGTATAGGTCAGCAGCTCGATCGAGCTGGGCAGACCCACGCCCATCCCGGCCACCTGGACGCCCGGCCCGGCGGCCGCGACCAGGTCGTCGAAGGCGGCGTGCAGGTCGGCCAGCATCTGACGCGGCCCGGCCGGCACGTCCATGGTGATGAAGCGCTCGTGCAGGATCTCGCCGGCCAGATCCGTGGCCGCGAGGCGGGTGCCGGTCATGCCGACCTGGGCGCCGAGCACGATCGCCGCCGACGGATTGAACCGAGACATGACGGCCGGCCTGCCCCGCGACCCGTTGGCGGCCGGCTCGCTGGTGATCAGGCCATGACCGAGCAGGTAGTCGACCCGCTGCATCACTGTCGACCGAGCCAGTCCCATGGCGGCGGCGAGTTCGGAGATGGTGCTGGCTCCGCGGTCCCGCAGCAGATTCAGCAGCAGGCCGGAACCGTCGATGGTCGCCGCTGTACGAAACCCGTTGGTCTGCAGGACCAACGCGTTCTCTGCCATGCATCTCCTCATCGCTGCCGGGACCGTTGGGCGATGATACCGGACATTCGCCGATGTTTACGTCGGTTCATACCGTTAATATCCGACATTGCCCACCGCGGAGAGGTACCTTATGCTTCCAAACAGCATAAAACGCGAAGCCGCGAACGTCGTGGAACGCTGCGCGCCGCCACATCGAACAAGGAGCAATGACGCCCTATGGGAGCCAGAATTCGACGCTACAGCCTGGTGGCCGCCGCCGCCGCGGCTGTCCTGGCCATCACCGGCTGCACGATCTCGGAGACGCCCACCAGCTCCAACACGCCGGGCACGACGACCCTGCGGTTCTGGCAGTACTACTCCGCCGGTGGCCAGGCCGACTGGCTCAAGGCGCAGACCGCCAAGTTCGAGGCTGCCAATCCTGGTGTCAAGGTCCAGCTGGTCCAGGTCGTGGGCAGCCAGCAGGACCAGAAGCTGCTGGCTGCCGTCGCCACCGGCACCGGCCCCGATCTGCTGATCAACAACATCGTGGTCGACTTCCCGACCCTGGTGGCCGGCGGGGTGATGAAGGACATCACCGCGGAGTGGAACGCCTACCCCGACAAGGACCAGTACCCGGAAGCGGCGGCCTGGAAGAACGACGGCAAGGTCTACAACCTGCTGTCCTACACCAACCTGCTGGGCATGTTCTACAACAAGGACATTCTGGCGTCGGTAGGCATCACCGAACCTCCCACCACGCTCGAGCAGCTGGAAGCCGACATGGCGAAGGTCGAGGCCGGAGGTAAATACAAGGCGATGGCCGAGTCCGGTGCGCCGACCGTCGAGGGCGCCTGGCTGTTCGCGCCTCAGCTGCTCGGCAAGGGCATCAACTACTGCAACTTCAGCGGCCAGCCCGTCAACGACGCCTTCAACCGGATCGCCGACTGGGCCCAAAAGGGCTACCTCCCGAAGGCCACCGCCACCTGGGACCAGAACGCCGCCTGGCAGCAGTTCATGACCGGGAAGTATGCCTTCGGCTTCAACGGGAACTGGCAGCTGGGCAACGTCAAGGCGGCCAAGTTCAAGTACGGCACCGTGCAGTTCCCCGCCCCCGCCGACGGCAAGAGTGTCGTCTACCCCGGTGGCGAGGGCATCGCCATCGGCGCCCAGTCGAAGCACCCGGATCTGGCGTGGAAATACCTGCAGCAGGTCTTCCTGTCGAAGGAGGGTGGGCAGGCACTGTTCACCGCAGCCGGCTCCATCCCGGTCCGGGCCGATGTGGCGAGCGTGCCCGAGATCCAGAAGGACACCTACGTGCAGCCCTTCATCAAGGCCGCGCAGACCTCCGGTCAGTGGCCGAACAACCCCAAGACGGCCGACATGCAGACCGCTCTCGGTAAGGCAGTCAGCGGCGTCATCTCGGGTCAGCTGAGCGCCCAGGAAGGCGCGGACGCTGCCGTCAAGAACATCGCCGCCGCACAGAAGTCTGGTGGCGGGACCTGCCAGTGACGGTGCTACAGCAGCGGGGGGCGACCGCTGAGGTCGCTCCTCCGCGCCGTCCGCGAGCGCGGCGGTTCCTGGCCAAGGCCCCGATCGGGTTCTTGGTGCCGGCCGTCGTGCTGCTGGCCGCCTTCGCGCTCTACCCGCTGATCGTCCTGATCAGGATGGCCTTCAGCGACGTGGGGCCGACCAACATCGTGGGTGTCTGGAACTGGATCGGACTGGCCAACTTCCGTCAGGTGTTCGTGCTGCCGGAGCTCTGGCTGTCGTTGCTGCGCACGGCCGAGGTGTGCGTGGTGCTCCTCGCGTCCAACCTGGTCCTCGGCTTCCTGGTGGCCTCGATCCTGTCGACCACCGGCCGGATCACCAACGTCGTGCTGAGCATCATGGTCTTCGTCTGGGCGTTGCCGCCGATCGTCAGCGGCAGCGTCTGGAAGTTCCTGCTCGACGACTCGGGCGCCATCAACAGCCTGCTCGTCCTGTTCGGGATCGCGCCGGTGAACTGGCTGAGCTCCCCGACCCTGGCGCTGTGGACCGTCGGTGCCGTGGTGGCCTGGGCGGCGCTGCCGTTCTCGGCCCTCATCCTGCGTGGTGGCCTGCTGGCCATCTCACCCGACGTGATCGAGGCGGCCGCCATCGACGGAGCCGGCTACTGGAAGACGCAGTTCCTGATCGTGCTGCCGCTGCTCCGCCCGACGATGTGGATCCTGGGCATCCTGACCGTGCTCTACGCGTTCAAGTCGTTCGACTTCTTCTATGTGCTGACCCAGGGCGGGCCGGGCACGGCGACGAACACGCTGCCGGTGCTGTCGTACTACACCGCGTTCTCCAACTACGACATGAGCATCGGCGCCACCATCGCCGTCATCTCCATGCTGCTGGTGGCGCTGCTGGCGGTCCCCTACGTGCGGAGCATCCGCCAGGAGGTGGAGGAGTGATCGGCGTCGGCACCAGGCGGCTCTTCACCGTGCTGAAGGTCATCATCGGGCTGGCCTACCTGCTCCCGCTGCTGTGGATCGTCCTCACCTCGCTCAAGAACAACTCCCAGGTGCTGGAGGCTCCCAACGCCCTCCGCTTCACCCCCACCCTGGACACCTACCGCAACGTCATTGGCCAGGGAGTCGGCGCCATCCTGACGTCACTGCAGATCGGCGTCTTCGTCACGGCGGTCGTCCTGATCATCGCGGTGCCGGCCGCCTTCGCGCTGGCGAGACGGATCACGCCGCTCTGGGGCCGTATCATCGCCGTCGTCCTGGCCGCGCTGCTCGTGCTGCAGATGGTGCCGCAACCGATGACGGTCATCCCGCTCTACAGCGTGCTCGCCAGCTGGAAGCTGCTGGGAACCCTGCCCGGACTCATCCTCGCCGACATCGCGCTGTTGCTGCCGTTCGCGGTGATGCTGCTGCGGCCGTTCGTGCTCGCCATTCCGCCCGCGCTCTACGAGGCGGCCGAGATCGACGGCGCCAGCACCTGGCAGTCGTTCCGCGGGATCACCGTGCCGATGCTCTCCAACGGCATCGTCACCGTGATGAGCGTCGTCTTCATCTCCGCCTGGGGCGAGTTCGTCTACGCCATCAACTTTCTGCCCGAGGGCACGGTGCTCCCGGTCAGCGGCCTGCTCGCCCAGCAGAACTCGACCTACGCGGCGAACTGGAACAGCCTGATGGCGCTGGCCGTGCTGACCTCGCTGCCGCTGCTGATCGTCTTCATCTTCTCCCAGAAGCGCCTGATCAACGGGCTGTCGCTCGGTGCGGTCAAGTAGCACGATGGCTGAGCAGAAGCAGCCCGTGGTGGCGCTGGTCGGGGCGTTCGACACCAAGGGCGAGGAGTACGGGTTCGTCCGCGACCGGCTGGCTCTGGCCGGCGTCGGCTCTGTGCTGATCGACGTGGGCGTGCTGGGGTCGCCGACCGTGCACGCGGATCGCGACCGGGAGTCCGTGGCGAGCCACGCGGGGACGACCATCGCGGCCCTGGCACGAGCGGGGGACCGCAACGCCGCCATGGTGGTGATGGCCCGCTCGGCCGCCTCGCTGGTCAGCACCCAGGTCGGCTCCGGCGGCGCCGCCGGGGTGATGGTCCTGGGGGGATCCAACGCCGGCTACGTGATGAGCCAGGTGGCCGCCGCCCTGCCCATCGGGCTGCCCAAGCTGCTGGTCTCGACCATCACTGCCGGAGACACCCGTCCCTACGTCGGCACCAGTGACCTCACCATGATGTATCCGGTGGTCGACATCGCCGGGCTCAACTCCCTGAGCACCCTGATCCTGGCCCGGGCCGCGGACGCCTGTGCCGGCATGGTGCTCGCGCCGCCGATCCCTCGGCCCGAGGTCGAACGGGCTTCGGTCGGCTGCACGATGTTCGGCGTCACCACCCCGTGCGTGATGGCGGTGCACGAGGCGTTGGTCGCCGACGGCCGCGAGGCCCACATCTTCCACGCCAACGGGACCGGCGGCCGCAGCCTGGAGGCGATGATCGCCAGCGGACTCTTCGCCGCCGTCGCCGACATCACCACCACCGAGCTGGCCGACGAGCTGGCCGGTGGCGTCTGCTCGGCCGGTCCCGGCCGGCTGACCGCCGCCGCCGCGCACGGCGTCCCGCAGGTGGTCAGTGTCGGAGCCCTGGACATGGTGAACTTCGGCGCCGCCGCGACCATCCCCGAGCGCTACGCCGACCGGCTCTTCCACGCTCACAACCCGGCCGTCACCCTGATGCGGACCAGCCCGGCCGAGAACGTGGCGCTGGGCCGCGAGATCGCCACCAAGGTCAACCGGTCCACAGCCTTCGCCGAGGTCCACGTACCGGCCCGCGGCTTCTCACAGATTTCGGTCCCCGGGGCACCGTTCCACGACCCCGAGGCTGATCAGGCGCTGATCGCGGCTCTCCGGCTGCACCTCGACGCCGCCATCCCCCTCCACGTTCACGACGCCGCCATCAACGACCCGGCGTTCGCGCGGGAGATCACCGAGGCGCTGACCAGAGCGCTCAACAGCCCGAAAGGCAGAACACCATGAACAGTCGATCCGAGATCATCAGCCGCCTGCGTGCCAAGGTGGCCGAGGGTCGGCCCATCATCGGCGGCGGCGCCGGCACCGGCTTGTCCGCCAAGTGCTCCGAGGCCGCCGGCCTGGACTTCATCGTGGTGTACAACTCGGGTCGCTACCGGATGGCCGGCCGCAGCTCGATGGCCGGGCTGATGCCGTACGGCGACGCCAACGCCATCGTGATGGAGATGGGCTCGGAGATCCTGCCGGTGGTCGACCACATCCCGGTCGTGGCCGGGGTGTGCGGCACGGACCCGTTCCGCATCATGGCGAAGTTCCTTCGCCAGGTGAAGGACGCCGGGTTCTCCGGGGTGCAGAACTACCCGACGGTCTGCCTGTTCGACGGCATCATCCGGGCCAACCTGGAGGAGACCGGGCTGGGTTTCGACCGCGAGGCGGCGATGATCACCGAGGCGCACGCACTCGACCTGTTCACCGCGACCTACGTGGCCAACCCCGACGAGGCCGAGATGATGGCCCGCGCCGGCGCCGACGTGATCGTGCCGCACATGGGCCTCACCACGGCCGGCATGATCGGCGCCCAGACGGCGATGACCCTGGACGAGGCGAAGGAGAAGGTGGCCAGCCTGGCCGGCATCGCCCGCGCGATCAACCCCGACGTGCTGATCGTCTGCCACGGCGGTCCCATCTTCGGGCCCGACGAGGCTGCGGAGGTCATCCGGGACGTATCCGGGGTGCACGGCTTCCTGGGCGCCTCCAGCATGGAGCGGATGCCCACGGAGGTCGCCATGGTCGAGCACATGACCAGGTACACCCAGATCCCGCTGCCCGCAGGCACCCGCTGATGCACCGGATGACCATTCTGTACGGGGTCGACAGTGACCCGGCGGCGTTCAAGCGGTACTACTACGACAAGCACATCCCGATCGCCTCGAAGATGGAGGGGCTGACCGGCTGGAACCTGTCCTGGATCGACCCGGCGTCGTCCAGTCGGTACCAGCTGGTGGCCGAGCTCTACGCCGAGTCGGCCGAGGCGCTGACCGCCATCTTGGCCTCGCCCGCCGGGCTGGCCGCGAGCGCCGACCTGGACAACTTCGTCACCGGCTCGGTCGAGTTCCTGACCGGCGACGAAGAGCAGGTGCTCCGGTGACGACCAACCCTGGACTGACCATAGCCGTGGTCGGCCTGGGGTTCGGGCAGGATTTCGTGCCGATCTACCTGAGCCATCCCGACGTGGCCCGAGTCGTGCTGGTGGAGCCGGACGCCGATCGCCTGCGCGAGGTGGGAGACCGGTTCGCCGTTCCCGACCGGTACGCCGACGTGCAGCAGGCGTTGGGCGACCCGTCGATCGATGCCGTGCACATCCTGGCTCCGGTGCACTTCCACGCCGACCTGTCGGTGGCCGTCCTGGAGGCCGGCAAGCACTGCGCGTGTGCGGTGCCGATGGCCACCTCGCTCGCCGACATCGACCGGATCATCGCCGCCCAGGCGGCCAGCCGGACGAGCTACATGATGATGGAGACGTCCGCCTACGGCCGGGAGTTCCTGACCGTGGACGAGATCTACCGCCGCGGCGAGCTCGGTGAGCTCACCCTCTACCGCGGTTTCCACATTCAGAACTTGGACGGCTACCCGGCCTATTGGCAGGGCTACCCGCCGATGCACTACCTGACCCATGCGCTGTCCCCGGTGCTGGCGCTGCTCGACACCACGGTGGAGACCGTGCAGAGCCAGGGCGCGGGGCGGCTGACGCCGGAGCGCACCGCGGGACACTTCGACAACCCGTTCCCCACCGAGGTCGGCTTGTTCCGGCTGGCGGGCAGCGAAGTTCTGGTCGACATCACCATGTCGTTCTTCCAGACCGCTCGCAGCTATATCGAGGGGTTCGCGCTCTACGGCGACCTGGGCGGGATCGAGTGGCCGGACGACAACGAGGGTGACCTCACCAGGTTCGACCTCTCACCGCCTCCCCCGGGCGCGCGGGGGAACGTGATCCGCACCAGCCCACTGCCGCCGCGGAACTTCCCCCAGCTGCTGCCGGCCGAGCTGGCGCAGTTCGTGCTGCCGTCACAGGTGCAGCTGCCCGGCATGCGTGCACCGGCTCTGGTCAACGCCCAACACGGCGGCTCGCACCCGCACCTGGTGGCGGAGTTCGTCGCCAGCATCGTGCAGGACCGACCGGCGCGGATCGACGCACGGCGTTCAGCGCAGTGGACCGCGCCCGGCATCTGCGCCCACGACTCGGCGCTGGCCAACGGCACGACCATCCACGTCCCGCAGTACGACACCGTCGCGCAGGACGGCGACGCAGCAGGACACCGACGCCAACGACAGGAAACAGTGACGTGACCATCGAGTTCCTGGGCATGATCGGCACCCACGAGGTATCGGAGACCCACGCTCGGGCGGGGGCGTTCATCCAGCCTGAGTTCGTGCGCCAGATCACCCGCGCCCACGAGGAGGCCGGCTTCGACAAGGTGCTGGTGGGCTACGGCTCGTCCACCGCCGACGGCACCCAGGTGGCGGCGTACGCGACGGCGTACAGCGAGCGGCTGGAGTTCCTGATCGCTCACCGGCCCGGTGTGGTCTTCCCGACGTTGGCCGCCCGAACCTTCGCCACCCTGGACCAGTTCAGCCGCGGCCGGGTCAACGTGCACATCGTGACCGGTGGGGTGAACGCCGACATGCGCCGCGAGGGCGACTTCGAGGACAAGGATGCCCGCTACGCCCGGACCGACGAATACATCACCCTGCTCAGGCAGTCCTGGGAGTCCGAGGAGCCGTTCGACCACCACGGCGCGGCCTACCACCTGGAAGGTTTTCGCAGCGACGTCCGACCGTGGCACAACCGCAAGATCCCGGTGTACTTCGGGGGGTCGTCGGCGGCGGCGTACCGGGTGGGCAGCGCGCAGGCGGACACCTTCATGCTCTGGGGTGAGCCGCTGGCCGAGACCGCCGAACAGATCGCCTCGGTGACCGCCGCCGCCGCTGCGGCCGGGCGGACGGAACCGCCGAAGTTCTCGGTGTCGTTCCGGCCGATCCTGGGGCCGACGGAGGACGAGGCCTGGGCTCGGGCGTACAGCATCCTGGACACCATCCGGGGGAGCGGCGGCGGGCTGGGCGCGTTCGTCTCCAACGCGGCCCTCGTCGGTGGGGACACGCCACCGGAGAGCATCGCCTCCCAGCGGCTGCTCGCCGCAGCTGCGAAGGGAGAGGTGCACGATCGGGCGCTGTGGACCCCGACCGCGGCGGCGACCAACGCGTCCGGCAACACCACGGCCCTGGTCGGCACGCCCGAGACGGTGGCTGAGGCGATCGCCGACTACGCGGAGCTGGGGATCACCGCCTT
This sequence comes from Propionibacteriales bacterium, assembly GCA_038238065.1. Classification (GTDB taxonomy): domain Bacteria; phylum Actinomycetota; class Actinomycetes; order Propionibacteriales; family Propionibacteriaceae; genus Microlunatus. The sequence goes on along the minus strand of JBBRYD010000029.1, from coordinate 24,723 downwards.
CCTGATCCGGGGGTACGAGCCGCTCCAGGACGCGGTCGACTACGGACGGGAGCTGCTGCCCCGGGCGCGGGCCGCGATCGACAGCCGTTTGGGTGCCGCCGCCGGAGCGAGGAGCTGAGATGACCGACCGTCACGACGAAGACCACGACGACTTCCACCAGAAGCTGCACCACATCGCCCCTTCGGGTCTGGTGTCGGACACCTCCCAGACGAGCGGGATGCGCCGGGTCGAGGCGATCAGTGGCAAGACCGTCGGCTCCGAAAACCTGTGGATGGGCCAAACTCACGTCTCGGCGGCCACCAAGTCGGGCAACCACCACCACGGGCATTCCGAGACGGCGATCTACGTCACCCAGGGCCATCCGGTGTTCGTGTTCTACGATCCCGGAGCCGGCGGCGAGGAGGGTCGTGAGGTCCGGATCGACACCTCGCCGGGTGACTACGTCTTCGTACCGCCCTGGGTGCCGCACCGGGAGGAGAACCCGGATCCCGACGAGGAGGCCATCGTGGTGATCGCCCGGACCACCCAGGAGGCCATCGTGGTCAACGTGGCCGATCTGCGGTGGGTCGGCGCCGTCGGCACCACCGGACACGTCCAGGATGTCTGACCCTTCGACGGGAGACCTGATCACGCAGCCGGCGAGCGCGGACATCTCGGCCGAACGCGCTCATTGGCGAGGCGTCGCGGCCGAGCTGGCCCAGAAGCTCGCCGCCGACGTGATGGAGCGTGACCGGGCCAACCAGCCGCCGTTCGCCGAGGTCGACCTGTTCCGCCAGTCCGGCCTGCTGGGCCTGCGTATCCCCACCGCGCACGGCGGCGCCGGCCAGGATCTAGCCACCACCTTCGACGTGCTGCGGATCATCGCCCGGGTGGACGGCTCGATCGCCCACCTGCTCGGCTATCACTACAACTTCCTGGTCGGGTCGCTGTCGGACGCCGAGCCCGAGGTCAGGGCGCGGGTCTGGGAGCAGAGCCTGGCCGAGCAGTGGTTCTGGGCCAGCACCGGCTCCCCGAAGGACGAGGGCCTGGTGCTGGACCCGGCCGAGCAGGGCTGGACGATCACCGGTCGCAAGAGCTTCGCCACCGGGTCCCGGGTCGCGGACCGGCTGTTCGGGTACGTGCAGGACCGGGAGACCGACCACCGGCTCGTGGTCACCCTGGATCCGTCCCGGCCGGAGCTGGTCCGCCGCGACGACTGGAACATGCTCGGCCAGCGACTGTCCGCGAGTAACGGGATGGAGTTCCGCGCCTATCGCGTGGTGTCCGACGACGTGCTGATCGACTACGGCCCGGCCGACGGACCGGCTCAGCCCTGGCGCTCGCTGGGCGTGCTGTTCTCCCAGCTGCTGCTCAGCCAGCTCTGCCAGGCGGTGGCTGAAGGGGTGCTGCTGAAGGCCCGCGACTACACCCGGACGTCGTCGCGGCCGTGGTTCCACGCCTCCGTGTCGTCGGCCGCCGAGGACCCGTTCACCGTGCAGTCCTACGGCCTGCTGACCAGCCGGCTGCAGGCCGTCGCCGCGCTGAACGAGCGGGCCACCACGACCCTGGAGTGGGCGCATGGTCGTGGTCAGCAGCTGACGGTCGCGGAGCGCGGCCAGGTGTCGGAGGTCATCGCCACCTCGCGGGTGGTGGCCAACGAGACCGCGCTCGACGTGGCCAACAGGATCTATGACCTGACCGGGGCCCGAGCCACCGACAACCGCTACGGCTTCGACCTGGCCTGGCGCAACATCCGTACCCTGACCCTGCATGACCCCGCAGTCCCACAAGGCGTACGAGGTGGGGGAGTACTTTCTGAACGGCACCCTCCCTACCCCCTCCCCCTACCGCTGAGTAGGCACTCATCCTGCGGTTTTCGACGGCGTGTCGCCGACGCTGAGCGACCCGGGTGTCGCCGCGCCGTCGTATGGATCGACGGGACGGGTTCGCTGCGTCACCCTCTTGACGTACGCCGGCTGTTCCGCGTACGACCTAGCCGGGAGCGACACGCCGACCACAGCGGAGGACAAGTGCCCAGTCGCGGGTAGGGGCCACGGCGTTCAGATCGCTGAGTGGTGACCAACTCCGTGGTAGCTGCGGTCGTGGTAGACCAGCGGCACCACGGGCTCGGCCTGGTGTGTTTCGAGGGCCAGCACCGAGACGAGAAAGCTCCGACCCACCGGTGTGCGGTGGATGATCTCGCCGCGGATCCAGGCTGCGGACCCGTCGATCACCGGCTCCCCGGTGGGCAGCAGCGTCCACCCCCCGTCGGCGAAACGGTCGATCCCCTTGGTGGCGAAGCGGGCCGACAGATCGACCTGGCTGGCCGCGAGGAAGTTGATGACCAGGGTGTCGGCCACGGCCAGCGCGGGCCAGGACGCCGAGCCGGCATCGATGGAGAAGGCGAGGATCGGAGGGTCGGCCGACACGGAGATGACCGAGGTGGCGGTCAGCCCGACCAGCTGCTCGCCGACCGCCAGGGTGATGACGGCAACCCCGGCCGGATGACGTCGAAAGACCGCTTTGAACGACTCAGCGGTGACCCAATCGGGCCCGCCCGCCTCCTCGGCGCCGTCGGGCACGGTCCGTTCGTCGGTGCTCACGATGTCCCCTCGGGTGTGGCCGGTTGGTCTTGCATTCCTATGGTAAGTATTCCCCCCGACGCACAGGCCATTGGTTGTCCGTTGAGACAACCGCTGCGCGGGTGGCGGATCACGGCACCGATCGGGCGGTCCAGACGCCTCGATCATCGAGCACCTGCGTCCCGCGAGCCCCGACGATCAGCAGACACTTCATGTCCACCGCGGCGGGGTCGAGCGCGCCGAGAGTGGTCACGGTGAGCAGCTCCTCGGCCCGACCGATGTCCCGGCCGATGACCACCGGGGTGCTGGGTTCGAGGACGTCCAGCAGGACGCTCTTGGCCTGCTCGAGCTGGTTGCTCCGACTGCGGGAGGCCGGGTTGTAGATGGCCAGCACCAGGTCGGCCGCGGCGATGGCCCGCAGCCGGGCCTCGATCACCGACCACGGTTTGAGCCGGTCCGACAGTGACAGCACCGCATAGTCGCCACCGAGCGGAGCGCCCGCCTTCGCCGCAACCGCCTGCGCAGCGGTCAGCCCGGGCAACACGGTGATCTTCACCGCCGCGTACCGGTCATCCGCCGCCGCCTCGAAGACCGCCGCAGCCATCCCGAACACGCCCGCGTCTCCGCCCGAGACCACGGCCACCCGCTCGCCCGACAGGGCCAGGTCGAGCGCGAAACGGGCCCGGTCGACCTCCACGGTGTTGCCGGACGCGTGCCGGTGCAGGCCCTCGCGCTGCGGTACCCGACTGAGGTACGGCGCGTACCCGACGACGTGCTGCACGCCGGCCAGCGCCGCCGTCACCTCGGGGGTGACCCAACGGTCCGGCCCGGGACCCAACCCGACGACCAAGACCTCGGGGGTGTCGACGGCGGTTTCCGCGATCGGACGTGCGTTCGCCCGGGCCGCGGAGTCGGCGCGCCTGTCGCGTCCGGGCACCAGGATCAGGGAGAAGTACGGCACCGCCTCGGCGTCGACCTCGGCCACCGGTCGCGTGGTCTGCCGCCCTGTGCTCGCACGCTCGACGTAGACCGCCTCATCGAGCCGGCCGGCCTGGGTCAGAGCCTCCCGGACTGCCGCGAAGGTCCTACCGAGCTTCATGATGGCCGCCCCGTCGGTGTCGGCGAGCCGACGGGCGAGCTCGGCCACGGGCAGCGTTCCCGGCAGGATCGTCAGCACGTCCTCGTGTCGAGCGACCGGAGTCGCCACCGCCGCGGCCACGGCGCTGACCGAGGTGACCCCCGGCACCACCTCGCAGGGGTAGGCGCCGGCGATCCGGTCGTGCAGATACATGTACGAGCTGTAGAACAGCGGGTCGCCTTCGGCCAGCACCACCACGGTTCGGCCGGCGTCCAGGTGCTTGGTGAGCCGCTCGGCCGACTCGTCGTAGAAGTCGTCGATGGCGCCGTAGTAGCCCAACGGGTGGTCGGTCTCGCCCACCGTGACGGGGTAGATCAGCAGCTCCTCGGTGGCGTCCTCGCGGATCAGGTCGGCCACGATGGACCGGGCGATGGAGCGTCCCGCGGTGCCGGAGTGATAGGCCACCACGTCGGCCGAGGCGATCAGGCGCGCCGCCTTGAGCGTCAGCAGCTCAGGGTCACCCGGCCCCACCCCGACGCCGTACAGCCGCCCTTCGCCGGGTTCGGCGGGAAGGTCGCCGCTCGTCACAGCTCGTTCTCACACGCCAGGGCGTTGACCGCCGACGCGGCCATGGCTGAGCCGCCGCGGCGGCCGTGCACCACCAGGTACGGGATGTCCCACGGATTGTCGACCAGCGCCTCTTTGGACTCGGCCGAACCCACGAAACCGACGGGGATGCCGATGACGGCCGCCGGTCGCGGCCCACCCGCGGCGATGACCTCGAGCAGGTGGAACAGGGCTGTCGGGGCGTTGCCGATGGCCACCACCGCGCCCTCCAGCTTCGGACCCCAGAGCGAGACGGCCGCCGCCGAGCGGGTGGTCTGCCAGTCCAGGGCCAGCTTGGCCACGCCGGCGTCGCGGAGGCGACAGATCACGTCGTTGTCGGCCGGCAGCCGGGTGCGGGTGATGCCGGAGGCCAGCATGGTCGAGTCAGTGAAGATCGGTGCCCCGCCGTGCAACGCGGCGCGCGCGTCGGCGACCACGCGGGGATGGAAGTCCAGCAGGGCCGGCAGCTCGATGTCACCGGCGGCGTGCACCATCCGGACGGCCACGGTCTGCTCGGCCTCGGAGAGTCGCGTCAGATCGGCCTCGGCCCGGATCGTCGCGAAGGACTCCTTGTAGATCTGCTGCCCGTCCGAACAGTAGTCGTAGCGCCGTACGGGGCGCGGCCAGGTCACCGGATCGCGCCCTGGCCGGCGAGGGCGATCTCGGCCAGCGCGTGGTCGAGGGAACGTGGCGCCATCAGGTCGACGTGGCGCCCGGGCGGCGATCCGCAGCGTCGCGCGCAACCACTCACGTGCACGGGCAGCGTCGGGGCGACCCGCAGCGCTACCGCCAGGTCGGCCGCCAGAGCCTGCGTGCTGATGGCCGACTTCGCGCAGCCAGGGGCGCCGACGCAGGCGGTCAGCTGGGACCAGACCGACGCGTCGTCGACGATCAAGCCGGCCCCGGCGAGCTCCGGCAGGGCTGCGGCGGCGCCGGGGACGACGAGCCCCCGCCAGGGCGTGACGACCACGGCGCCGCCGGCTGCGGCGCGGTCGACGGCTTCGATCTGCGTCCGGTCGAGCATGGACAGCGGTACGCCCACCGAGGCCGCGTCTCCGAGGCGTCCGAGCGGGGTGGCTCCGGAGGCGACGACCGCCGCGTTGACCGGCTTGATCCGAGGGTCCAGCATCCGGGGGTCGGCGAGCTCCGCGATGTGCCAGGGCGTGCCGTCCAGGGAGGTCCGCAGGGTGAGGAAGCGACGGGCGAGCGACACGATGAGCGCCACCGCTTCGTCACGTGCCACGACGATGCCGAGCGTGCGACCTCCCACCAGCACGATGCCGCGAGACTCCTCGAGGGCGACGTACCCGAGGTCGAACGCCAGCGTCAGCACGTCGCCCCCGCCGTCGTCCACCGCGAACAGGAACCGGCCGGGCAGCTCGGCCAGCTCTGCCGACGCGCACAGGGCTGAGTCCATGGCAGCGACCATCGGTCTGACATCCGGTCCGCCCGGCAGCAGACCGGTCAGGGGTGAGGCCACGATGTTACGCACTCGCTCGTGGCTGACCGATGGCAGCAGCCCCGTCGCAGCGACCCGGTCCACGAGGTCGTTGGAACGCGTCTGGTCGAGCCCGCGGAGCTGCAGATTCCCCCGGGACGTCAGCTGTACCGAGCCCGAGCCGAACTCGGCGGCGATCCGGCTGAGCTCCAGCAACGTCGCCGCCGTCGTCTGGCCGCCGGGGAGCCGGAGCCGCACCAGAGCGCCGTCCTCGGCCAGGTGGGGACGCAGCAGCCCCGGGCAGCGGTCGGACCAGGTCCGACCCGAGGGTGCGTACGGCTGCGCGCCGTCCACGACTGAGGTCACCGGATCATCGTAAATGTTCCGGTCTGCGTCGGTTCACCATGAGACGGCCGGCGGCTCACAGCGTGACGGTCTCGTTCTCGCCGCCCTCGTAACGCTCACCCGTCACCTTGGCCTTAACGAAGCTGATCACCGAGGCGACCTGGCCTCCGGGAGTGTCCCAGTACTCGGCGGTGTCGCCGGTGAACTTGACCAGCACCACGCTGTCGTCATGAGGTCCCTGCGGGAACCACCCCTCGATCATCGGATTCCACAGCTCTTCCGCCTTGGCCGCATCCGACACGACTTCCGCCGTTCCGGACAGGGAGATCCAGACGTCACGAGAGCTCAGCGTCACCGACACGGCCGGGTTGGCGGAGAGGTGGGAGACCTTGCGGGCCGACTTGCTGCTGAAGAACCACAGGTTGCCGTCGAACTCGACCTCCTGCTGCGCCATCGGTCGGCTGACGAAGTGACCATGCTCGTCGACCGTGGTCAACATCGCGATCCGGATGTCCTTGGCCAGCTCGGCCACCTTCTGTACGTCTTCCCGCGCTCCGGGCATGGCATTCCTCTCGTCACCTCAGCAGCAGATGCGCCGCCGACGTGATCTCTTCCGGCCCAGGGCGGCTGACGGATGCCCGAAGTCACGCCTCGCCAGCCGGCGGGGGGTATTCGCCGTTGTCGGGGTCACCAGGCGTGGGCCTGTGGCGATCGACCCTGACCGATCTTGCGGCCCCGGTTGATGTCGAAGATGACGTTGAGGCGCTCCATCGCCTCCTCGTCCAGGGTGAGCTCCGACGCCCGGTCGAGGCCGTCCAGCTGGTCGGCGGTGCGCACGCCCACGATCGCCGAGTCGACCGCGGGATGCTGCAGCACCCAGGCCGTGGACACGACGTGCTCGGGCTCGCCGATCTCGCGGCACAGCGCCGAGAAGTCACGGAACTGCGAGTTGTCAGGACCGAGGCTGATCCCGTACTCCTCCTCCACCTGACGGGTGCGTGAGCCGTCGAACGACTCCGTCTTCCCGGTCAGCAGGCCGCCTCCCAGGGGCATGTAGACGATCACGCCGATGCCGAAGTCCTGGGCGGCGGGCAGGACCTCCATCTCCGGGACGCGGCTCAGCAGGTTGTACTGCGTCTGTTCGGAGATGAACCCGATGAAACCGCGTTGCCAGGCCTGCATCTGCGCCTTCGCCAGCCCCCAGCCGGAGAAGTTGCTGGAGCCGGCGTACAACACGTCGCCGCCGGCGACGACTCGCTCGAACGTCCCCCAGAACTCCTCCGCCGACACGTCCTCGTCGATGTGGTGGGTCTGGTAGAGGTCGACGTGGTCGGTCTGCAGCCGGCGGAGGGAGTCGGCCAGATGCTTGCGGACCTTGTACGCCGAGAAGCCGCCCTCGCTCCGAGCCACGCCCAGGTCGCCCATCGGGTTGTAGACCTTGGTGGCGAGCACGATCTCGTCACGAACGCCGGGCCGTGACGCGAGCCAGCTGCCGACGATCTCCTCCGACCGTCCCTTGCCGGCGTCTCCGCCGTAGACGTTGGCCGTGTCGAAGAAGTTGATGCCCATCCCGAGCGCTTTGTCGAGGATGGCGTGTGACTCCTCCTCCGACGCTTTCGGGCCGAAGTGCATCGTCCCCACGCAGATCTTGCTCACGGTCATGGTCGAACGGCCGAGCTTGGTGTACTCCATCAACACTGTCCTTTGCGTCTGCTCTGACTGCCGGTCTCGGCGGCTACCGAGCTCGGGCTCAACACGATACTGAGCCGGCGGCAGGCGGGGTCAGGGGGCCAGCGCCGCCGTGATCACGTCCAGTCCGTCGTGCAGCAGCTCGTCGGAGATGGTGAACGGAGGCAGGAAGCGGATGACGTTGCCGTACGTGCCGCAGGTCAGCACCATCACGCCCTGGGAGATGGCGTAGGCCGCGATCTTCTTGGTCAGCGCCGGATCGGGTGTGTTCGTGCCTCGCTCCACCAGCTCGATCGCGATCATCGCGCCCCGGCCACGGACGTCACCGATGCGCGCGTCGTCGGCCGCGAGCTTCTGCAGCCGGGTCATCATCAGGGCCTCGATCTCACCGACCCGATCGATCAGGTCGCCCTGCTCGTAGATCTCGATGGCGGCCAGGGCGGCGGCACAGGCGATCGGGTTGCCGGCGTAAGTGCCACCGAGCCCGCCCGAGTGGGAGGAGTCCATGATCTCGGCCCGTCCGGTGACCGCCGACAGCGGCAGACCGCCGGCGATGCCCTTGGCGGTGACCACCATGTCCGGTACCACGCCCTCGTGCTCGACCGCGAACAGCTTTCCCGTCCGCCCGAAGCCCGACTGGATCTCGTCGGCGATCAGCACCACACCGTTCGCGGTGGCCCAGCGGGACAGCTCGGCCCAGAAGCCGGAGGCCGGCACGATGAACCCGCCCTCGCCCTGGATCGGCTCCAGGATCAGCGCCGCGACGTTCGTGGCCCCGATCTGTGCCTCGATCTGTCCCATGGCGAGCTGGGCGGCGGCCAGCCCGTCCAGCCCACCGTCGCGGTACGGATAGGACAGCGGTGCCCGGTAGACCTCGGGAGCGAACGGTCCGAAGCCACTCTTGTAGGGCATCGACTTCGCGGTCAGCGCCATTGTGAGGTTGGTCCGCCCGTGGTAGGCGTGGTCGAACGCCACCACCGCTTGGCGGCCGGTGAAGATCCGGGCGATCTTGACGGCGTTCTCGACCGCCTCGGCACCGGAGTTGAACAGCGCGCTCCGCTTCTCGTAGTCACCTGGCGTCAGCCGGTTCAGGGCCTCGCAGACCGCGACGTACCCCTCGTACCCGGTGACCGTGAAGCAGGTATGGGTGAACAGCTGCGCCTGCTCGGTCATCGCCGCGACCAGCGCCGGGTTGGCGTTGCCCAGCCCGGTGACGGCGATGCCCGAGCCCAGGTCGATCAGCGTGTTGCCGTCCACGTCCAGCACCACGCCGCCGCCGGCGGCGGCGGCGAAGACCGGCATCGCGGTGGACACACCCGGGGACACGGCTGCGCTCTTGCGAGCCGACAGCTCACGCGACCGCGGACCGGGGATCTCGGTCACGAGGTGGCGGGCCTGTGACAACGTCGGGCCCCCGACAGGCCTGGTCCATGCCGACATTCCCACTCCTCGAGGTAGCGCCGACCGGTGGACCGGCTGAGACGGCACAGCCTATGAGGGCAGCCTCAGGGGCCAGGACCGGGGACGTCCCCGTTACGCTCCAGCGCATGTCTCGCACCGGAGGTGGCCGCCGGATCTCCGTCGTCGGTTACGCCACGCACGCGATGACGAGCCGGCTGCACGGCGAGCTGCTCCGCCGGGGCCACGACGTCGAGGTCCTCCATCCGGACCGTCTGGTGACCGAGGTCCATCGGGGCCGCATCAGCGTGCACCCCTTCGACGGGATACCCCTCCCGGATGCGCTGGTGCTCACCGCGTCTTCGGACCACGTGGCTGCTGTCCACAGTGCCGCACAGCTCGAGCGGGCCGGCGTCCCCGTGGCCAACCGACCCTCCGCCGTGCTGACCGCGTCCGACAAGGCCCAGACAGCGGTCATCCTGGCCGCGGCCGGGGTCCCCGTCCCCCGTGCCGTCAGCGTGGCCAGCATCGACGCTGCGATGACGCACGCAGCGCGGCTCGGCTACCCGCTGGTGCTCAAGGCCGCCGACGGAGCCGAGGGCAACCAGGTGCGGTACGTGGTGGATGCCGCCCACCTGCCCGCGGCCTTCGAAGCGCTACGGAACTCGATGCGTCAGGAGCTGTCGGACCGCACCCCGCTCGTCGTGCAGCAGGCCGTGCGGCGCTCCCTCGGTCGGGACCGCCGCGCGTTCGTGGTGGCCGGGGTCGTCCAGGCGGTGATGGACCGGGTGGCGAGGGTCGGCGAGTGGAGGTCGAACCTGAGCCAGGGGGCCAGCCCGGTGCCGGCGGTGGCCACGGACCAGGAGGCCGACATCGCTGTTCGGTCGGCGCTGGCCCTGGGTCTGGAGTTCACCACCATCGACATGATGTCGAGCGATGACGGACCCGTGGTGATCGAGGCCAACCCGTACGGCGACGTCCTGGACGTGGGCATGACGTCGGGGATGGACCTGATCGGCTCCCTCGCGGACCTGGCCGAGATGGCTGCGGGTGCGCGGAGCCGCGGTCCGGTGAGACCGGAGCCGCTGACCGCCTCGGCTCATCACGACCTCACGGCCTTCTGTGTGGCGCGACTGCGTGACAAGTCTCGAGAGCTTGGCCTGCCGGACCCTGTCGCCAGGGCGGTGGCTACCCCTCCATGGTGACGTCTCAGCCCTCGGCACGCCGCAGGACCGCGAGCTGGATCTCCACCAGCAACCGACCTGACGGATCGGCGAGGTCGATGTCGAGGATCTGTTCGGCTCGCCTCACCCGGTAGCGGAGCGTGTTCGGGTGCACGTGCAGCTGAGCCGCCGCGCGGCGTACGTCGCCGAAGAACCTCAGGTAGGCCTCCAGCGTCTCTCGCATCACCGAGGCGTAGGTCGTGTCGTAGTCGAGCATCGCCTGCAGTCGTGGATCGGTCAGCTCGGCGTGGTCGGCCAGCACGGTCATGATCTCCCCCAGCAGCACAGGGGTCCGTGAGTCGGCCAGGGTGGTCACGCGCCGGTCGCCCGAGGTCTGGTCGAGCACCCGGTCGACCTCGGTTCGGGCGTGGGTCACGTCGGCCAGGTGGGCGACCGGAGCGGCGACGGCAGCCCGCAGCCCCACAGAGCCGCGAGCCGTCATCCGGTCGATCACCCCGCCGGTCCACGAGGTGACGGCCGACGGCGACGGCGCGCGGGGGATCAGTGCATAGGTCCGGTCACCGATGGCCGTGACCACGGACTCCCTGGTGAAGGCGCTGGCGTGCAACCGCAGGGTCGGGGCCAGCTCCGCGGCGCTGGCCGCGGGACGGCCGACGGTGCTGAAGCCGATCACCACCGCCGGCCCGGACATCGGGATCGACAGAGCGGCAGCCAGCGACACCACGTCGACCCCGCCGCCGCGGGCGCCCAGCAGCCGTTGGATCTGCAACGCCTCGTTGCTGGGTGCGTTCAGCGTGCGGGTGATGAGCCGGGCGGCCACGGCGGCGGCGCCTCGGAGCACGGACTCGGAGTCGGGGGCGAGCGGGTGCTGACCTTCCTGCAACCAGACGGCGCCCAGCGTGCCCGACCGGGAAGACGGTTGACCGACCGGTCGGATACTGACCACGAGCCGGCGGCGGATCCCCAGCGCCTCGTCGGCGGGCACCTCGATCACGGAGTCGGAGCGTCGGAGCCGGTCGAACACCCCCCACTCGTGCAGCCGTTCGAGGTACTGGGCCGGACCTTCGCGGCCGAGGATGGACAGCCGGCGCAGCTCGTCGGCGGCCTCGTCGGACGCCGAGTACGCCAGCACCCGGGACCGGTCGTCCTCGATGCTGACCATCCCCTTGGTCAGGGCGGCCACCTGGTGGGCCAGACCGTAGAGGTCGGAGTCGGCCGCGAGATCGTTGGGTGCATCAGCGGGGCTCTCCGAGCGCCCGAGCGATGAGTCGAGCACACCGTGGATTGAGGTCAGCAATACGTCCCAGCGAGTTTGCGGGTGCACGCCGATCAGCGCCACGCCGGCTCGGCGTGCGGTTTGCTGCAGGGGCCGCGATGCGGATGCCGCCTTGGACATCACCGCTCGCGGGCGCCGCTCGGTCGGCTGGCTGGACAGACGCGCCAGCCAGCGGACCACGACCGGCTCCGGCACGCCGGCGAGCAGCACCAGGTCTCCGGCCGGCGCGGATCCCGAGCGGTCAGCCCGGCCCTCCGTGCGCCGCTCGCCGGCCAGGTCGTCGGCGTCGAGCAGGGTCACCTGGGCCATCGTGCGATCGCTCGGAGCGGGGTCTTCGATGAGCTCCACGAATGTCGCGCTCAGCGCCCGCAGCAGCACCGCGAGACTGACTCCGCCGAGCGGGGCGGGTCCGAGTTCGCTCACTCAAGTCCTTTCAGAGCGGGCATAGTGGATGGGTCGGTAACGGGCTCGACCTTGTCCGATCGAACGAAGATATTGCGTGGACCTTAGCCGATCAGCCGAAGCAACGAGGCGGTGGATCGCGTTGAATGGAGTAGTCGACCTGATGGAGGAACCGAAGTGGATGCCGTGACCGTTGTGCCCGCACCAACGAACGAGCCGGTGCACGAATATGCCCCCGGAAGCCCCGAGCGCGCCCGGCTGCAGAGCAAGCTCGCGGACCTGGCGGCCAGCCCCACCGACATCCACCAGGTCATCGGCGGCGTCCATCGCACCGCAGCAGGCGTCGCGGAGAACGTGGTCCAGCCGCACCGGCACGCGTCGGTGATCGGTTCGTTCACCAACGCCACCCCGGCCGATGTGTCGGACGCCATCGAGGCTGCCGCCGACGCCGCCCCGGCGTGGCGCGAGCTGCCCTTCGACGAGCGGGCGGGAGTGTTCCTCCGCGCCGCCGACCTGCTGGCCGGTCCATGGCGCGAGACCATCGCCGCGGCCACCATGCTGGGCCAGTCCAAGACGGCCTACCAGGCCGAGATCGACTCCCCGTGTGAGCTGGTCGACTTCTGGCGCTTCAACGTGGCCTTCGCCCGGCAGATCCTGGCCGACCAGCCGGTGTCGTCGCCCGGCGTCTGGAACCGGGTCGAGTACCGCCCCCTCGAGGGCTTCGTCTACGCCATCACCCCGTTCAACTTCAGCGCCATCGCCGGGAACCTGCCGACCGCACCGGCCCTGATGGGCAATACGGTCATCTGGAAACCGTCTCCGACCCAGGCGGTGGCGGCCTACCTGACCATGCAGCTGCTGGAGGCCGCCGGGCTGCCGGCCGGCGTCATCAACCTGGTGCTGGGTGATGGCCCGATGGTCTCCGACGTAGCGCTGAACGACCCGCGGCTGGCGGGCATCCACTTCACCGGGTCCACCGCCACGTTCCAGCGGCTCTGGTCGCAGGTCGGGGCCAACATCGGCAGCTACCACAGTTATCCCCGACTGGTCGGAGAGACCGGCGGCAAGGACTTCGTGGTCGCGCACAGCTCTGCCGACCCGGACGTGCTGACCACCGCACTGATCCGTGGAGCCTTCGACTACCAGGGCCAGAAGTGCTCGGCCGCGTCGCGCGCCTTCGTGCCCAAGTCCGTCTGGGCCACCATGGGCGACGACTTCATCACCAAGGTCTCCGAGCTGTCCTACGGAGACGTCACTGACTTCTCCCACTACGGCGGCGCGGTGATCGACCAGCGCGCCTTCGACCGCAACGCGGCCGCCATCGACCGGGCCAAAGCCACCAGCGGCATCACCATCGCGACCGGCGGCACCTACGACGACTCCGAGGGTTTCTTCATCGCCCCGACCGTGCTGCTGGGTGACGACCCGACCGACGAGGCGTTCGCGACCGAGTACTTCGGCCCGATCCTGTCGCTGCACGTCTATGACGACTCGGTGCCCGGCGCCTACGTCGACACCCTCAGACGGGTCGACGCCGGCTCCAGCTATGCCCTGACCGGGTCGGTCATCGCCACCGACCGGGCCGCGGTCGAGCAGGCCAACCACGAGCTGCGCTTCGCGGCCGGCAACTTCTACATCAACGACAAGCCCACCGGTGCGGTCGTCGGCCAGCAGCCGTTCGGTGGAGGCCGGGCCTCGGGCACCAACGACAAGGCCGGCTCACCGCAGAACCTGCTTCGCTGGGCGTCCACCCGGACGATCAAGGAGACGTTCGTACCCCCGGTCAGCCACCGCTACGCTCACCAGGCACCGGAGGCGTCTGCCTGATGGCCATCGACCTGAGCAACCCGCTGCGCCCGGTGATGCTGCGGGCCGCGCGATCGCCGAAGCTGGAGCGCACGGTCAGCAAGATGAGCGTGACCCGGAGGCTGGTCGACCGCTTCGTGCCCGGCGAGTCCGAGCCTGCGGTGGTCGCCGCGGTCGCCGACCTGCTCGCCTCCGGTCGGTTCGTCTCGGTGGACTACCTCGGCGAGGACACCACCGACGTGGCCCGGGCGAGCGTCACGGTGGAGGCGTACCTGTCTCTGCTGCGGGCCTACGCCCAGCTGCCACATCCGGAGTCGTCGTCCGCCCGGCCGCTGGAGGTGTCGATCAAGCTCTCGGCGTTGGGGCAGTCGCTGGCGGACATCGGGCACAGCACGGCCCTGGACAACGCCCGAACGATCTGCGCCGCCGCTCAGGTGGTGGGCGCCTGGGTGAACGTGGACGCCGAGGACCACACCACGACGGATTCAACGCTGTCCATCGTGCGCGAGCTGCGCGAGGACTTCCCGACGGTCGCGGCGGTGCTCCAGGCCTACCTGCACCGTACCGAGCAGGACTGCCGTGACCTCTCCGGACCGCGGTCGCGGATCCGACTGTGCAAGGGCGCCTACAAGGAGCCGGCAACGGTTGCGTTCCAGAAGCCGGTGGAGGTCACCGACTCCTACCTGCGCTGCCTCCGGGTGCTGATGAACGGGCGCGGCTACCCGATGGTCGCCTCCCACGATCCGCAGATCATCACGGCGGCGACCGACTACGCCCACGAAGCGGGTCGGACGGTGAACGACTTCGAGTTCCAGATGCTCTACGGCATCCGGGACGAGGAGCAGCTCCGGCTGGTCGCGGACGGCAAGCACGTGCGGGTCTACGTCCCCTTCGGCGATCAGTGGTACGGCTACTTCATGAGGCGGCTGGCGGAGCGCCCTGCGAACCTGATGTTCTTCGCACGGTCGTTGCTGAGCAAGAACTAGGTCCCGTGCGCCCGGGCTCGGCTCGGGCGGGGCAGCAGCGATCAGTTCCCCAGGTAAACGTGGGGAACTGTCGCTCGACCCACGAAGTTTCGCGCCGAGAGTGCCAGTTTCACGTGGGTAGGACGGGGACAGCCACCCCAGCAGGTTCCCCTGCGCTGGTGTGTCGGACGGCGGAACGGAAGGATCGTCCCCTCATCCACGGTGCGTGCCGCGGTCGACGCTCAGCCTGACCATCAGGTTCGAGACGAGTGGTCGATCTGTCCGTTTGTGGTCAGGGCTGACGCCTCGTCGAACGTGGGGTGGCGGGTGGCAGGTGTCCGCCTGGGGCGTCGTCGGCCGACCCGCCCCGGACCAGGCGATCGGCGCTCGGAGTCGACCGTCGAGGAAACCTGGCTGACGAGGGAAGTCCGACCCACGGTGAAGCGTCTGGGCGGGAAGACGACTCAGGGAACGGGGATCGAGCGCGGCATCAGGAACACCGGCACCGGGGCGTTTCGGACGATCTTGGACGCGTGCGAGCCGAGGAAGAACCGGCTGACGGGCGAGCTGCTGGTACCGACGGCGAGGACGTCGCCGTCAGCCCAGGGCACGGCGTTCAGCGCTTCGCCCCACGACCCGCCTTCCCCCACCACGGTATCGACCCGGGTCGCCACCGAGACGGCGTCGGGCGAGGCAGCGGCCGCGCGCCGCAGGGCCCGGGCGATGTCGGCGTCCAGCCGCTTGGCCCACGCGCCGACCACCAGCTCGTCGGCGCCCCTCTCGATCGTGCCGACGGCCTCGGTCAGCGGGCGGACCGCGAAGGAGGCCACCCGCAACGAGGCGTTGATGTCCTCGGCCACCGAGGCCGCCGTGACCAGCAGGTCGCTGTCGTGGTCGGCCCGTCCGAACGCCACCGTGATCCGGGCCACCCGGGCGTAGACCGTGCCGGTGTCGAACCCCTTCGGCGCCAGCGCCACCGGGATGTCGGTGCTGTGCAGGATCCGTTGGGCCACCCCGCCGAGGGCGACCTGACCCAGGATTCCGCCCTCGGACGAACCGAGGGCGACCAGCGTGGCGCCGTGGCGGTCTGCGACCTCGGACAGCCCCGACGACACCGACCTGGCGTGATGGACGACGAACTCCGCGGCGAGGTCGCTACCCACCTGGGTCCGGGCTCGCGCGAGGGCACTCTCGGCCGCGCTGGTCTGCAGCGCGATGAAGTCGTCGACGTCGCGGTACGGGTTCGGCGGCCAGGGTGTCGGCACCACGACGACGACCACCACGTCGTCGCCGATGGACCGGGCCAGCATGGATCCGAGATGGACCGCTGCCGAACCACGCTCCCCCGGCGCCAGGCCGATCACCGTGGTCACGCGGTGGACCCGACCTTGACGGACTCCACCACGACGTGGGTGACGGGCAGGTCCGGGTGTGCCTCGCGGGCCCGGTCCACCACGTCGTACCGCAGCCACGCCGACCGGTCTTCCGGCAGCGTGCAGATCACCAGGCGGTCCGGGCCGAAGCTCTTCACCGCGGCCGCCAGAGCCCGCAACGGCCGATAGTCGCCCAGCGCCCCGTCGGCGTGCAGGTTCTCGGCGTGCAGGATGTCCAGGGTCCGGTCCAGACGGGCCTGGGCGGCCTCGACGGTGGCCTGCCAGATGAAGGCGGCCCCCTGGTGCTGCGCCTGACCGGTGTCGATCGGGTTGGCCGGCACGCAGACGAAGTACTGCGCATCGCCGGCCCGGTCGATGGCCCGCAGCTCGTCGAGCAGCTCGTCGCCGTTGACCGTCTCGTTGGCCAGCACCAACACCCGCTCGGCGGGCGCCCCCGCATCCCCGTCGGTGGCTGCGACCTCGACGGGTGCCTTTCCGCCGCGGGCCCGTTTGGAGGCGAAGTAGAGGATGACGACGGCGGCCCAGGCGGCAAGACTCAGGATCAGCTGGATGCGGACGGCGGGATCGACCGCCATCTGCACCAGCACGGCCAGGATCGCCAGCACCACCACGATGGACAGCACCGGGAAGAGCCACATCTTGACGGTGAGCTGCGCCGAGTCGGCACGCCGGCGCAGGATGATCTGCGAGACGGCGATCAGCAGGTAGACGAACAAGATGATGGCGCCGGAGGAGTTCAGCAGGAAGAGGAAGACCGTGCCCGGCGAGACCGCCGCGGCGATCACGCACAGGAACCCCACCACACTCGATGCGAGAATCGCCGCCATCGGTACGCCCCGCTGACTGACCGACATCAGTCCGACCGGTGCCTCGCGGCGGGCGGCCAGCACGAAGAGCATCCGGGACGACGTGTACAGGCCTGAGTTGAGGCAAGACAGCACGGCGGTCAGCACCACGGCGTTCATGATGTCGGCGGCACCGGGGATGCCCATCAGCTTGAAGGCGGCGACGTAGGGCGAGGCGGCGAGGTCGTTGGAGTTCCAGGGCAGGATGACCGCCAGCAGGAAGATCGATCCCACGAAGAAGATCGCGATCCGGAAGATCACCGAGTTGGTCGCCTTGGCGATCGACTTCCCGGGATCGGGTGACTCCGCCGCGGCGATGGTCGCCACCTCGGCGCCGACCATGGAGAAGATGACCACCACGATGGCGGAGAACACCGCGCCGATGCCGTTGGGGAAGAAACCGCCCTGGGACGTCAGGTTGGTGAAGTCCAAGGACTTATGGGGCCAGACGCCCAGGACGAAGAGGGTGCCGAGCACCAGGAAGATCACGATGGCCGCGACCTTGATGCCGGCGAACCAGAACTCGAACTCGCCGAAGGACGACACCGAGAAGAGGTTGGTTGCGGTCATCAGCGCCATCAGCACCAGGGACAACAGCCACAGCGGCACCTGGGGCAACCAGTACTGGATCACCTTGGCGCCGGCCACCGCCTCGAAGCCGATCACGATCACCCAGAAGTACCAGTAGAGCCAGGCGACGGAGAACCCAGCCCAACCGCCCAGCGCCTTGCGGGCGTAGTCGGCGAACGATCCGGTCGACGGATCGGCCGTCGCCATCTCGCCGAGCATGCGCATCACCAGGATGATCAGCAGCCCCGTGATCGCATACGTGAGAAAGGACGACGGTCCGGCTTCGCTGATGACGGTGCCGGAGCCCACGAACAGGCCTGCTCCGATCACCCCACCCATCGCGATCATGGTCAGGTGGCGCGGCTTCAAGCCCTTCTTGAGCTCGGTGGGTGGTGCATTCATGGCTTCTCCCGGGCAGTCGCGACATGGGTGAGTGGCAAGGACTGGCGACGAATGTAGCGAAACCTGTGTGACAAAACTAGACATCTGCGTCAACGAACGGATGCGGGGCGGCACCGGTCGCGCCGATACCCTGGGCTGATCATGACGACTTCATCGACTCCACAGGCCGGCTCGACGGCGGAGGTGACGGGGTCCGACATCCGGGTCCGTTTCTGCCCCTCACCGACCGGCACCCCGCACATCGGGATGGTTCGCGCGGCTCTGTTCAACTGGGCCTACGCCCGGCACACCGGGGGCGCGTTCGTGTTCCGGGTCGAGGACACCGACGCGGGCCGAGACAGCGAGGAGAGCTTCGACCAGCTCCTCGACGCGATGCACTGGCTCGGGCTCGACTACGACGAGGGCCCCGACATCGGCGGTCCGTACGCCCCGTACCGACAGAGCGAGCGGCGGGCCTCGCACCTCGACGTGGCGGCTCGGCTGCTCGACGCCGGGTATGCCTACGAGTCGTTCAGCACCAACGAGGAGATCGAGGCCCGCCACCGGGCCGCAGGTCGTGACCCGAAACTGGGCTACGACAGCTATGACCGCAGCCTGAGCGAGGAGCAGCTGATCCGCTACCGGGCCGAGGGCCGCGAGCCGGTGCTGCGGCTGCGGATGCCGGACCGTGACATCACCTTCCACGACCTGATCCGCGGTGAGGTCACGTTCAAGGCCGGCACGGTGCCGGACTTCGTCATCGTGCGGGCCGGCGGGCTGCCGCTCTACACCCTGGTCAACCCGGTCGACGACGCCGCCATGGGCATCACCCACGTGATCCGGGGCGAGGACCTGCTGTCGTCCACGCCGCGGCAGATCGCGCTCTATCACGCGCTCATCGCCATCGGGGCGGCCGAGCGGGTGCCGGTCTTCGGACACATGCCGCTGGTGTTGGGCGACGGCAACCGCAAGCTGTCCAAGCGGGACCCTCAGTCCAGCCTGTTCCTGCATCGCCAACGCGGTTTCATCCGCGAGGGGATGATCAACTATCTGGCGCTGCTCGGCTGGTCGATCGCCGACGATCACGACCTGTTCGACCCGGACGAGATGATCGCGGCGTTCGACATCCACGACGTGAACCCCAACCCGGCGCGTTGGGACCAGAAGAAGGCCGAGGCGATCAACGCCGAACACCTCCGCCGACTCGACGTGGCCGACTTCGGCGAGCGGCTGCTGCCCTACCTGCAGCGTGACGGCGTGTTGCCGCCGGTGCCGAGCGCAGCCGACCTCGATCGGCTGCGCTCGATCGCGCCGCTGGTGCAGACCCGGGTGCAGGTGCTGTCGGAGGCCACCCCGATGGTGGCACCGTTCTACCTGGCCGACGACGAGCTGCCGGTGGCCGACGACGCGCGGGCCCAGCTCACCGAGGCCGCCGCCAGTGTGCTGGACGCGGCGCTGACCGCGCTCGAGTCGGTGCCGACGTGGGAGTCGGAGGCGCTCGAGGCGACCCTGCGGCCCGCGCTGGTGGAGGGACTCGGCCTCAAGGCTCGGCTGGCCTTCGGTCCGGTCCGGACGGCTATCTCGGGTCAGCGGATCTCGCCACCACTGTTCGAGTCCATGCAGATCTTGGGCCGCGACTCGTCCCTGAGGCGCCTGCGGGCGTTGCGCGCGACGCTCTAGCGGCGGCTCAGGGTGCGTGCGGGGGGTCGGGCTCCTGCGGCGGCTTCGGCAGCCGGTGCCAGACGTCCCGCTGGGGTGTGAGCAGCTTGGTCACCGTCGGCTCCATCCCCCGCAGGTACGGGCGGTCGGGGTGCGGCAGGACGCCGGCGATGAACGGGGGGAGCTGAGCGAGGGGTCGTTGGCGTTGCTCCTCCAACCAGGCTCGGTGGACCCGGTCGCGGTCCTCGAGGTTGAGCCGTGCCAGCACCTGTTCCACCGCCGTGAGGATGGAGCCGCGGAGCAGCCACGACGACGGATGGTCCATCGCGTCGACCATGATCAGCTCGGCCAGGATCGCCTGCGTCTCGCGGAGGATGTCCAGGCTGTCGGCCAGCGCCTGCTCCGTCTCCTCCTCCCGACCCTCGGCCTCGGCCACCACCAGACCGCCGAAGGCGCGCAGGCAGTCGGCGACGTCGTGCAGCACCACGGCGAAGGCGGTGCGGAGCTCCTCTCCGTACGGGTCGTCGGGGTTCTCCTCGGGCGGTAGCTCCGTCTGCATCACCACGAACAACGCCCGGATCGCCAGCAGGCAGTGCTCCAGGTCGTCGAGTCCCGTGGCCAGCACCGGCGCCACGTCGACGGTGCCGAGGGCCCTCGGGTTGAGGCGCCGGCTGTCCTTCAGCAGTCCGATCGTCTCGGTGGCCACGGCGACGCGTCGGTTGGCCGCCCGGACATCGTCCAGCCAGGTCTCCACCTGCTGACGGGTCACGGGCCCGCTCACCAGGGCGACACCTGCGGCGTCGAGCGGTTCGGCCGCCGCGTCCGCCACCCGGAGCAGTACGCGTTCCGCCTGGCCGGTGGGCATGGCGGGCGGCCAGATCAGGTTGAACGCGACCCCGACCCCAGCGCCGATGAGCGTGTTCAGCACCCGGATCTCCGACGCCACGTCGTGGTTGGTCACACCCAGGATGAGCATGGCGCTGATCGGCACCTCGATGGTCTGCTCGCCCAGCCGAAACACCTTGGCCAACACCAGCGAGGCGGCGATGACAGCTCCGAGGCTCCACCAGGTGAGCCCGATCCAGGTGGAGAGCAGCGTCGCCACGAGCACACCCGTCAGCACGGCGCTCACCCGGATGACGCCCATCTTCAGGGTGGAGAAGGTCGAGGCCTGCACGACCAGCAACGCCGTCAGGGCACCGGTCAGGTCCACGGCACCGTCGGTCAGCAGCAGGGTGAACAGGTAGGAGACCACACCGGCGGCGGTCAGCCGGCCCACGCTCAGCAGGGTCGGCTGCAGCCGGCCGGGCACCTCCCGCCAGGTGCTCGGATGCCCCGGCCACGCGAACCGCGATGCGCGCTCCCACCGAGAGCGGCGGGGTGCTTCGTCGGGGTCGCTCACGTGCTCGATGCTGGCATGCGGACTCCACAGAGGCAACGCGCGGCTGACTGCGCTGAACTGTCGCCGGCGGAGGTCGAGATCACGCATAGGCTTCTCGGACGCCCCACTCGCGGTTCCACGGAGGAGAGCATGACGCGCATCGCCCTGTTGTCGACATCGGACACCGACCTGCTGTCCGCACGCGCCTCGGGGGCGGACTACACCTACGTCAACCCGACCAAGGCCGTGCACACCGAGATGGCGGAGGCCCTGGAATCCGCGGACCTGATCGTGGCGCGCATCCTCGGCTCGCCGCAGGATCTGTGCGGCGGCTTCGCCCGCATCCGGGCCACCGGGAAGCCGATGGTGGTGCTGGGCGGCGAGCAGGCTCCCGATGCCGCGCTGATGGAGCAGTCAACGGTGTCGATGGGGATCGCCCGTGACGCCCACGTCTATCTGGCCCAGGGTGGGACCGCCAACCTGGCCCAGCTGCACGCGTTCCTGTCCGACACGGTGCTACTCACCGGGGTGGGTTTCGCGCCGCCAGTGGAGCAGCCGTTGTGGGGGGAACTGGATCGCCCGTCGACCTTCCGACCGGCTCAGGGCGAGCCCGGCTCAAGGCGTGGGACGCTGGCTGACCCTCGTCCGACGCCGGCTGGGACTGTGGAAGTCCGGCCGCGCGTCGGCATCCTCTTCTACCGGGCTCAGCAGACGGCCGGCAACACCGACTACGTGCACGCCCTGGCCGACGCGATCGACGCCGCCGGGGGAGTGGGGCGCCCGATCTTCACCGCCTCGCTCCGAGACGCCCCGCCGGATCTGCTCGACCATCTGGCCACGTACGACGCGCTGGTCACGACGGTCTTGGCCGCCGGCGGGACCAAGCCGGCGAACTCGTCGGCCGGAGGTGACGACGAGGCCTGGGACGTGAAGGCGCTGGCGGCGCTCGACGTACCGATCCTGCAGGGTCTGTGCCTGACCCGCGACCGCGCTTCCTGGGCGGACTCCGACGAGGGCATGACGCCGCTCGACGTCGCCACCCAGGTCGCCGTGCCGGAGTTCGACGGGCGCATCATCACCGTGCCGTTCTCGTTCAAGGAGACCGACCCTGACGGGCTGCCGCACTACGTGCCCGACCTCGAGCGCTGCCGTCGGGTGGCCGAGATCGCCGTGGCGCACGCCCGGCTGCGGCACCTGGCGCCGAGCGAGCGGAAGATCGCCATCGTGCTGTCGGCCTACCCCACCAAGCACTCGCGGATCGGCAACGCCGTCGGGCTGGACACGCCGCGCTCGGTGATCAGCCTGCTCCGCTCCCTGCGGGCGGCCGGTTATGACGTGGGCGAACCGGGCGACATCCCGGGGACCGGGCCACTTCCCTCCAGTAGTGTGCGGGGGTCGCAGGGGGTCGACCCCCCGCTTGAAGGATGGGAGGACGAGCACCCCGACACCACCGCCGGCAACGCCCTTATCCACGCCCTGATCGCGGCCGGCGGCCAGGATCCCGAGTGGCTGACGGCCGAGCAGCTCTCCGGCCAGCCCGTACGGATACGCGCCGCGAAGTATAGCGAGTGGCTGGCCGAGCTGCCGGCTGACCTGGTCGACGGGGTGACCGCGGCCTGGGGCGAGGCGCCGGGCGATCTGTTCGTGGACCGTTCGCGCGACCCCCAGGGCGAGATCGTGGCCGCGACCCTGCAGGCCGGCAACGTGGTCATCCTCGTCCAGCCACCCCGGGGATTCGGGGAGAACCCGATCGCCATCTACCACGACCCCGACCTGGCACCCTCGCACCACTACCTTGCGGTGTACCGCTGGCTGGAGCGCGAGTTCGGTGCCCACGCCGTCGTGCACATGGGCAAGCACGGCAACCTCGAGTGGCTGCCCGGCAAGAACGTCGGCATGTCCGCCTCCTGCGGCACCGACGCGGCGATCGGCTCGATGCCGCTGATCTACCCGTTCCTGGTCAACGACCCGGGTGAGGGCACGCAGGCCAAGCGCCGGGCCCACGCCACGATCATCGACCATCTCGTGCCGCCGATGGCTCGCGCCGAGGCGTACGGCGACATCGCCCGGCTGGAACAGCTGCTGGACGAGTACGGCAACGTGATCGCCATGGACCCGGCCAAGGCGCCGGCCCTGCGGGGTGAGATCTGGACCCTGATCAAGTCAGCGCAGCTCGACCACGACCTCGGACTGGCCGACCGGCCCGACGACGAGGTGTTCGACGAGTTCGTGCTGCACGTGGACGGCTGGCTCTGCGAGATCAAGGACGTCCAGATCCGCGACGGCCTGCACATCCTCGGCGAGCCCCCGGAGACCGACGGCCTGATCAACCTGGTGCTGGCGATCCTGCGGTCCAACCAGGTGTTCGGCGGCCAGATCAACAGCGTGCCCGGGCTTCGGGTGGCGTTGGGTCTGGTGGAGGGGACCGTGGCCGAGCCGGGCCCGCAGCCGCACCCCTTTGGAGCAGCCGCACCGGCTGCAGAGGGTGCGAACGCGAGTAGAGGGTGCGAACGCAGAGGGGTCGAGGTGGACGCCGTGGAGGCTCAGGCCAAGGCGCTGGTCACCGCCCTCGCCGACGCCGAGTGGTCCGCCGACCGGGTCCCCGAGGTCTGCCGCGCGGTGCTGGGGGTGGACGACCCCCTGCACGACAACCCCGGCGTCATCGCCAGCCTGACCTTCGCCTGCACCGAGGTCGTCCCGCGGCTGGCTCAGACCACCGACGAGATCACCGCCACCCTGCACGCCCTCGAAGGCGGTTACGTCGCGGCCGGGCCGTCGGGTTCGCCGCTGCGTGGGCTGGTCAACGTGCTGCCGACCGGCCGTAACTTCTATTCGGTCGACCCCAAGGCCATCCCGTCGCGACTGGCGTTCGGCACGGGGCAGGCCATGGCCGATTCCCTCCTCCAGCGCTATCTGGACGACACCGGCGAGTACCCGCCGTCCGTCGGCCTGTCGGTGTGGGGCACCTCGGCCATGCGCACGAGTGGCGATGACATTGCGGAGGTGCTGGCTCTGCTCGGTGTGCTGCCGGTCTGGGACGAGGCGTCCCGCCGGGTGGTCGGGCTGGAGCCGGTGCCGCTGGACGAGCTCGGCCGGCCCCGGATCGACGTCACGGTGCGCATCTCCGGCTTTTTCCGGGACGCGTTCCCACACGTGCTCGCGATGCTGGACGACGCCGTCCGGCTGGTCATCGACCTGGACGAGCCACTGGAGGCGAACTTCCCGAAGAAGCACGCCCAGATCGAGCTCGAGCGGCACGGCGACGCTCGCCGGGCGAGCACCCGGATCTTCGGTTCCAAGCCCGGTTCGTACGGCGCGGGCATCCTGCCGCTGATCGAGGCCGGCAACTGGCGCGACGACAAGGACCTCGCCGAGGTCTACACCACGTGGGGTGGCTTCGCCTACGGCCGGGGCCTGGACGGGGTGTCCGCCCGCGACGACATGGAGGCCAACTACCGCCGGATCACGGTGGCGGCCAAGAACATCGACACCCGCGAGCACGACATCGCCGACTCCGACGACTACTTCCAGTACCACGGCGGGATGGTCGCCACCGTCCGGTCGCTGACCGGGACGGCGCCCAAGGCCTACGTCGGTGACTCCACCACTCCTGACGCCGTCAGGACGCGGTCCCTGACCGAGGAGACCGCGCGGGTGTTCCGGGCCCGGGTGGTCAACCCGCGTTGGATCGCGGCGATGCGCCGCCACGGGTACAAGGGGGCGTTCGAGCTGGCCGCAACGGTG